>CAJVCM010000020.1 GCA_910595815.1 Candidatus Thioglobus plumae | reverse complement strand
CCTTCAGCTGGCCCTGCTGGCGGTGGTGATCCTATGAATCAATATGGATAACAACATAAAGTTATCTATTGAGTAACAAAAAAAAGCCCCATTTTATGGGGCTTTTTTTTGGTATGATACTTGCCAAAAACATCACTTGAAAACATTATGAGTAATTATGACGCCTCGTCAATTGAGGTCTTAACCGGCCTAGAGCCAGTACGAAAGCGTCCGGGCATGTATACCGATACTGAGCGCCCAAATCATCTAGCTCAGGAAGTAATCGACAACAGTGTTGACGAAGCCGTTGCAGGTCACGCATCAAAAATCAAAGTGGTACTTTATAAAGATGGCTCATTATCTGTTGAAGATGATGGTCGTGGTATGCCAGTTGATATTCACCCTAAAGAGGGTGTGCCAGGTGTTGAAGTTATTCTAACCAAGCTTCATGCCGGTGGTAAGTTTTCTAATGACTCTTATCAGTTTTCGGGCGGTTTACATGGTGTGGGTATTTCAGTGGTTAATGCCCTATCGACTTCAGTTGAAATTTGGATTAAACGCAATTCAATGGAACACTATATTACTTTTTCTGATGGTTTTAAAAAAACCGACTTAGAAGAAATTGGCAGTGTTGGTAAACGTAATACAGGCACCACGGTTAAGTTCAAACCAGATGCACAATTTTTTGACACGATTAAATTCTCAGTCAGTAAATTACGTCACAACCTTAGATCTAAAGCGGTCTTATGTCCAGGGCTGGAAATCAACTTTTATAATGAAATTGATGACACGACTGACAAATGGATATACAAAGAAGGACTTAAAGATTACTTATCCATGGCGCTGGACGGTCTTGATTGTTTGCCAGTCACCCCTTTTGTGGTTGATTTTGCTTCTGACGAGCAGCAACTCAATTGCTCATTGGCTTGGACTGAATACAACACCAACGTTGTGGCTGAAAGCTATGTCAATCTTATTCCAACTACCAATGGTGGTACGCATGTCAATGGCTTGCGATCAGGTCTAACTGATGCGTTGAAAGAGTTTTGTGAATTTAGAAGCTTGTTGCCTAAAAATATCAAACTCACACCCGATGATGTTTGGCAAAAAATTGCTTATGTGTTATCCATCAAAATGTTGGATCCTCAGTTTTCTGGGCAAACCAAAGAACGACTCTCGTCACGCGAAAGCGCAGGTTTTGTCACTAACGTTGTCAAAGACGCATTCAGTCTTTGGCTAAATCAACACACTTCTGTTGCTGAAAAAATTGCCGAACTGGCCATTATGAATGCGCAAGCAAGGCTCAAAACTGGCAAAAAAATTATCCGTAAAAAAATTGTCAGTGGTCCTGCCCTGCCAGGAAAATTATCAGACTGTACTAGCAATGATCTCGATCAAACTGAGGTATTTTTAGTTGAGGGTGATTCGGCTGGTGGTTCTGCCAAACAAGCAAGAGACAAAGAATACCAAGCCATCTTGCCGCTTCGAGGTAAGATTTTAAACACTTGGGAAGTGGATTCTGATCAGGTATTGGCCAGTAACGAAATACACGATATCAGTGTTGCTATTGGTCTCGAGCCCAACAGTGAAGATTTGAGCGGCCTTAGATACGGAAAAATTTGCATTCTTGCAGATGCCGATTCTGACGGGGCACACATTGCCACTCTGATTTGCACTTTGTTTGTTAAGCACTTTCCCAAACTCATTAAAGAAGGTCATATCTATGTTGCTATGCCACCCTTATATAGGGTCGATGCGGGCAAGCAAGTACATTACGCATTAGATGATAATGAAAGAGATGCAATCGTTAGAAAAATTGAGAGTGAAAATAAACGTGTTAAGATCCAAGTTCAACGTTTTAAAGGTTTAGGGGAAATGAATCCTTCTCAACTGCGAGAAACCACCATGCTGCCTGACACTAGGCGCCTCATCCAACTTACACTAGAGAATCCATTACAAGTTTTTCAAACTATGGACATGCTACTGAGTAAAAAACGCGCGCCAGACCGTAAAAAATGGCTAGAAGAAAAAGGTAATTTAGCTAATGTCTAGGGCTGTTGTCTTACTCTCCGGCGGCCTAGATTCTAGTACCACCCTTGCCATTGCCAAATCCCAAGGGTTTGAATGTTACGCACTGAGCTTTGATTACGGGCAAAAACAAAAATCAGAATTAATCTCAGCTGCCGAGATCGCCAAACATTTTGACACTGTTGAGCATCGTATCATGCATATTTCTTTATCAGATTTTGGTGGATCGGCACTCACTGATGAAAATATTGAAGTGCCTGAATTTAAAGAAAGTGATGAAATCCCCATTACTTACGTACCCGCACGTAACACCATCTTTTTATCTTTTGCCATGGCTTGGGCTGAAGTACTAGATTGTCAATCTATCTTTATCGGTGTTAATGCGCTTGATTATTCGGGCTACCCCGATTGCCGACAAGCTTACATCGATGCTTTTGAAACTATGGCTAACCTCGCTACTAAACAAGGTGTAGAAGGTCAAAAGCTTTCTATCGTCACCCCATTGATTGATCTTAATAAGGCTGATATTATAAAAATAGGTTTGTCTTTAGGGGTGGATTACTCGTTAACAACCACCTGTTATCAAGCCAATGATAAAGGCGAGGCATGCGGTGTTTGCGATGCTTGTGAATATCGAAAAATTGGCTTTAAGTCTGCCGGAATTTCTGACCCTACCCGATACCAATAAATATTTTAAATTTAGTCTTGCATGGGTACTATTTGGAGATAAAATGATAGTTTTAATCTATTAAGGAAATAACAAATGAGCATCGAAGAAAGAGTAAAGAAAGTTGTAGCTGAGCAATTAGACGTAAGTGGCGACATTGACAACAATGCTTCTTTTATTGACGATTTAGGCGCAGATTCTTTAGATACTGTTGAGTTGGTAATGTCTCTTGAAGAAGAGTTTGACTGTGAAATCCCTGACGATCAAGCAGAAAATATTACAACTGTTCAACAAGCGATTGACTACGTTAACAATAATTTGTAATTTCCGTTTAGTGATATAAACGAATAAGGCGCTTTTTTCTTAGAATTAAGCGCCTTTTTTTATCTTAATTAAGAAATAATTATGAGCAAAAGAAGAGTTGTTATTACCGGTATGGGCATCGTTTCACCGGTTGGGAATAGTGTTGAAGAATCTTGGTCAAATATTCTTGCGGGTAAGTCTGGTATTAATTCGCTCACCAATCTTGAAACCGAAGGTCAGGCTGTCAAATTTGGTGGCTCAGTTAAAAATTTCGAAATTACAGATTATCTCAAACCTAAAGACGCCAAAAAAATGGATACTTTTATTCATTACGGCATGGCAGCAGGCATTCAAGCAATTGAAGATTCTGGCATTGAAGTCACCGAAGAAAATGCTGAACGCATTGGTGTTGCTATTGGTGCCGGCATTGGTGGCTTAGGCACGATTGAACGTACAGCCGATCTTTTTAGAGAAAAAGGCGCTAAACGTATTTCACCCTTCTTTGTACCCTCTTCTATCATTAATATGATTTCGGGCAACCTTTCTATCAAATACGGCTTGAAAGGCCCTAATTTCGCTATTGTCACTGCTTGTACAACCGGTACACATAATATCGGTGATGCCTCTCGTTTAATTGAATATGGCGATGCCGATGTCATGGTTGCTGGCGGTGCAGAAATGTCAACTACCAATTGTGGCTTAGGTGGCTTTGCCGCTGCTCGCGCACTATCTACTCGTAATGATGACCCAGCAACTGCCTCTCGCCCTTGGGATAAAGATCGTGATGGTTTTGTACTGGGTGATGGCGCTGGTGTGGTTGTATTGGAAGAGTATGAGCATGCTAAAGCTCGTGGCGCAAAAATCTACGCTGAAGTTTTAGGTTATGGCATGAGTGGTGATGCTTATCACATGACCCTACCTTCTAAAGGTGGCGAAGGTGCAGCGCGCTGTATGAAAAATGCAATGCGCAATGCGGGTGTAAATGCTGACCAAATTGACTATATCAATGCCCACGGCACTTCAACACCAGCAGGCGATCAAGCAGAAACAGATGCAGCTAAATTAGCTTTAGGTGATCACGCCTATAACATTGTGATGAGTTCTACCAAATCAATGACAGGACATCTACTTGGTGCTGCTGGCGGTATTGAGGCTATATTTACCGCACTAGCTTTACGAGATCAAATAGCACCGCCAACGATTAATATCATCAATCAAGACCCTGATTGTGATTTAGATTATTGCGCTAACAAAGCACGAGAAATGAAAATGAATTATGCTATTTCTAATTCGTTTGGATTTGGTGGTACCAATGGTACGATCTTATTATCTAAGATTTAAACTTACCTTTCTATAGCTAAATCAACGCCTTTAATCTTATCGGCGTCACTAACTAGCTCACTTCCAAAGTCATAAATTTTTACTGCGCCATTTTGCACGCTACTCATTGCTGCTTCTTTATTAACCACTAAAGACCAGCTCTGATCCGTTGATTTGAACTGGATCGCACCACCAATCAAAGCCAGAACTACCACCACGCTTAGTATAAATTTAATCATTACATCTCCTAATAAAATATAGATAGAATTTTACCAATAGCTACCCTCGTTTGTTTTATTTATTTGCAAAAAAAAGGCCCGCGTTAAGCGGGCCTTTTAATGTTGTTACTTGAATGTGTTACTGAACTAGTGGATTGAACTCTGGCTCATTAACCCATGCAGGCTTCTTCAAGTAGTTAGGCAAGATGTCATTCGCAGGAATGACGCCTAAAGGCTTGATGTATTCTACAGAAGGATTATTTGTAACCACTTCATCACGTCTAAAGTTCTTCGCACCGGCTTGTTGGTCCATTGCACTAAACAATTCAAGTGAATCTACTGACTCGACACCAATTAACTTCATATCTGCCTTAGCTGAGTGACAAGTTACACAGAATTTCTGTAAGTTTTCACCATAACTACCTGTATCTACACGTAAGTACATAAAGTTAGGGTTTGATGGATGTGGTTCGTGGCAACTAATACAATCTAACTTACCTTCTTTAAGTAAATTATCAGGTACATCCGCAACTCTTGGGTTTGGAATAATTCCAATTGGGTGAGTGGTATGCAAGTGAATCGGTCTAATACCCGCACCACCTAATTCTTGTGTTTCATGACAACCTAAACATTTAGCTGCAACCAAACCATCTAGTGATTCACCATTGATCGGGTTAATCATTGTTGTATTTTTTACTGCAAAGGCTTTATCATCTACCGCAAAGTGAACACTGTGACAACCAAGACAGGCCACACCTTCATGTGGGCCTGCCGCTAACGTATTTGTTACTAGTATTCCACTAATAAATAATGCTGATGTTAAAGCCAAAAACAGGCCTTTAATTTTATTCATTTCTCTCTCCTCAGATTTAATTGTAAACTTTATTAACTAACGGATTTATTTTAACAGTAAAACTGGATTACCTAATGAGTATTTTAGTAAAATTTCAACAAATTTAATTTAAATACCACAATTGTCTATTTTATTCGATTTAAGTAAGGCCTCTAGGCTGGGAGCGCATCCTCTAAACTTAATATACTGACTCATAAAATCTAAACTGCCACCTGTTTCTAAGATGTGATGCATGAAAGATTGTGATGCTTTTGAGCCTATTCCACCTTGCGATTGCACATAATCATAAGCATCTGCTGCCAACACTTCTGCCCATTTATAGCTGAAGTAACCTGCTGCATAGCCACCACTAAAAATATGCCCAAAAGTGTTTAAAAATCGACTCTCTTCAACACTCGGCATTAGTGCAGTTTGGGTGCGCACTTGAGCTAAAACTTCATAAGTATCTTTAGTAGATGAATGTGTTTGAATATCCCATAAGGAAAATTCACATTGACGTAACATTGCTAAGGCCGACTGGAAGTTTTTAGAATCAATCAACTTTGTAAATAATTCATCGGGCAATGTCTCGCCTGTTTTCCAATGCCTAGATAATAATTTAACCACATCGTATTCATAACAGAAAAATTCCATATATTGACTTGGTAGCTCAACCCCATCCCAAGGCACGCCTGCAATACCTGCAGCCGACGGGTATTTCACCTTGGTAAGCACGTGATGTAGCGCATGGCCAAATTCATGGAATAGAGTTACTATTTCGTCGAACTCAAACAAGGCAGGCTTGCCTTCGTTAGGTGAATTTAGATTACACACCACAAAAGCAACCGGTTTCTTGTCGTCCATCAAGGGTTGATAGTCTGCCATCCAGGCGCCACCTCGCTTATCTTTTCTGGCGTATACATCTAAATAAATTCGCCCTACCAATCCGCTTTTATTGGTAATTTCTAGCACTCTAATATCTTTATGATAAGAAGGCTCGTCAACAACTTCTATTCGAACCTGGTAAAGATTTTCAATAGTACTAAACAAACCACTCAACACTTGTTGCTCTGGAAAATATGGTGTCAGGTCAGTCTTCTTAAATCCAAATTTTTTCGCTTTAAGTTGTTCAGAATAATAACTCAAATCCCAAGGCATCATCTCAATCCCAGCAAAGATTCTTAACTCCTCTAATTCTTTTTGTGCTTGAGGTTTAGATCGATCAACTAAGTCATTCAAAAAATCAACAATCTGCTGATAAGATTCAACCATCTTCGACTCAACAGAAAGTTCGGCGTAATTATTAAACCCTAAAATTTGCGCCATCTCCAATCTTAAAGACAAGATTTCACCCATGGTGCTCTTATTATCAAACTCACTAGAGGTAATGCCTACCTCAGATGCACGAGAAACATAAGCTTTATAAACCTCTTCTCTGAGTGCTCGATTATCTGCATACGTCATTACATCCATATACACCGGCACTTGCAAGTTGATTTCATAACCTTTACCAGTTTTAATTTTGGCTAGTTGGTCTTCGTCATAACCCTTAAGATCGTCCTTAGTTACAATTTTTGTCCATTCATTAGTTGCTTTCAAGCTATTTTTAGAAAACTGATTACTAAGCAAACTCAATCGTTCTTTAATGGCTTTAAAACGAACTGACTGCTCGCCTTCCAAGCCAACACCGGATAACTCAAAACCTTCAACAGCATCTTTAATAATGTGTTTTTGTTGCTCGTTTAAATCAGTCTTTTTAAGGTTTTTATAAGCTTGATATAAGGCTTTATTGGTGCTAATTTCAGAATAAAAATTGGTAATTAACGGTAGGGTTTTTTCATATTCAGTATTAAACTCCTCACTAAATAATACTGAATTTAAATGCGAATTAACACTGGTGTGCTGCCCTAGCTCGAATTCAAATTCATCTAAAGGGGCAACAACATCATTCCAATTAGTGCCCAGGGTTGCCTGATCAACAACCTTTAATCCTTTTTGAGTTAATGTAGTGATGGTCTTAACGATATCTGTAGGCTTGAAATCTGGCTTCATATGAGTATGATTAATAAATAATAATGGTGGAGAGAGAGGGATTCGAACCCGCGGTACATCGTCTGAAACCACTGCTATGAAAGCACAATTGAAAAAAAAGTGGCATCAAAGTGGCAAAAGTGGCAAAAGATCTAATCATTACTTTTCTTGTTACCCATAATTATATTAAACACAGGTTTTCTGCCATTTTGATTTACAAATCTAGCAATGTGGTACTCTTCCCAATCGTACATCATATCATCATCATTGATAATAGAATACTCTATTGTGCCAACACCCCATTCACCTCTCTCTGGTGATTTTGCTCGATTCTTTATTCGTCCTTTCCCAATATAAATTACATTGTTATTTTCATCTAGATATCTATAAATCCCAGTAGCATCATCAGATAGATTCCCAACACCAGAAAAACTTATACTATTCTCAAATATAGGAGCTAAGTCAATATAAAACATCGTCTTGTCTTCTTTTGATTTTTTAATTTCAAACATTCTGTTTTCTTTTAAAGGATCTTTTTGAATTTTAGATAAAACTTTTTTCTTGTTAATCAATTCTGTAGCTTTTAATGATTTTCCAGCCGCTCCTTTTTTCATTATGAGGGCTAATGTACCAGGCTTTCCCGTCTCATCCAAAAACCTAAAGCCTAAGGTGTATTCATTATCTATATCTTCAAAAAACTCTATCCCCGCTTTATACTCTAATTCATTAGATTTAATAAATTTTGATGAAAAAGAAATGCCAGACTTTGAAATTGTCAAAGTGCTAGACATACTAGGCATTTTTTCTAGAATTATTTTATTCCACATAATTACTCATTAATTGTTAGAGATGTATCTAATTTTATCTCAAATAGAGCCCTATCAAATTACAAATGTACCGAGGGTTTCTGTCCCACAGTAACTTTTCTTAACTAAAAAATAAATACATCAAAATTCAGTATTTTTGATCGCTAAAAAAAAGTGGCAAAAAAGTGGCAATTCAAGTCAAATATACTCAAATATACTCAAAAAAGTGGCAAATGACATTTTGTAAGTCATTGATTTTTAATGGAAAATATGGTGGAGAGAGAGGGATTCGAACCCTCGGTACGTTACCGTACACCCGCTTTCCAAGCGAGCAAATTAAACCACTCTGACATCTCTCCAAAGAAAATAAATTATACATAATATAAAGAATTACGATTAAAATTCAAGAATTTGTATTAATTGATATAATCATCATTTATGAATATGACTAAACCAACTCTATCCTTATTATTTCTAGCGCTTTTTTCATCAAGCAGTATTGCTAATGAATTTAAAATATTAGATTATCACAATGGTATTAAAACCGACCGACTTCCATGCAAAATGGAGGCAATCGACAATTGGTTCACAGGCGATCAATATATGTGCAGATTTGATAATTCAGCTACTGATGTTGTTGAATTTCAAAGTGATTTTATTAGTCGAGAGGTGTATCAAATAGATAGATATATATTGATAGATATTTCAGATGCAAGAGCACTTGCTAAAAAAATTATAAAAAAATATGGGGATCCTGATTCTGGCGCTCTAGATAACAGTTTTATTATGCCACTTCCTATAATGGCTTGGGGCGATGCAAAAATAGAACGTACATCTGCAAATAGTACTTCTGTCGTTCATCCAAAAAAGCAAGGCGTAGGTTTATCCTTGCAGTTTCTTAAATGCGGTGGAAGTAGCCTAGGAAGATGTCGATCAATTTTCGATGTAGCAACTAATTCACCTAATAAAACAGTTCTACATTTGACGGTCTTTGATGCTGCAAGACATGCCTACTCTCAAAAAGTGATTACGACTGGTAAAGCGCCAGAAACAAAAAAACCTACAAAGATAGAGATTAAAGAAACTCAGGACATCAACAACTTGAAGTTTTAATTTTTAAGAGTTAATTTAAAAGACTTCGGAAATTACTAGCTGACTTTCATTCCTGGCTTTGCACCTGAGTCTGGGGATAAAATGTGTAGTGATTTGCCATCACCGGCAGCTAATACCATACCTTCAGAAATACCAAATTTCATTTTTCTTGGTGCTAGATTGGCTACCATCATTGTTAAGCGCCCTTCTAAATCTTCTGGATTGTAATGCGCCTTGATGCCAGCAAAAACATTACGTGTATTTTCTTCACCAATATCAAGTGTGAGTTGCAAGAGTTTATCTGCACCTTCAACGTGCTGTGCTTTTACAATTTTGGCAATGCGTAAATCAATCTTTGTAA
>CAJVCM010000019.1 GCA_910595815.1 Candidatus Thioglobus plumae | reverse complement strand
GTAAAGGTAAGCGTTATATTCTCTTGGAGGATTATCTGCTTGACTAGCAGGTCTTCAGTTGAAGATTATCTAGTAGGCATCAGGTCCTGATGTGTGCCGCTTATTGATGTTAAAACAACAAGTTATGGCAACTTGGTAAGAATCATACCATAACGTTTAATTGCATAATGTAATTAATATAATTTAAACTTGTGTTAGAATTCAAAATGAATCATAACTTTAATAGGAAAACTAATGATTTTTAATTATAAGAAAGTTGGGATCATAATTATAGTATCAATGATACTGTCCAGTTGTGCTGGAAAGGATGAAGTGGTTAAAACAAGTGCATATGGAACAGATGCTTATAAAGTTAAGTGTACAAATACCCCAGAGTCATGCCTAGAAGATGCTTATAAACAATGTAATGGCAGAACTTTTACAACCATTTACAGTGACTCTCACGCAGGTGGAATTCTTGCTGATTACATTCCTGGTCCAACTACATGGTATGCACTAACATTTAAATGTGGAGGTCCTGGAACTAAGCCAAATTTCGCATGGCGCGGTACTACAACACAAGAAGCAATAAGCTCTATGAAAGCCATGCAAACTATACAGAAATCATTCCAACCACAAACCACACAAACAAATTGTTATAAATTGGGAAACTCAATTAATTGCACTAGTAGGTAGGTAGTTCAATTTTGATTCGATATACAAGTGGTGGTTAATTAATACATCAGCACCAACAATTGAGCCTCCCCCAGGGGGTTGCAAGTTAGTGTAAATATCAGGCGGATAGTCTATCAAATATTAACCATGCAATTAGTATTGTTATTACCTTGTTAATATTAATTTAACAATAGTTATTAACAACAGCACTCATCACATCACTGTCTTCACTGCTATGGCTGATATATCGATTACTGGTAAGTCAGGTGATACATTACTTAGTGTTAAAGCTAGTGGCTGGAAGTCTGGTAAAGTGGAATTAGGTGAAGTTGAGCTAGCTGTTAAATTCTAAATATTACTGTAAATTGCTATTAGATAAATAAATAATTGTGAGTAGATTTGTGAGTAGAATTTATTTACTATTTATTAAAAACCTTTATTTATAAGGGTTTAAAGCATCAGTTCAATTCCCGCCATCTCCACCAAATTAATAATTATCTGTCGGTTAGAAACTATGCCTTAATAGAATATTAAGACTGTTAGTTTTATTGTTATTCGTTAACTCTATAGCTTCAGCAACTAAATGAAAATTTTGAGTTAAATCCCTAACAACTTTCAGAGTTAAAAAATTATCATTCATGCTTGTTCCACATGAAATTTGATTAGTGTAACTAGCACTCGCCCTAGTTGTGCCAGTTAACAAACCTCTAACACCGACACTAACAGAATGAAAATTAGCTTGAGAATTCTCAGTGCTCAACGAAGGCGGCGTGTATTCACCATTAAAATAATGAGTTGACGCCTGTAATGTAATATCTGACTTGTCATTCATTGATATATTCTTACCAAAGCCTAATTCATAAAACTCACGTTCATAGCTAGCATTATTATCAGTTATACGATAGCCTCCCGTAATGATAACCGTATTTTTAAACTGGTGCGAACCCCTAACAATAAAGCCTTTATTTAAATCTGTAGCTGTGTCTTTAGTGTGACCATATTCGATATAATTATCATTAAATCCAGACGCAAAACTAACTGCACTTAGTGTGCCTAACAATAAAAAAATGAAGAGGTTATTTATTAATTTCACAGGCGTAATTGTATATCAAAAACAGCCAAAAAAATTAGTGCAAATATTAAATATCTAGTAGACTTTCCATTTGTGCTATTGAGGTTGGCAATTGCAATACGCCATGCACTGGATAATCCACAGCATTGAGCACATTAATAAACTGCATTTCCTTCTTTTTTACCAAGACAATCACTTTGGTATCAGGTGAGTACTTAATGAGACTGACTAATAAACCCTCTATGTTGGACTTATAGATGCCACTATAATTAGTACTATAAGCATAGAAAAATTCTACCACAATAAAATCTGCTGTTTGCTTTTTAACCAATGTGGTGGCTTTACGAATACTGTTAACTCCAAGCTCTGTGAGGCCTTTACGCTGATATAAAGCGCTAAAATCTGGAAACATCATAGATTCTATAATCGAAATAACTATAGAGTTAGGCATAACGATTAGTTAGTCGTTAATCGAATAACACGCAACACCGCCTTTCTGTGAACCTGCAGCAAACATGCAACGTGCGTTTGGATTGTCAGCTGGGATCCACTCATACACGCGGATATTCCAACCCGCAGTTTCGATCAAGTATTCAGATGATGGCTTAACGGTTGTGGCGCCCATAGTCGTCATTTTTTCCCAAAGGCCAGCTTGGGTAGATAGCGATACTACCAATGTTATTAAGAGTGTAATTAGTTTAATTTTCATATTTTTTTCCTATGGTTTTTTACTGAATTTAGCGCATACCACGTTGTTTTTTGATAAGCTCGTAAGCCTGGATAATCTCTTGGGTTTTTTCTTTGGCGATTGTCATCATTTCCTCTGGCAAGCCTTTAGCGACTAGTTTATCTGGATGATGTTGTGCTAGCAATCGACGGTAGACTCGCTTGAGTTCTTTGTCAGTTAGGTCTTTATCTGCACCCAATATCACGTAGGCATCGTCAATGGTTAATTTATTAGCGTGATGACTAGTCGCGGCAAATTGCTGAATTAAATTTTCTAGTTCGTGAAGTGAAAAGTGTAGTTTTTGTGCGATGTATTTAAGTGCATCGTGTTCTTTATCGTCCAGCACGCCATCAGCATAAGCGGCTTGAATTTGGATTTCTAAAAACATGCGTACTAGATGTGTACGTCTGTGACTTTCAAGACGAAACTGCTCAAGCACTTCGTCTAGATTGAAGCTATCTTGCTTACCTTGATTAAATAATTCTTTAGCAACCTTCTGCATGTCATCTGCCAGTTGCATATGCTGCATCACTTGCTGTGCTAAGAGAATTTCAGACTTTGATACCTTGCCATCAACTTTGGCAATATAGCCCATGACTGAGAATAGACTACTAAAAAATGCCGCTTGAACGCGCTGTTGATCGCCTAAATGATGAGCCTGACCAAAACCACCAAAATTAGATTTACCTTTAGAAAGATTACCCGCGAACGCCACACCAAGCATTGCACCGAGTGGTCCACCCAGTATAAAACCAAATGCCCCGCCTAAAACTGTTGTCCACCAGCTCATATCGCAACCTTATTTACTTTTAGATTTTTTCTTAGAATCCCAAAAACTTCTCTTTTTATTAGGCTTTTTATCTTTAGAATTACTGTCTTTGCCGTATCTTGGCTTGTTACGAGGCTTATTCTTTTTTGGTTTTTTATTCTTAGGTGGTAATTGATTTTTAAGTGATTCTGGTACGTCATGGTCAGGTACAAAATCATCCACCATAATACGATCAAGTTTATTTTGAATCAAGCGTTCAATATCTAAAAGCTGCTTTGCTTCATCAGCACTCACCAAAGAAATGGCCTCGCCTTTTGAGCCTGCGCGGCCGGTACGACCAATACGGTGTACATAATCTTCTGGCACATTTGGCAGGTCGAAGTTAACCACGTGAGGCAGTTCAACAATATCAATACCTCGAGCGGCAATATCGGTTGCTACTAACACATTAACCTTGCCGGCTTTGAAATCAGCCAATGCACGTGTACGCGCACCTTGGGACTTGTTGCCATGAATGGCAGCTGCTGTAATGCCTTTTTTACCCAACTGAGTTGCGATACGATTAGCACCGTGCTTGGTGCGACTAAACACCAGCACTTGATACCAACTATGTTCTTTAATTAGGTGTGTCAATAACGCCTGCTTCTTAGACTTGTCCACTGGATGAATCCACTGTTTAACTGATTTAACCGTCGTGTTGCGTGGGGTTGTTGAAATCTCAACTGGGTTATGAACTAAAGATTTTGCCAGTTTTCTAATGTCATCAGAGAAAGTAGCTGAAAACATTAACGTCTGTCTTTTAGGAGGTAACGTCTTCAAAATTCTCTTAATATCGGGTAAAAATCCCATATCTAGCATTCTATCTGCTTCATCGAAAACAATGATTTCTAGCTGGTCAAACTTCACTGCATTTTGCGAATGAAGATCTAACAATCGGCCTGGCGTAGCCACCAAAATATCCACACCGCCACGTAATTTTTTCATTTGTGGGTTAATCTTAACACCACCAAACACCACGGCTGATTTGAGCGGTAAGTGCTTACCATAGGTGGCAACACTGTCTTGTACTTGAGCAGCTAGTTCTCGAGTTGGGGTTAGTATCAGTGTACGTACTTGGTTTGATTTAGTCGGTTCGCCTTTTGATAACAACTGCAAAATTGGCAAGGTGAAACCAGCTGTTTTACCTGTGCCTGTTTGGGCGGCTGCCATCAAGTCTTTTCCCTCTAGTACAACAGGAATAGATTTTTCTTGAATCGGTGAAGGCTTGTCATAACCTTGCTGAGTAACAGCCTTCAGAATAGAGTCTGATAAGCCTAATTTTGAAAATCCCATAGAATAATTATGATGAAATAAAGGTGTGTATTTTACATTAGCGAACTATAATAAAGCATATGAATGAAAAACAACCTATTCAAAGCCCTCCTGGAGGGTTGCTGCGTGTCGCCAGCCCTTGCGTGGATATTTGTAAATACAATAAGAACAGCTATTGTATAGGCTGTAAGCGTCATAGCGATGAGATCACTGGCTGGATTAATTACTCAGATTCAATGCGTGAAGCCATTATAAAAGACTTAAGTAATCGTAATATTGATGAATGAACTACAACAACATTCAATAGATTGCCCTTATTGTGGCGAAATTATTGAAATAGACATTGATTGCTCTGAACTGAATCAAAGTTATATTGAAGATTGTTCGGTGTGTTGTCGGCCGATTAATATCACAGTTGCAATCGATTTTGACAGCCAAGTACATGTTCATGCTGCACATGAAAATGAATAGTATCTAGCTATTTTCTGCTGGCGTTCTGGCCTTAATACTTAAGGCGTGTAATTCACCGCTATCAATATTTTCGCGTACAGATGCCAATACCATCCTTTGTCTGGCCAACAACGACATGCCTTCAAAAATAGGTGATACTACTAAGGTTGAACAATTACAACCATCACCTTCCATTGTTACTGTTGAGCCCTCAACGCCCGCCTCAAGCTTGGCTTGAATTTCTTCTAAAGTCATAATTTACGCTCCAAATAAGGTTTTAAGTATAAAGAAAAACACAATTGACATGATCGCACCTGCAGGCAATGTAATCAACCACGATAGGAAAATTTTGTTAATCACACGTGTGTCTAATGCTGCCAAACCACGCGCCAAACCAACACCCAAAACTGCGCCTACCAGTACTTGTGTGGTTGACACTGGTAACCCTGTGCCCGATGCAATAACAACCGTTGCTGCCGCAGCTAAGGTTGCTGCAAACCCACGTGAAGGGGTTAGCTGAGTAATACCTGTACCCACTGTAGCAATTACTTTGTGACCATAAGTCACTAAACCAAATACAATACCGCCACCACCAACCAGTAGTATCCAAACTGGTAGTACACTCTTAGTGCCAATCATACCGCCACTTTCAATAACACCATAAATTGCAGCTAACGGGCCAATTGCATTCGCCACGTCGTTTGATCCATGGGCAAATGCCATAGCGGCAGCAGTGATAATCATCAACACACTAAAAATTCTTTCCATTGAAGTAAAATGAAAATCTTCATTTTCATTCGGATCAACCTGAATACGCCTAATAATGATAGTACCAACAGCGGCAACCAAAACACCAAAACCAATCGCAAGCATGTAACTAGTGCCCACGTCAAAACTCAGACCAACGTGCTTTAGACCTTTAAAAATTGTTACCAAAGAAATTACAAAGCCTACTAAAAACATATAATACGGCACATATTTTTTAGCGTTGTCAAATGGGTTTTTGGTGTCAATAATTAGATTTTGTAGACTTCTAAATAGCATAAATGCAATACTACCTGCTAAGATTGGAGAAACCACCCAGCTCATGGCAATATTACCAACCTTACCCCAGGCAACGGCATCAACACCAACGCCCACTGCACCAAAACCCACGATTGCACCCACGATTGAATGTGTGGTTGAAACTGGCCAGCCTAAGTTTGAGGCAATCATTAACCAAGTGCCAGCGGATAATAAAGAGGCTAGCATGCCGTAAACCAATAGATGCGGACTGTCGGTAAATATTGCCGCATCTAGAATACCTTTACGAATAGTGGCTGTTACCTCACCACCGGCTAAGATCGCGCCAGCAAATTCAAAAATAACGGCAATAATGATCGCCTGTTTAATGGTGATCGCACCTGATCCAACCGAGGTGCCCATAGCATTCGCCACATCATTTGCACCTACACCCCAAGCCATAAACAAACCAAATACAACAGCTAAAACTAATAATATTTCGCCATACTGCGTAATAATTTCCATGAATTCTCCTTATTTGGCTAGCAGTACTTCTAATCGAGAACCAACTTTTTGAGCGGAATCAGCCAACTCACCCAACCATTCAACGGCGCGATAATAAAACATTACATCAACTGGAGGTAGGCCTGCTTCCAATGGAAACAACTTAGAACGAATGACATGTTGAATTTTGTCAGATTCACTTTCAAGAGTGTTAATATCGCTAATAATTGAACCAACAACTTTACGCTCACGATTACCAAAAGCTGTTTCTAGTAGCTCATCTAATCCATTAACCGCTTTAAGCGCTGTTGCTGATGTTTTGATACAAACATTAGTTAGCTCTATCATGTCATCAAAAATTTCATTGGGTAGTGTCATCTTTCGATTGATCATCAAACCTGAAACATCTTTGGCGATGTTAGCAATAGAATCTTGAATGAGTAATAGATCAAGTAAATCACGACGAGAAAAAGGCATCATAAAGGTCGAAGGTAGACTTAGGCGTAATTTCTTTTTAAGAATATCGGCTTCACCTTCTTTAGTGCCAATGTCGCTTCTGATTTGTTCAGCCCGATCCCAGTCCTGGGAGTGGATGGCAACCATAAAGCCTTTAAGCTCTGAAACACACGAATGCACACTAGTCATGTGTTGCTGTAATGGGCTGATTGGTGACTTTCCAAATAGACCGTCAATAATACTTTTTGCCATCTTTCTTTCCTCTTTATATTACTTTTATTTTCTTCTGTATTCTAAGTGCGAATTTTCAATAAATACAACCGTATGTCAAGCCCTATTTGAATTTTTTTTAAAGCTTAAAATCCTCATCATCTTCATCAAACAAAATGCGCTGACCTTCGCCTTCTAAATCCTCATACTGACCGCTCTTAACCCCTATTACTAATAGCACTACCAGCACGACACCAACAAAAATCATACTTGGAATTAGCCAATAAATTACATCCATTTTTGTTACTCAATTAGTTTCATTAACTCATATTAACATAATTAATTTACTCAAATTTTCAGGTTTTTGCATAAATTAGGCTTAAAACAACAGAACTGACCAGAATTTAGCTCTCAATATAATGCTACAAAAACACCAACCAGCATCATGGTAACGCCTGTTATTTTATTCACGCGTCTAATCACGTCAGGGTTTTCTAAGTGTGCTCGTAATTTAAAACCCAATACATTCGCAAGGCTAAGTACAAACAAAACCGTGATACCAACAACACTTAACACTTCCACCTCTGTTGTTAGTGTTAAATTATTCAAATCAATAAAAACCGGTAAAAAAGACAAGTAATAAATAATACTTTTGGGGTTAGTGCCGCCCACTACAAACCCTGCGACCAAGAGTTTAATAATAGATTTTTTATCGCTTCTTGTCTCAAAGCTAACACCTTTAGCAACATATTGCTGATAGCCAATATACAAAAGATAAGCAGAACCAAAAAATTTAACATAAACCATGCTCTGCTCAATCATTTGCGCCAAAATTGTCAGTGCAAACATGGCAATTGACACATACAACATATCGGCAATCGTATGGCCAATTGACAACCAAAAAGCCGATACTGCACCATAGCGTGTTGAAGTCGCCAATACTGCAAATAAACCCGGGCCAGGTGAGATAGCATATACAAAAGTTGCGAAGGCTAAAGAGAGTAGTGTGAGTAAGTCCATCTGCTATAATTTCCAATATTATTACTATGAATTTTAACGCGATATGAACCTAGACTATCTTGATTTTGAACAACCCATTGCCGACCTAGAAGGTAAGATTCAAGCGCTTTGTAATATTAAGGATCAGGCTAATATTGTTAAAGAGTTAGAGGCATTAAAAATCAAAAGCGGTGCATTAACCAAAAAGATATTCTCGTCACTAAGTGATTGGCAAGTATCTCAATTGGCTAGACACCCACAACGCCTTTACACACTTGATTACATTAATGACGTATTTGACGAGTTCACCGAATTACATGGTGACCGTGCATTTGGTGACGATCATGCTATTATTGGCGGTATTGCTAAGTTAGACGGCCAAAGTGTGATGTTTATTGGGCAACAAAAAGGCCGAACAACAAAAGACAAAATCAAATACAACTTTGGCATGCCGCGGCCAGAAGGTTATCGTAAAGCACTACGTTTAATGAAAATGGCTGAAAAGTTCTCAATGCCAATCATTACCTTTATTGATACGCCTGGCGCCTACCCTGGTATTGGTGCAGAAGAACGTGGTCAATCTGAAGCTATTGCAAAGAACCTATTCGAGATGTCAACACTCGCTACTCCAATTATTTCTGTGGTGATTGGTGAAGGCGGTTCAGGTGGTGCGCTCGCCATTGGTGTGGCTGATGTAATGATGATGTTTGAATATTCAATCTATTCAGTCATCTCACCAGAAGGCTGTGCTTCTATTTTGTACAAAGATGCTGCCAAGGCTAACTTGGCAGCAGAATCGCTCAAACTTACCAGCAAGCATCTTAAAAAAGAAAACTTGGTTGATGTGATTATCGCTGAACCGTTAGGTGGTATTCATCGAGATCCTGACGAGGCTCGTAGATTACTCAAAGATGCTTTGAAGCAACAACTAACCATAGTTGGAAAAATGACCACGGATCAGCTGGTGCAAGCTCGAGCAGAAAAACTTTTAAGTTTTGGAAAATTTAAAGAATAAAGACCTCTCTCTTGAAGGCAAGAACATTGTTGTTGCCTTAAGTGGTGGTATCGACTCGGTTGTTCTGTTGCATTATCTGCACGCACATTATCCAGACGATTGTCGCGCCATTCATTGCAATCACCATCTTTCAAAACACTGCGATGAGTGGGATGAGTTTTGCAAAAACTTATGTAATAAACTAAGCATTCCTTATTCAAATGTTGATATATTCATCGAAAATGAGTCTAACTTAGAAGAAAATGCACGTAAAAAACGCTATCATTCATTGTCATCTGATTTAAAAGAAAACGAAGTATTGTGTACAGCACACCATCAAAATGACCAAGCTGAAACACTTTTATTACAGCTTTTTCGTGGTGCTGGCGTGGCAGGTTTAGCCTCTATGCCAAAATCAAAACCTTTGGGCAAGGGTGTTCATTATCGTCCAATGCTCAATATTAAAAAATCAGAAATTATTGAGTATGCTAAAGACAATCACTTATCTTGGGTTGAAGATGACAGTAACACCAATACCAATTTTCGAAGAAATTTCTTACGCTTAGACATTATTCCAAAGCTAGAAACGGCCTACAAAAATTTGGCAAAAACTTTAACTCGAAGTGCCAAGCATCAGTCTGAGGCCTTAGCACTTATTCAAGCGTTAGCAAAGATCGATATTCAAGAACGTCAGCTGATTAACCCCAGCCATCAAATTAATATTCAAAGATTAGCCCAGCTTGATACCTTGAGAATTAAGAACGTCATTCGCTACCATTTATCAAGCCTAGAATTTCTTGCACCTTCTGACAAGGTAATGAAACAAATTCTCGATTTATTATCGGCTAAAGAAGATGCCAACCCTTTGGTCAACTGGGATCAATTTGAAATTCGCCGTTACCAAGGGGATCTTTACTTTATTAACAATCAAGTAGAAAAAAATAACAATTTTTGTCCATTTCATGCAGAATTTGAAAATTTGCCAAATTTTTCTATCCGTTATCGAGCCGAAGGGCAGCGCATCAAACTACCGGGTAAAAAGCACTCACAATCACTCAAAAAGGTCTTGCAAGATGCTAATATCCCACCTTGGGAGCGGAGTTCACTCAAAATGTACTATATTAAGGATGAATTACGCGCAATGGAGCGATTAGGACGTATGGAGCATGCTGACTAATATCTAATTACTCGTAAGGATTGGCAATTTCGATTTTTTCCAAAATTTTAATTTCTAAGCTTTCCATTTTATTAGCATCAGATTCTTCAATATGGTCAAAACCGAGCAAATGCAGCGTGCCATGAATAGCCATATGAAGTAGATGATGGTCAAAGGTTTTGTTTTGTGCTTTGGCTTCTTCGTCAACCACATCGGTGCAAATAACCACATCGCCTAAAATCGACTCATCAATTTCAACAGGCAAGTCAGATGGAAAAGACAAAACATTGGTTGCTTGGTCTTTATGACGATAGGTTTTATTGAGATTTTGAATCTCGGCTTTATCGACAATTCGAATTAATAATTCACTCTCACCCTTGCCCAAATCAGTGATCACTTGTTGCAAGGTATCCTTGAGATTTATCTCATTAATCGAAACATCATTAATACTGTTTTGAATAACAACCATGATGGGTTTTTTAAGAATAAAATAACTCATTTTACCCATATAAATTTACCCCTTAATGGCGATCGTTGAAGTTGCAATACCTGTACCGCTAAACAAAACCTTTGACTATCTGTGCGATGTTGAAGTGGCTGTTGGTACGCGTGTGAGAGTGCCCTTTATTCGCAAGATAGTGGTAGGTATTGTACTGGGCAATAAAGACAAAAGTGATTTTGACAAATTGAAATCGGTCGAAGAAGTGTTAGACGACACACCAATATTGGACCAACCCATTCTTGACTTTTTGTTTTGGTCGGCTAAATATTACCACCACCCTATTGGTGAGGTAATCTCGGCAGCACTGCCAAAAAATCTACGTCTTGGCAAAGAAGCAAAAATTAAAAAAGTCACTGGGCTATCCATTGATACTGAAAAACCAGACTATAAAATTACGGATGAACAATCTCATGCGATTGATGAGATTCTTAAAGCTCAAAATAGCTATCATGGATTCTTACTACATGGTGTGACTGGTAGTGGCAAGACCGAAGTTTATCTCAATATTACTCAAGCCGCATTAGACCAAGATAAACAAGTATTGGTGTTGGTGCCTGAGATTGGTCTAACACCACAAATGGTTTCTCGATTTGAATCACGTTTAGAAACCCGGGTTGTGGCTATCCACTCACAACTGAATGAAACACAAAAGCTCGACGCCTACCTTATGGCAAAAAACGGGGAGGCTGGTGTAGTGCTTGGCACCCGAAGTGCGATTTTTGCACCGATGCCAAATTTAGGCTTAATTATTATTGATGAAGAGCACGATGGTTCGTTCAAGCAACAGTCTAACTTTCGCTATTCAGCCAGAGATTTGTGCTTCATCCGCGCTAAGCAAGCCAACATTCCATTGGTATTGGGTACGGCAACACCTTCACTAGAGATGCTAAAAAATGTGATGGATAAAAAAATCACACGCCTCACACTCACACAGCGTGCTGGCGGTGCAACAATGCCAAAAGTTAGCTTGATTGACATGCGCCAGCATTTCGATGGACTGTTGTCTGCTTTGTTACTCGAAAAAATGCAGCAATACCTATCCAAAGGCAAACAGGTAATGCTGTTTATCAATCGTCGTGGTTATGCGCCGGTTTATTACTGTAAAGAGTGTGGCTGGAAAGCCGAGTGCGGGCGGTGTGATTCAGGCATGATTTACCACCGCCATATCAACCGGCTTAAATGCCACCACTGTGGTGATGAAAAAATTCCAGAACACACTTGCCCTGATTGCAAACAACCCAGTCTTGAGGTGTTGGGCTATGGCACGGAACGACTAGAAGAAACCTTATCCTCACATTTTTCTGACACACCAATCATTCGTATTGATCGAGACACTACTCGTCGTAAAAAAGCCTTTGGTGAACATTTAAAACAAATCAACTCTGGTGAGCCTTGCATTATTGTTGGTACGCAAATGCTGGCCAAAGGGCATGATTTTTCTAATCTAGCGATGGTCGGTATTTTGGATACCGATGCAGGCTTGTTATCGTTGGATTTTCGCGCAACAGAGCATTTAGCACAGCTACTAATTCAAGTCTCTGGCCGTGCAGGTAGAGCCAAAGAACAAGGTGAAGTGGTGATTCAAACGCGTTATCCTGACCACCCTATCTTTAGCTATGTACTTTCATCGCGTTACACACAGTTCGCAAGTCAGCTACTTAAACAACGTAGTAGCGCACTATTACCGCCATTTTCGCATCAAGCTTTATTGTGTGCAAATGCTAAAAACAAACAAGTGGCTGAGGATTTTTTGCGTGAAGCGGCCGGTCTGCTGAAAAGTATTCAAATAGATGTTGTAGAAATTTGGGGGCCGGTGGCTAATATTATCGAGAAAAAATCGGATTATTATTACTTCAACCTCTACTTGCAGTCGAATGATAGAAAAGCACTACACCAAATGCTTTCTACCTTTAACGAACATATCGATACTTTAAAGTTAAGGAATAAGGTGCGTTGGTATTTGGATATCGACCCGATTGAATAGCTAATCCAACACCCTTTCAAGGAATAAATACACCGAGTAAGCATTCCTTCGATTGGCAATATCGAACGCTGTTTCATTTTCAAACTCTGACCAGTCGATGGCCTCATAAGTCTCTTCAAACTGCTCCATATCTTCAACGGCTTTACTGAGTTTATCTAGTAGAAATTTCAGGTAACGATAAGTTAGGTCCATGGTTTGCTGCGGCTGATTAGAAGCGCTACCATGGCCTGGCACAAAATAATCTACTTGTGTGTGTTGCATACGCTCTAGGGTTTTAACCCAGTCAATAATATTGGCATCGCCCACAAATGGTAGACGGCCTTCAAAAATAATATCACCACTATAAAGGGTTTGGTCAGTCACACTAAGTAACGACATATCGCCATCAGAATGTACTTTACCAAAGTAGTTAATCATAAACTCATGGCCGCCCAAACTAAACTTGGTATCTTGATCGATAATACGGTCTGGTTTGACTAAATAAGTATCGTCAGTCACCCAAGGAAATAACGCTGTACGCCTTGATTCTAGTAAATTTTCAGCGGTTTCTGAATCTAAGTAATCCCAAGTACCTTTAGGTGCCCAAACTTGTGCACCCTCATCTTTAAAGACTTGCAAGCCATACAAGTGATCTGCATGATAGTGGCTCATCACTACAACTTTAATAGGCTGATCAGTAATTTTACGTATTTCACCCAACATCGCATGAGCGAGAGACGGTGTGCCAAGTGCATCAAACACCACCACACCTTCGCTGGTAACAACAAAGCCTGCGTTAGAAATAAAACCCTCATATTCAGTGGCCGCGCCCGACATGCCGGGCACATAATAAGCATCACCAATTAATTTTTTCGCCTTGACTTCAACACCAACAGCCTCATACTCTTCTGCCTGGACTGAGAAAGCTAACAGTGTTAATAATAAAACTAGTATTTTCATGATGCCTCCACAACGATTTTAATTGCCTTGGTGATTGTTATTAATTCATCATCAGTAATAACAAAAGGTGGCATGGCGTAAAGTAATTTTCCATATGGTCTTAACCAGACTCCGAGCTCAATCAGGCGCTTTTGCATCCATTCTACTCTAATCTCTTCTTTCATTTCAATCACTGCAATGGCACCTAAGATGCGTACATCGGCTACTTTATCTTGCTGTCTAAGGCCAGATAGCTCAGCATGAAATATTTTTTCTATACGAGCAATGTCATCTTGCCATGGTGAATTAAGTAATAATTCGATACTGGCATTCGCCACTGCACAAGCCAAAGGATTGGCCATAAAGGTTGGGCCATGCATAAGTGTGCCGACAGTGTTGGTAATCTCATCTGTGGTGAGTGTAGCAGCAAGGGACATATAACCACCCGTCAGCGCCTTACCCAGGCACAAAATATCTGGTGTAACATCTACATACTCTAGCGCAAAGAGCTCACCCGTTCTGCCAAAACCAGTGGCAATTTCATCCAAAATAAACAACACATCAAACTGCTCGCACAGTGCTTTTGCTTGAGTTAAGTACTGTGGGTTATAAATGCGCATACCACCTGCGCCTTGCACCACGGGCTCTAAAATCATTGCAGCAATTGAGTTGGCATTTTGCTTAAGGGTTGATTCTAAATCTTGCAGAGCCTCATCCATTGGCACCATCGATGGGCTTTTAACAAAAAAGTGTTTTGGTAATACGCCTGAGAACAAATGATGCATACCGTTATCAGGATCGCACACACTCATAGCGCCAAAAGTATCGCCATGATAACCACCACGAATAGTGACAAATCTATGTTTTTCAATTTGGCCTTTATTATGCCAATATTGCAGTGCCATTTTTAAAGCCACTTCAACTGATACTGAGCCTGAATCTGTAAAAAAGACTTTGGTTAAATTTTCTGGAGTGATTGCCACTAAAGTCTTCGCTAGATCAATAGCAGGCTGATGAGTTAAACCGCCAAACATCACATGTGACATTTTTCCCAGCTGATTTTGAACAGCTTTATTGAGTACTGGGTGGTTGTAACCATGAATCGCACTCCACCACGAACTCATACCATCAACAACTTTGATATCACCTTCTAAATTAAGATGGGCGCCATCGGCAGATTCAACTAGATAAGTCGAAATTTCATTAGGGACTTTGGCATAAGGATGCCAAATATGTTGCTGGTCAAATGTATCCATATAGATACATTTTACTTACAAATAAGCTTTAAGCTCGACCATTGAGTCAATCACTAAATCAGGATTGGTATCGCGAATATCATTACCGTGGTTATAACCGTATGACATACAGATAATTTCAAATCCGGCAGCACGTGAAGCCTTAACATCACTAACAGAATCACCCAACATCATTGAATCTTTCGGATCAACACCGAAAAACTTAGCGGCGTGTAGCAATGGTAGTGGATCTGGCTTTTTCTTGGCTAAAGTATCGCCCGAAATAACAATGCCAAAATCATCAAAAATTCCCAAATCTTTTAAAAGCGGTATAGTGAATTGCTCAGCCTTATTAGTCACACAGCCCAAAGTATAACCCTGTGCCTTCATATAATCCAAGCCCTCCCTAACACCATCATATAGTGATGAACGGCCTGATGTGTTAACAGCATATAGATCTAAAAATATCGGATAGGCCTTGTCAAAATCAGCCTTATCGACTGTACCTTCTAGCTCACCTGTGAGTGAACGTTCTACTAATTTTGGCACACCGTTACCGACCCAATGACGCACCTTAGCTTCACCCCATTTTTCTCTACCCATGGCAACCATGAGCTCATCAACACAATAGGCTAAATCTGGCACACTATCGACTAAAGTGCCGTCCACATCAATCATGATTAACTTAGGGTTGAATTTTTTCATTGTTATCCTTGTATTGTTAAAGGGTAGTATTTAGGTAGAATATGCAGCCTATTATGTTTGAGATATTTTAATGCAAAACTCTACAACAATCGGTTTTATTGGTGCAGGAAACATGGCTTATGCGCTAATTTCTGGCCTTGTTAATAACGGCTTTAACGCACAAAATATTAAATTAAGCGATACCGATGCAGCGCTATTATCCCTACGTGCTGATGAATTTAACCTTGAGGTTTTTACGGACAATATCGAACTGGCCGCCCAATGCGATGTGATTGTGTTTGCGGTAAAGCCACAAGTATTGTCTATTGTTTGCAAACAACTACAAACGCATATTGATCACAAGCCTTTGATGATTTCAATTGCAGCAGGTGTACGGGCAACCGATATTAATCGCTGGCTAGGTGGCGACATTGCGATTGTGCGCACTATGCCAAATACGCCCGCCTTATTAGGCAAGGGTGCAACTGGCATGATGGCTAACAAAGCTGTGAGTAATGAGCAAAAGGCGTTAGCCGAGCGCATACTCGGTGCAGTCAGTGAATGTCTGTGGGTGGAAGATGAAAAAATGCTAGATGTCGTCACTGCGCTCTCAGGCAGTGGCCCTGCTTATTTCTTTTTAATGATTGAGTCGATGACCAAAGCAGCAGTTGCATTAGGATTAGATGAAAAAACTGCTGAACAATTAAGCATCCAAACAGCACTTGGTGCTAGCATGATGTCCAGTAACAGCGAAGATTCTGCACATGAGCTACGTGCCAAAGTCACTTCACCAAACGGCACTACGCAAGCAGCAATTGAGTCATTTCAAGATCAAAACTTTGAAATGTTAGTCTCACATGCAATGCGAGCTGCATTTGATCGTGCCAGAGAAATGGGCGTTGAATTAGGCGATGATGACTAACGAATCTGATAGGTTGGTTGTCCAAATAAAAACATCAAAAATATATTTATCGATTAGCATTGGTGTTTACTTATTAAGCCTTTTTAGTGCCTGGTATTATTTTTACAATATTTGGTTAAGTTTAAGCGTTAGCCTTGCCTTATCTGTATGGCTGGCTAATTTCTTACCTAAAAATGTACTACTCACACATCCTCATTCAATCACTAAAATTGCACTGAATAAAAAACAGATTTCAATAGAAAAAAACAACCAACCTGCTGGGCAATACCCTTGGCTTTATCCGGCATATCAATCTCGATTTTTGGTGATAATTGAAGCCGGAAAAGAATCGATTGTGATCTTTAAAGACGCCATAGATTCTCAGTCGCTCTCACAACTTAACCGATACCTCAATGCTAACACCTGAAGACACACTTAGACTCAATGTTCTAATTTCAACTTGCGTGGCGATTCGAGTTGATGTTTATAAACTGGTGGTCGTCGGCCTCACAGCAGACAAAAGAGAACAAACCATTACGCTTAACCCAGATATCGATAGTGGTAAATATATTCAAGCAGTACAAAAACTTTTAGTCAATCAAGTGCTTGGCAGTATGGGCGGCTATCCATCGTATTTAAAGCGCTGGTCAAGAATGGGGCAAGTGAGTTCAAACAACTTAGGGTCGTTATTAAAAATTGGTAATATTGAGGCGGTGGTCGCTGTTGCTAATTCTCAAAATTTAAATAATGAAGTATTAGATCTAGTTTGGTGGTGTGCCACCAATACCGATCAACAAGCAGAAATTGGGCGATTCTTACTCACACGAGACTTTGTAATTGTGCACCCAGTTGGCAAAGAAATTGCTAATTATTTATTAGAATTTTTGCCTTTTACGGATGACACCACACAACTGATTGATACCACAAATTTATTATTACAAGGCGATCTAATCAACCAAAAAGCCAAAGACAGGTTGTGGAAGCAAGGGCAGAGAAAAACGGCATTTTTGGTCGGATTTATTGAGCGAATGAAAGACAACTTGCCGAATAATAGCGGCACAATTGCGTTAGATAAAAGCATTAAAGAGCTAGAATGCGTTAGTAGCGAGCAAGGACAGATCATGCTAACGACCATTGCGCACATCTTAAAAAAGATCAATCAAGAGCATGTTTTATACCGCACACTAGAGGTGTTGGGTAGTTGCTTATCACACCCAATGATTCAACCTTTAGATCAAATCGAAGGTTTGCAAAATCAAGCACAATCGGTGCTAGAAAAACTAGGCTTAGACGATGAAAAAATTAAGGCCAGATTACTACTGGCTGGTGTTAGTGAGCGATTAGCTGTGAGTACGATTTCTGCTCACAGTTTGGCCGGATCAGCCATTCGTAAAAAACTAGATAATGTACTTAGCCCAATTCAAGACGCTCTAAAACTCCTAACTACCCCATAATAGCTGCATGTTTGCAATGGCCGCCAAAGATGCTGTCTCTGTTCTGAGTACGCGTGAACCTAATAACAACGACTGATAGCCTGCTTGAGTAGCTTGGGCAATTTCTGCCCCACTCAAACCACCTTCTGGGCCAATTAAGATCGTGGCTTTATTCACTACTGCCATATCCAATAGTGTTTGTTCTGATCGATGATGTAGAACAAAACCGTTAACACTAGGTTGTTGTAAAAATTCATCTAAACCAATCGGACTAGCCATCTCCGGAATAACTGAACGACCTGATTGTTCGCAAGCACCAATAACAATTTTTTGCCAATGCTTTGTACGCTTAATCAGCTTATCACCACTGAGTTTAACCACGCAACGTTCGCTCATAATAGGGATGATTTTATTCACACCAAGTTCGACTGATTTTTGTATTAAAAAATCCATTTTCTCGCCTTTAGCTACACCTTGTGCCAAAGTTAAATTAAGCTTTGATTCAGACGGATTAGCATCTTTACTCAAGAGTTTGACCCTGCAGTATTTATTAGTCTCAAACACCTCAGCTCTGTAATTAAACCCATCCCCATTAAACAAAGTAATGCTTTGCCCTTGAGGAAAACGTAACACCTTAACTAGATGATGTGAAGCGTATTTATTTAGCGTCAATTCTTCGCCAATATTCAAAAGGGTATTTTGGTACAAACGAACATGTTTCATGGTATCTTAATCAAGCACTTTGTGACTTGAAAATAATGATACATCAAAACAGAAGAAAAGAACTACTAAGCCAGCTCGACGAGGGCGCCTTGGTTATTGTCAGCACTAACCCAGAACAACTGCGTAATGGCGATGTACATTATCCTTTTCGCCCAAACAGTGATTTTTGGTATTTGACTGGTTTTACCGAGCCACAAGCAGTCGCGGTTTTTTCAAAAGACACTTACACTATTTTCTTGCGAGATAAAGATCCGGCACGTGAAATTTGGGATGGAAAGCGCCTAGGGGTATCGGATGCACCACATGCGTTAAAAGCAGATAAAGCTTATTCTGTTGACAAGCTAAAAACACAATTACCAAAATTAATTGCAGATGCAACAACGCTGTATTATGATTTTAAGCCTTGCACTCTGGATGATAAAATTATCGAGCACTTGGCGAAAAACCAATACCAATCACTTGCTGCCTACGCACATGAAATGCGTTTGATTAAGGACGATAAAGAAATTGAACTCATGCAAAAATCGGCAAATATTTCTGTCAATGCACACCAATTAGCCATGCAGCAAACACGCGCCGATTTATTTGAATTTGAAGTGGCGAGCATCTTCGATGCTGAGTTTAGAAAAAACAATACAGAGCACGCTTACACACCGATTGTTGCTGGTGGTGAAAACGCCTGTGTATTGCACTACATTGAAAACAATAAAGTTTTAAATGACGGTGATTTATTACTGATTGACGCTGGTTGTGAGGTTGAGGGCTACGCCTCAGATATTACTCGCACCTTTCCGGTGAATGGCACGTTTAGCGCAGCACAACGACAAATTTACCAAATTGTTCTCGATGCTCAATTGGCTGCCATTGAAAGTATCAAGCCAGGGGTGATGGTGGTTAAACCCCACCAAATTGCCACTCATATCATTCAACAAGGGTTGATTGATTTAGGCATCTTACAAGTCGGTGGCGACTTATCACAATTCTATATGCATGGCACAGGACACTATCTTGGGCTGGATGTGCATGATGTAGGCGCCTATCAAAAAAACGACCAGCATCGTCAATATGAGCCAGGCATGGTCACCACTGTCGAACCAGGCATTTACATTCGCAAGGATGATAAAATCAACCCAATTTATTGGGGCATTGGTATCAGAATTGAAGACGATGTGTTAATCACTAATAATGGAAACAAAGTATTAACCGGCGCATTGGTTAAAGAAATTGACAATATAGAATCATTAATGAGAGAGAAATGAATATACAACAAGCAATAAAAGCAGTCGTTGAAAAACAAGATCTAACTGAAGACGAAATGCACGCCGTGATGAGCGACATCATGACCGGTAAAACCACCGATGCGCAAATTGGTGGTTTTTTAGTGGGCTTGTCCATGAAAGGAGAAACAGTTGCTGAGATTACCGCTGCAGCAAAAGTGATGCGATCATTAGCAACGGGTGTGCAAATCCACCACCCAAAGTATTTAGTCGATACTTGTGGCACTGGTGGTGACGGCTTAGGTTTGTTTAATATTTCAACCGCTTGTGCTTTTGTTGTTGCGGCAGCGGGTGGTCAAGTTGCTAAGCATGGCAATCGCTCCATTTCTTCTAAATCAGGCAGTGCCGATGTTTTAGAGGCAGCAGGCGTGAACCTCGATATGAGCCCTGAGAAAATCAGTAAATGTGTTGAAAAAATTGGCGTGGGCTTTATGTTTGCCCCGGCGCACCATTCAGCCATGAAGCACGCCATTGGTGCACGCAAAGACCTAGCCATGCGCACTATTTTTAATGTACTGGGTCCACTAACCAATCCGGCAAAAGCACCGCATCAAATCATGGGTGTGTATGACAAAAATTTAGTCGAGCCTATTGCCAATGTGCTTAAAAGCCTTGGATCTAAACACGTAATGGTGGTGCATTCTAAAGACGGCTTGGATGAAATATCCATTGCAGATGACACCTATGTTGCAGAATTAAAAGATGGTTCAGTAACCACTTACACCATCAACCCTACAGAATTCGGCCTACCTTTAGGTGATCTAAATGACATTAAAGCTGATGATGCTGATAGCTCGCTAAAGCTTATTCAGCAAGCGCTCGACGGTAAAGATGGCGCAGCTAAAAATATTATTGCATTAAATTCAGGTGCTGCTATCTATGTATCTGGCATGGCCAAATCTTTACAAGCCGGAATCAATACGGCGCTTGGAATTTTAAATGGTGGCTCAGCCCACCAAAAATTAGACGACTTCGTTCGTGAATCAACTGGCTGTTAAGGAGTTATTAAAAAAATGAATAAAGACACTAACCTAATTTGGATTGATTTAGAAATGACTGGCTTATTGCCAGAGAAAGACGTCATTATTGAAATCGCAACCATAGTTACTGACAAAGACCTTAACGTATTGGCCGAAGGTCCTGCACTGGTTATTCACCAAAGCAGTACAATCTTGGCGGGTATGGATGAGTGGAATACTGAACACCATGGTAATTCTGGCTTGATTCAGCGCGTTAAAGATAGTGACATCTCTACCAAACAAGCGGAAATTCAAACACTTGAATTTTTAGAAAAATATGTCAATCCTAGTGTCTCGCCAATGTGTGGCAATACCATTTGTCAGGATAGAAGGTTTTTGTACAACTACATGCCTAAATTAGAACAATTCTTCCATTATCGACACATTGATGTCACTACACTTAAAGAGTTGGCCGTACGCTGGAAACCAGAAGCTGTCATGGTACGTGAGGGGGAGTCTGCACATTTAGCATTGTCCGATATCCACGACTCCATCAAAGAACTTAAGCATTATCGAGAAAGTTTTATTGATGTCTAGCTCGCCTAAAGTTTGGCATTCACCTGCAAAAATTAACCTATTTTTGCACATTAATTCTAAACGAGAAGATGGCTACCACAACCTCCAAAGTATTTTCCAATTACTGAATTATTGCGACGAGTTAAGTTTTAATATTAGACAGGATGGTGTGATAGCGCGCACCAGTGGCAATAAAGACGTTCCTGAAGATCAAGATCTGATTATCAGAGCAGCCAAAGCATTGCAAACAGCAACAAGCACAAACCTCGGTGCTAATATTTCTGTGGTTAAAAACATTCCTACTGGTGGTGGTTTGGGTGGTGGCAGCTCTAATGCCGCTACCACGTTGATTGCACTTAATCAATTATGGAGTACAGGATATTCAAAACAACAACTCTCAACAATCGGTTTGGCACTCGGTGCTGATGTGCCTATTTTTATAGCTGGAAATAGCGCTTGGGCTGAAGGTGTAGGGGAAATACTCACACCAATACAGTTACCAAAACACCATTTTTTGGTCGTTTCAATCAACAAGCATATCTCAACTAAAGAAATTTTCTTACACAAAGCATTGACAATGACGTCACAGATAGGGAAAATGACCGACTTCTCAGAGTTAATCAATCCACATAATGATTGTCTTGAGGCAGCTATAGAGTTAGAAGGCGAAATTTTAGAAGTGTTAACGCACCTAGAATCATCTGAAAATTATCTATACCAGCCAAGAATGACTGGCACAGGAAGCTGTGTTTTTGTGGAATTCAAACATGAGAAAGATGCTTTGGTAGCACTCGACAATCTACCAAAGCAATGGTCAGGCTTTGTAGCGCAAGCGCTCAATACCTCGCCAGCTTTAACCTAGTGGTTAAGCAACCATAATTGGGCTGTCGCCAAGCGGTAAGGCAACGGGTTTTGATCCCGTCATGCGCAGGTTCAAATCCTGCCAGCCCAGCCAATTTATTTCCTTAAATATCAATTACTTATATAATATTTAGGGATTTTTACGTCTAAACCCCACCCTTTGACATTCCTAGATTTTTGGATTCTTTAGCGCTAAAATTAGCACGATTTTTATTTACTATTTTTAAACCTGCATTCAGAACATACAAGCAAATAGAATGTCAGTTTTTTTGCTTACCAATCTGACTTTTTTTGGGCGTATAATTAGCCACTAAATTACCACTGGCTTACTTATGTCACTCGACAAAATTAAAATCTTTAGCGGTAACGCTAACCCACAGCTTTCTGGCGAAATTTTTTCTCAACTTAACCTTGCACAAGGTAAAGCTATAGTTGGACGATTTAGCGATGGTGAATCACAAGTTGAAATTTTAGAAAATGTACGCGGTTGTGATGTGTTCATTATTCAGCCAACTTGCGGGCCATCGCCTGCCGAGACATTGATGGAACTCTTAGTCATGGTTGACGCATTAAAACGCTCATCAGCGGCTCGTATTACTGCTGTTATTCCTTACTTTGGTTATTCAAGGCAAGACCGTCGCTCACGTTTAACCCGTGTGCCCATTACTGCAAAATTAGCCGCTAAGATGGTAGAAGCTTCGGGCGTTGATCGCGTCCTAACAATTGATTTACACGCAGACCAAATCCAAGGTTTTTTCAATATTCCGATTGATAATGTTTATGCTCAGCCAGTATTATTGGCAGACATGCTGTCTAAGGATTACAAGGATGTTGTAGTTGTCTCACCTGATGTGGGTGGGGTGGTGCGCGCTCGTGCTGCTGCTAAACGTATTAATGATGCAGATCTTGCGATTATTGACAAACGTCGCCCAGCACCAAATATGGTAAAAGTTATGAACGTGATTGGTGACGTGGAAGGTCGTACCTGTATTATTATTGATGACATGGTCGATACGGCAGGCACATTATGTCAAGCAGCTGGCATCTTAAAAGAAAAAGGTGCGAAAAAAGTAGTGGCCTATGCAACACATGCGGTGCTTTCTGGTAGTGCCATTGACAACATCAACAATTCTGAACTCGATGAATTGGTCACAACCAATACTATTCCTTTATCTAAAGACGCAGTTAATTGTAGCAAAATAAGACAACTGTCCATCGCCCCAACCTTGGCAGAGGTGATTAAACGCATCAGTGAAGAAGAATCTATTAGCACTATCTTTGCCGACACTCAATAACTAGCCTAAAAGTACTCAAGGCTATGATTTCTGAGTAAAAAATTTATGTATAATCCTTCCTTTGGTCCGTTACATACTCAACTCAAGAACACAGGTTTATGAAATCTACAACTAAAGAACACAAAAAAGCACTACAAAAACTCATCATGATTGGCAAGGATAAAGGTTACTTAACCTATTCTGAGCTTAACGATTTATTACCAAAAGATTTGCTTACACAAGAACAAATCGAACCCATCGTTACTATTTTAGAAGAGTTGGATATTGTTGTATCGGAAACCGTTCCTGATGCTGATACCTTAGTTGTAGAGTCAGGCGCTAAGGCTCAATCTACTTCTGCTGAAGCTGCTGTTGCCGCACTAGCAGCGCTTGATTCAGAATTTGGCAGAACCACAGACCCTGTCAGAATGTACATGCGTGAAATGGGTGTGGTCGACTTATTAGAGCAGTCAGATGAAGTTCGCATCGCCAAAGAGATTGAGGCGGGTGTTTTTGAAATCATGAAGGCTATTACGCTTTACCCATCTATCACTGACTTCTTCTTTAAAGCACACACACGTCTTGAAGAAGGAAAATGTAAGATGACTGATGTGATCATTGGTTACCAAGGTGATGCTGAAGATTTTTTAGCAAAAAAAGCTGCTTTTGATGCTGGCGAGTTTGATGATGACGAAGAATACGAAGACATGGAAGAAATGGAATACACGGGTCCAGATGAGGATAAAGTAAATACTCGTTTTGACACCATTCTAAAATGCTCTGGTAATTATCAAAAAATTAACGAAAAACATGGCTTCCGCCATAAGAAAACTGTTGCTGCTCGTGAGCAACTATCAGTTGGTCTATCTGACTTACGTCTTGCGCCAAAATTAGTCAGCACGATGATGGAAGTCATTTGCGACCACGTTGCCTTGATGAAGAAACAAGAAAAAACCATTCAAAGCGCTTGTCTTTATGCCGGCATGGAGAGAGAGCAATTCTTTAAATTATTTACCAACAACGAAACTAATTTTGATTGGTTAAAAGGCGCTAAATTAGATAAAAAAGTAGCCGATGCACTAAAGATCAGTAAAGATGAAATTTACTATGCGCAAAAGAATCTTCTTGAATATGAAGAAGAGATGCAACTCACAATACCAGAGCTGAAAGCATTAAATAAATTATACCGTCGTGGCGATCGTCGCGCTAAGATAGCCAAATCTCAAATGATTGAGGCGAACTTGCGTTTGGTTATCTCCATTGCTAAAAAATACGCTAACCGTGGCCTGCAGTTCTTAGACTTGATCCAAGAAGGCAATGTCGGCTTAATGAAAGCGGTGGATAAATTTGAATATCGTCGTGGCTATAAGTTTTCAACTTATGCAACTTGGTGGATTCGTCAGGCTATTACTCGTTCGATTGCTGACCAAGCGCGTACTATTCGTATCCCAGTACACATGATTGAAACCATCAACAAGCTCAACCGTGTTCGTCGCCAATTGTTACAAAAATTTGGCCGTGAAGCAACACCTGAAGAATTAGCGGTAGAAATGGAATTGCCAGAATACAAAATCATTAAGATTTTAAAAATCGCCAAAGAGCCTTTATCCATGGAAACACCAGTAGGTGACGATGAAGATTCAAATATTGGTGATTTTATTGAAGACACTAATTTATCTTCTCCAGTAGAAATTACAACCAGAGAAAGCTTAAAAGAAACAACGGGCGAACTGTTGGCCAACCTTTCGCCTCGTGAAGCAAAAGTGTTAAAAATGCGTTTTGGCATTGATATGAATACCGACCACACGCTTGAAGAAGTTGGGCGTCAGTTTGATGTAACACGTGAACGTATTCGTCAAATCGAAGCTAAGGCTCTGCGCAAACTAAGACATCCTTCTCGCGCGCACAAACTACAAAGCTTTTTGGAGTAAACCCTTACGGGCCTATAGCTCAGCTGGTTAGAGCAATCGACTCATAATCGATTGGTCCTTGGTTCAAGTCCAAGTAGGCCCACCAAATTACCACTTATTTTTCCTTTCTAACTGCGTTAGATTAAATAAAACACTCAGTCACATAGCAATATCTATTGCTTTATCGTGTTTTTCTTAACCCGCCTTGTAGAAAGAAAAAAATACTTGTGATCTACCATACTATTTATTGAAATGAAAAAGGTATGATAAGACACTATGTTTGACGCACTGATACCGCCGCTAATTAAACTCACCACTGAAGTTGGTGAAGCAATTATGTCTTTTTACAAAAGCGACATAAGTGTTAAAGTTAAGTCTGATGAAACCCCACTGACAATTGCTGACCAAACAGCACACCAGCTTATTGTTGATGAGTTAGAAAAACTCACACCAAATACACCCATTCTCTCAGAAGAATCTGATGTCATTGCTTTTGATGAGCGCTCGAAATGGGACGAATACTGGTTAATCGATCCATTGGATGGAACGCGAGATTTTTTAGAGCATACGGGTGAGTTTTGTATTTGTATCGCCTATATCAAAGCCCATACACCCATATTTGGCATGATTTATGCACCAATCAATAAATCCCATTATTACACTCTAAATAGCCAAAGCTTTAAGCTTCAAAACAAGGTAGAGCAAGTCTTGTCCACACAGCTGCCATCAACCCCACTCAAAGTGGTGATTGGGCGCCACTCTTTTCATAATGATCAATTAAAAGAACATCTAAAACAACAATCAGATTACCAGCTTAGTCGATTGGGCAGTGCTTTAAAATTTTGTAAAATCGCTGAGGGTTGTTACGACTATTACCCAAGATTCGGACCTTGCTCTGAATGGGACACAGCGGCTGGATCATATATATTGCAAGAGGCAGGAGGTAGTGTCGTAGATGAGCAAGGTAAGGCGCTTAAATACAACCTCAGAGAAGATTTAACTTCGCCAATCTTCTTTGCTTCAGCCAAACCTTAATGACAAATCAATCGCATTAATATTTTTTGTAATGCCACCAGTAGAAATATAATCAACACCTGTTTCAGCAACGTCACTAATATTGCTCTCGTCAATATTGCCAGAAGCCTCTATTGGTAGTTTGTCTTTTGCTAATACGACTGCCTTGGCCAAATCATCTATCGAGAAATTATCGCACAACGCTCGAGTAATGCCATCAAGCAACAATGTTTGTTGTAATTGGTCTAAGCTTTCAACTTCAACAATAAGTGGTAAATTAGGATATTTTTCAGTCGCTGATTGAACCGCTTGTTTGATTGATCCAGCAGCGATAATATGATTTTCTTTGAGCATAACACAGTCATACAAACCCATTCTATGATTCACTCCGCCGCCACATTTAACTGCACTTTTCTGCGCTAATCGAAGACAAGGCAAGGTTTTTCGGGTGTCTAACAGTTGCGCCTTAGTGTGTGCAATTTTAGCCACTAGACACTGTGTTTGTGTAGCGGTAGCACTCAAAGTCTGTAAAAAATTAAGCGCCACTCTCTCTGCCGAAACAATAGAACTGGCTAAGCCGCTCAGCGTGCATAAGGTTTGATTTTCAACAACTTGATCACCATCAGTAATTTTCCAGTTGATTTGAGTTGAATCATCAACCAGTAAAAATGCAACTTTTGCATAGTCAGTACCACAAATAATGGCAGTCTCTCTAGCAATGATATGCGCTTCAACTTGCGTATTGGGTAATAAACTGGCTGAGACATCGCCTGAGCCAATATCTTCACTCAATGCTTGTTTGACTATTTTTAATATTTGATCACTCATGAATTAAATCTAATATTGCTTTGGCTGCTTCGTCATCCGTATCATGCTTTAACTGCGCGTGAATGGCTTTAAATTCTTCAACCAAAGCCTGGTTGTCACTGTTTAAAATTTGCATCGCCTGTTGGGCGATATTCGTCCCATTCGCATCCTTTTGGATCAACTCTGGAACCAATAACTTGTTGGCAATTACATTGGGTAAAGATGCATAAGGGCTTTTTAATAAGCGCGAAGCAATAAAATAACTGACGGTTGATAATTTATAAACAACCACCATGGGCACGCCAATTAACGCTACTTCCAAAGTTGCAGTGCCTGAAGCCACTAAGACTAAATCCGCCTGCGCTATACGCTGGTGTGCATCACCCAATGAAAGTGTTACCTTTAAACCTTGTGTTTGTTGTTCTGCCCAATGACGCAGAGAATCATTAGCCAATACCAAATGAAAAGTTAACTCAGAATCTTGCTCAGCCATTAATTTAGCTGCCACTATCATCTCTGGCAACAATCGCTTAACCTCCCCCTCACGCGAACCTGGCATTAAGATAACTTTTTTAGTCGGCACGTGATTTTCCCTTGGGTTCAAACTTTGAGCCAGTGGGTGTCCTACAAACAAGGCTTTCTGTTGGTTTTTTTGATAAAAATCTACCTCGAATGGAAAAACACACAACACCAAGTCGGTTGATTGTTTGATTTTTTTAATACGACTTTGACGCCATGCCCACACAGAGGGGGAAATAAAATGGACGGTCTTAACGCCTTGAGATTTTAATTTTCTCTCAATGACAAAGTTAAAATCCGGCGCATCTACCCCAATAAACACAGCTGGTTTTTGAGCAGAAAAATGTGCAATTATATTTTTTCTTAGTCGTAACAAAGAAGGTAGTTTCTTTAACACTTCAGTAAAACCCATAACATTGACCAATTTTTGGTCCCACAATTGCTGACAACCACTAGCGACCATTTTTTCGCCTGCTAAGCCTTCAATACCAATATCTGAGTTTTGTTTTTTAAGTGATTCAATCAGTTTAGCGCCAAGCAAATCACCTGAAGTTTCTGCTGCGCTGATGCCGATTTTCATGTGAGGTGTTGCCTTACTTACGTGGCAGGATTATCTGTGGCTCTTCATCAAATGCGCGGTAAATCACCATAACATTTCCAATAACTTGAACCAAATTCGAGCGTGATACTTTTACAATTTGATCAATCATTTGTTGTTTTTCGTCTTTTCCATCTACTCGAATCTTGATCTTTAACAACTCATGCTTATTCATGGTTGTTTCAAGCTCGGCTAAAACTGATTCGCTCAAACCGTGTTGTCCTACCATCACCACAGGCTTTAGAGTGTGACCCATTGATCTTAAAAATTTCTTCTGATTGTTTGTTAGTTTATTCATTGATTATGTATTCCTTGTTAAATAGATCTTGGATAGTTTCACGCTCACGCACTAAGTTATGCTGATTGCCTGAAACCATTACCTCGGCCACTCGTGGACGGGAGTTGTAATTCGAACTCATGGTGAAGCCATAAGCGCCAGCTGACATAAGTGCCAAATAATCACCTTGTGACAAGCTTAATTCTCTACCTTTGGCTAAGAAATCACCGGTTTCACAAATCGGCCCAACTAAATCCCAACTGGCTTGAACGCCATTAGCATCTTCATCAATAGGCAGGACATGATGATAGGCATTATAAAAACTAGGGCGTAAAAGATCGTTCATTGCGCCATCAATAATGGCAAATGAATGTTCAGAATTCTGTTTTAAAAATTCAACTTTAGTGATAAATATACCTGCATTTCCCACAATTGCCCTTCCAGGCTCTAAAATTATTTCGATATTACCCACTTTGGCAATCATTGCTTCAATATAGCTCTTGATATCGATGGTCTGTTCGTCATCATATTGAATGCCGACACCACCCCCCAAATCTAAGTGTGTAATTGTAATGTCTTGCTGATTGAGCTGGCCAACCAACTCTAACACTTTATCTAACGCATCTAAAAAAGGAGATACTTCAGTGAGTTGTGAACCAATATGGCAATCAAGGCCTTGTACATTCAAATACTCAGAATTATTTGCCTGCTGATATAAACTAATGGCGTCATCAATATCGACACCAAATTTATTTTCTTTGAGGCCAGTAGAGATGTAAGGATGTGTCATCGCATCAACATTTGGATTAACGCGAATAGAGATTGGTGCTTTCGTATTTAACAACTGCGCTACTGATTCAATCCTATCTAGCTCAGAAGCTGATTCAACATTAAAACAACGTACGCCCACTTCTAATGCACGCTTAATCTCACGAGCTGTTTTAGCCACACCTGAAAATACACAGCGATTTGCCTGTCCGCCAGCAGCCAACACACGCTCTAACTCTCCCTCGGATACGATATCAAAGCCCGCACCAATTTTAGCCAATGTGTTGAGTACTGCTAAATTTGAATTGGCCTTAACAGCATAACAAACTAAATGAGGATGACTGCCAAATGCTTGGTCAAACTCACGCCAGTTATTCTCAATATCTGTTTGAGAATAAACATAAAGTGGCGAGCCATAAGTCTCCATTAAATCTGTTATCGCAACAGATTCAGCATGTAATATTTGATTTTTGTAAGAGAAACTCAAGATCGTAAGTAGTGGATATTTTTAAACTTAAGCAATATCAGCTTGATCTATTGTACTGATATTCATGGAAACCGTCTCAGCTTTGATCGGCTCTAATTCACCCATTTTTCCACAAGAAGACAAGCCAATAATGACTAAAATTAATGCCGCTAATTTAAGGGTTGTATTCATGTTGCCACTATAGTTGTATAAAAGATTAGTCTTTATTTTACAGTAAATTCTCAAGCTGTTGCACGAACGCAGATCGCTCTATATTAAAGGCACCCAAGCTTTTCAAATGAGGATTTTCTACTTGGCAATCAATCAGTTGATAATCGGTATTTTTTAATAGATATACTAAAGCAACTTTCGATGCGTTACTTGCACAAGAAAACATTGACTCACCAAAAAATACCTTACCAATCGCAACACCATACAAACCACCTGCCAGTTGATCGTTTTCGTATACTTCAATAGAGTGCGCATAACCTTGATGATGTAATTGTATATAGGCTTGTACCATGTCATTATCAATCCAAGTACTGTCTTGTTCCTTGCGCTTAATGTCTTTACACTGACTGATCACTTGCTCAAAACGCATATTCATTCGAACTTCAAAGCGATTACTGCGAAGCACTTTTTCTAAGCTTTTTGAAATATGCAGTGTGTCTTTGGTGATCACCATCCTAGGATTTGGGCTATACCATAACACAGGCTCACCTTCACTATACCAAGGAAAAATACCCTGTCGATAGGCACTTAATAAACGCTCAGTTGACAGATCACCACCAATAGCAATTAAACCATTCGGCTCATCTAAGGCTAATTCAACATCAGGAAAAGGAATATGTGGAGAATGAAGAATAAATTCTTCAGGAATGTTAATCACACGTTTTGCTTTCTAATGATTTCCTTAGCCATATAAAGTGCTGCAATACTTCTGGCCTCGGTCAAGTCTTCATTGTAGACTAAGCTTTCTAGCTCTGAAAGTTTGTATTCAACCACTTCTAAGGGCTCAGGCTCATCACCTTCAGCACTAGCCTCGTATAAATCTTGAGCCAGAACAATATGGGTAAAGTTTGATTGATATCCGGGCGCTTGTGTCATGGTTTTAACAAGAGTCAGATTTCTAGAACCATAGCCAATCTCTTCCATTAACTCTCTATTGGCCGCCTCAAGTGGCACCTCCCCATCATCAATTTTTCCCTTAGTCAATGCCAACTCGTAACGATCGGTACCACCTGAATATTCATAAATCATTAGCACTGTGTCATCATCTAGCATTGGAACAACTAAGACTGCTCCATTACCTGGTGGTTTAAGACGCTCATATTGACGTTTTTCACCATTGGAAAATTCCAAATCTAAACGCTCAATGTTAAAAACACGTGTAGTAGCAAGGGTTTCAACACTTAATATCTTGGGTTTTTTACGCATGGGTGTATTATATTAGGACTTGTGTAGGTACAATAATACCTTTATCTCAAGGAATGAAATAATGAAAAAATTAACAACACTGTTGATACTGGCAATTTCAACACTTAGCCATGCATGGACAATTGAAGGTTATGGTGAATATAAATTTGATGCAATTAGTAATAACGTTTATGTAATCCACGGTCCGCTAGACGAGCCCAATCCTGGCAATCAAGGCTTCATGAACAACCCCGGCATGGTGATTGGCGCCAACGGCGTTATTGTGATTGATCCTGGTGGCAGCTATCAAACTGGTAAAAGAGTTGTTGGTGAAGTTAAAAAAATTACTGACAAGCCAATCGTAGCAGTATTTAATACTCACGTGCATGGAGATCATTGGCTGGGCAATCACGCCATTATAGAGCAATATCCTGATGCTAAAATTTATGCACATCCGCAAATGATTGCACAAGCAAAAGAAAGTGAAGCTGAATTTTGGATTGATTTGATAGAACGTTTAACTGAAGGCGCTTCAAAAGGCACAGTGGCCACATACCCTACTGATGCAACGTCACACTCGCAGATTATCACCGTCGGTTCTGAGCAATTTAAAATCCACAACCCAACCCCTAAAGCACATACCACAACTGATATCATGATTGAACACGTGGGTAGCAAAACCTTGTTTTTAGGTGACAACGATATGATTCATCGTCTAGGTGGATTTGGCGGAACCTCTGATATGCATAGCAATATCAAAGTATTGAATTATGCGACTAACCTCAAACTTGATCATTATGTGCCGGGTCATGGCCCATCAGGAGATGCAGAACATGCGGTTAAACCATATTTAGGCTACTTACTCATTCTTCAAGATGAAGCGAGAAAAGGTTATGAAGAAGATTTAGCCGATTATGAAATTAGGCCTGCCATATTAAAAAGACTAACTGCATACAAAGATTGGCATAGCCTTGATAACAATCTTGGCATGCATATCAATAAAATGTTATTAGAGGTTGAGGCGTTAGA
>CAJVCM010000018.1 GCA_910595815.1 Candidatus Thioglobus plumae | reverse complement strand
CTTCTAAAAGTATTTGATCACCTGGTTCAACTATGCGTTTAAATCGCACTTTATCAATACCAACTAGCATGTAAATTTGCCCGTCAATTGGTTTTCCAACTTCAGATTTAAATGCCAAAATACCGGTGGCTTGAGCTAAAGCCTCTACAATCATTACGCCTGGCATAATCGGCTGCGAAGGGAAGTGTCCAGTAAATTGAGGCTCATTAAAAGTCACGTTTTTAATTGCAACAATTGATTTACCGAGTTCAATTTTTAAAACACGGTCAATCAACAAAAAAGGATAGCGGTGTGGTAAGTAATTTTTAATATCCTGAATGTTCATTTCCATAGCGATTAATCCTTTAACTTTTTAAGTTTAATATTTAAATACTTGATTATTTTATCAAGCTTTGTTATCCATAATCCAACTTTCTTCCATTGCCTATGGGGCATTAGCGGCATAACACCTGTATACATTCCAGGTACCTTGATATTCTTGTCAACGATACTTTTTCCACCAATTATTACATCGTCACAAATATTAATATGTCCAATAATACCAACCATACCGCCAATCATACAGCGCTTTCCTATTGTTGCGCTACCAGCAATAGCTGAGCTTGCAGCAATTGCCGTGTGCTCGCCAATAATAACATTATGAGCAACTTGTATAAGATTATCAAGGCGCACTCCGTCATGAATTTCAGTATTATCTAGCGTCCCCCTATCAATCGTAGTATTGGCACCAATGGTGACATTGTTACCAATAATGGCACTACCTAGGTGAGCAATAGAATGCCAACGACCTTGATTATCCCTGGCATTGCCAAACCCTTCTGAGCCAATAACAACGCCTGGTGAAATAATGACGTTATCACCAATTAGACAGCCTTGTAAGATTGTGGCATTAGGGTGTAAATAGGCGTTATCTCCAATAATAACATTATCTTCAATAACGGTGTTAGCACTGATAATACTGTTGCTTCCAATAACAACGTTTTTTCCAATGACACAATTATTTGCAATTTGTGCATTATTAATTTTAGCGCTCGGATGAATACCTGCTTGATGAGTAATTTGTTTTTTAAAGTAGTGTGTAATTTTTGCAAAAGCTAAATATGTATCATCAACAACTAAAGCGTTAGTAGGGCAATCGTTTAGCAGCTCTTCATTCAAGATAATAGCACCTGCTTGGGAGTTAACCAGTGCTTTATTGTGCTTCTTCCCAGAAATATAGGTTAATTGCGTGCTCTTCGCTGTCGTTGCAGAAGCAATACCGTCAATTTGAATTGCAGAATCACCAACAATTTTGGCATCAATAAATTCAGCAATCTCCCCTAATGTGTACATTATTTAAATTGTTGTTTAAGTTTCTGACTAACAAGCGTGGTGATATTGATTTTTTTACTAGCGTAGGCGACCTTTTGATACAAAATTAAATCAAAATTTTGCTCTTTAGCAATTTTCCGAATAATCATGTTAATTAGGTTTTGAATTTTTCCAAGTGACTGCTTATTTTCGAGCGCTAATTGCTTTTTTAGAGTTATCGCTTGTTGTTTGAGTTTTTGCTCTAAATTGGCAATTTTATTTATTTCCATTTTAATTTCTGACTGAGAAAAGTCATCTTTATTTTTATTGAACTTATTTACAAGAACTTGAATATTATTGCTTAGTAATAATAAATTTCTTTCTTTAGGTTTAAACCTGGTAATTATCCTATCATTTGCCTGTGAAAATTGTGGAGAGCTAGTAACAACATGATCAATATTAATGTAACCAATCTTTACAGGTTGTGCGTAAAGCACACTGCTAGAAAGGAGGGTGATAAATATAATTATTTTTTTTTTCATTAAAAATTATTAGAAAGTTGAACCTATGGTAAATTCAAAAGTTGTTGTTTCATCATTTGATTTTTTAATAAGAGGTTTAGCTGCATAAATACCTAGTGGACCAATTGGTGTTAGCCAAGAGAAAGCAACACCAGTAGACATGCGTAACTCATCAAAGGTAAAATTAGAAGTTTTGTCATAAATACCACCTGCATCAATAAAAGCACTCATACGCATATTGTCACTATCTTTAATAAATTTCATAGGTGAAATAATAGAGACTCCTGTTAAAACAGATAATTCACCACCTTTTGCATTGCCACTTTGGCCTAAGTTGCTGTAAGTCGGCCCTAATGAATTAAATTTAAATCCTCTGATAGAGCTACTACCGCCACCATAATAACGCTCAAAGAATGGCACTTCTTCACCACCATACCCTTGAGCAAGACCTACATTGCCTCTTATTTTTAAAGTAAGGTTTTTATTAATGGCTTGATATTTTTTATGACTAGCATTTAATTTGTAGTAGCGATAATCTGATATTGGTAGAGAGATACTGAAGTCAAGGCTATTCTTAGAGCCTTCAGTTGGATTGTAGGCTTGATTTAGCGTGCTACCGGACCAATTTACATTAAGATTAACATCTGTTTCATTTATTTCGCTCCCATTAGTGGGGCACTGCTCAGGCTCATCTAGTTTGAATGAATCGGTGCAGGCAAGGTCTCTCTTTGAAACTCTTAATTTTGAATTAACTCGAGTGGTTTCAGTTAATGGAACTCCATACCCAAGAGTAACACCGGCTTCGTCAATCTCATATCCGTTACTAACCAATTCTAAACCATCCAATGACTTGCTAAAAACTCCATAACTAATGCTACTTTTATCATTGGTAAAATAAGGGTCTTCAAAATAAAAACTACCAGTGGTTACTGCTTTAGAATTAGAAAAACTAACATTAAGTGTATTGCCAGTGCCTAAAAAGTTTTTTTCTTGAATGCCAAAATTAAAAGAGGTACCTGTACTATTGGACTGTGTGGCACCAATTGACATTTGACCAGTTTTAGTTTCAGCTAAGTCAAAATGAATATTGATTTTATCTGTAGTATTTCTAAGTTTAGATACATTCATTTTCACATCGGTGAAAAAACCTAGGCGTCTAATTTTTATGACGGATTCATTTAATTCACTATTAGAATAAAGACTGCCTTCAGATAACCCAATTTCACGACGAATTACCTCGTCCTGAGTTCTTGTATTACCAGTGATCATGATACGATTAATATAAACCTTTTGATTCAGGTCGACATTAATATTGAGAGCGATTGTATGATTTTTCTTATCTTCAGAGGTGATAGGGTTAATTTTGGCAAAGGCATAACCTTGGTCGGCAAAAACATCAGTAATGGCTTGAATGCTTTTAACAATCTTCTTTCGCTGGAACACGTCATCTTTGGCAATAATTAACAAGTCACGTAAATCATCAATAGACTGATTGAGCAAATCACCGGTGAATTGAATATCTCCTATCTTATATTGTGCGCCTTCACTGATTTGAATATCAACAGTAATAGTTTTTTTATCGTCAGATAGGCTGGTATCGATTTTATTGATTTTAAAATCCAAATAACCAGAACCAGTATAGAGTGACTTCATAGCTTCAACGCCAGCATCAAGCGCTATTTTAGAATAATGATCTTTTTCAGTAAAATAATTAAGAACAAAAAAGTCAGATTCTCCGATTTCAAACAGGTCTAGTAATTCTTTCTCGGAATGAATTATGTTTCCGCTAATCTTCATACTACCAATTCTGGCAACCTCGCCCTCACTAATATCAAGATTGATACCAACCCTGTTATGGTTGTCTGTTTCAATAGTTTTGGTGATTTTCGCGTTGTAATAACCGTTAACAACATATGCAGAGTCAAGCTGTTTGATTAACTTATCAAGCTGCCGTGCATTGAAAATCTTTCCTTGGGATAAATTCATATTTTGTAAAATTCGATCTAGAGAATCCTGCTGAATAACCTTGTCAGAATAATTAATTATCTCAATATATTTAATGTGTGGATTTTCCTGGATCTTGATTTTTAAAATTTGATCATCTTGTGAAACCTCAACATCTTTAAAGAAGCCAGTCTTATGTAGTGCACGAATAATCTGTCCAGAAGTTTTTTTGCCATATTCGTCACCTGCTTCAACCGGTAAATAACTTAGTACAGTACCTCTAGAGACGACATTTA
>CAJVCM010000017.1 GCA_910595815.1 Candidatus Thioglobus plumae | reverse complement strand
TTATTGCTAGAAGCTGCTGCTGTAGCTTTACCATCAGCATAACCTTTAGCGTATGCATCAGCTTGACCTTTTGCATAACCATCAGCTTGACCTTTTGCAAACGCATCAGCAACACCTTTAGCGTTAGCATCAGCAACACCAGAAGCGTTACCGTCAGCAGCGCCAGAAGCGTTAGAGTCAGTAGAGTTCTTAGTATCAAAGTTTAAACCGAAATCAGTATTGTTCATCCACTTGTTGCCGCCTTGCATAGGACCCCAATTTTGAGCGCCATTAAAAGGACCCATATTAGAGCCGCCGCCGAATGGACCCATGTTGTTTCCACCAGTAAATGGACCCATGTTGTTTCCACCAGTAAATGGACCCATGTTATTACCACCTGAGAATGGACCCATGTTGTTTCCACCTGAGAATGGACCCATGTTGTTGCCACCCCAACCATTATTACTATGCATAAATGCTGAAGCAGATGTTGCTGCAACTACAGTTGCAATTGCGATTACTTTTGTTAAATTTTTCATTTTTTCTTCCTCTTTAAAGTTAATTTAGTTATTGTAAGTAAAAAAGTATACTTATGGTACATCATACCCCACTTCAATAATTAATCCAAATTTCGAGTTTTTTAGCTATCGGTATTATTATATTGAATCGATCATCGCATTTAAAGTGGCACTTGGGCGCATCACTTTGGAGACTAACTCTGGATTAGGCTGGTAATAACCACCGAGTTCCACTGACCCACCTTGAACTGCATTTAGCTCAGAAATAATAATTGATTCGTTAGCAGATAAAGCCTCAGCTACCGATGTAAACTGCATTTGTAATTCAATATCTTGTGTTTGAGCTGCCAACGCCTGTGCCCAATACATAGCTAAATAAAAATGACTACCACGAATGTCTAGCTCACCTACTTTACGTGATGGCGATTTATCGTTATCTAAAAACTTAGCTGTCGCTGCATCTAAGGTGGTTGCCAATATTTGTGCTTTAGGCATATCGAATGTAGCAGCTAAATGCTCTAGTGAAACCGATAAAGCTAAAAACTCACCTAAAGAATCCCAACGCAGGTGATTCTCAGATATTAATTGTTGAACATGTTTAGGTGCTGAGCCACCGGCACCGGTTTCAAACAAACCACCGCCATTCATCAGTGGCACAATCGATAGCATTTTTGCACTGGTTCCAAGCTCTAGTATCGGAAATAGATCGGTTAAATAATCTCGTAGTACATTGCCTGTCACTGAAATGACGCTCTTACCCTCTTTCACATGTTTAAGGGTGAATCGAGTAGCCTCTTCAGGCGACATAATGTGAATTTCAAGATCGGTTGTATCGTAATCAAGTAAGTATTTATTAACTTTCTTAATCATTTGCTCATCGTGCGCACGCTGTTCATCTAGCCAAAAAATAGTGGGTAAGTTTGTTGCCCTAGCACGACTCACTGCTAATTTAACCCAGTCTTGAATCGGTGCATCTTTTACTTGGCACATGCGGAAAATATCGCCCACTTCTACAGATTGTTCAAGTAATACCACTCCATCTGTAGAGACAACACGTACTATTCCTGCCGCTGCCATTTGAAACGTTTTATCGTGAGAGCCGTACTCTTGGGCTTTTTGCGCCATCAATCCAACATTTGAAACAGAACCCATTGTAGTAGGATCGAATGCACCATGCTTTTTACAAAAACTAATGGTTTCTTGAAAAACACCTGCATAACAGCGATCAGGAATCACCGCCATGGTATCTTGCTGTTCACCGTCCTTATTCCACATCTGACCTGATGTTCGAATCATGGCTGGCATAGAGGCGTCAATAATGACATCGCTTGGTATGTTTAAATTAGTAATGCCTTTATCAGAATCAACCATTGCCACGTCAGGCTGCTTGGCATAAACAGCTTGAATGTCGGCTTTTATTTCTTCCTTTTTGCTAGATTCTAACATTTCAATTTTACTTAAGACATCACCAAAACCATTGTTTGCATTGACGCCTAGCTCTTCAAAAACCAACGCATGCTTCTTAAATACATCTTCAAAAAAGACACTTACTACTTGGCCAAAAATAATAGGATCAGACACCTTCATCATTGTGGCTTTCATATGCACAGAGAATAGCACGCCCTGCTCTTTCGCTTGTGCGATGGCCTGAGTTATAAAACCTTGCAAAGACGACTGACTCATGACAGCCGCATCAATAATCTCGCCTGCTTGCAGTGAAGCGGGTGCTTTTAATTCTTCAATTGAGCCATTAGCACTTTCAAATTGAATAATGAACTGTGTTGCATCGGTAATGGTCGTTGATTTTTCAGAACCATAAAAATCACCTTCAGACATACTGGACACAGCTGTTTTGGAATCAGCTGCCCAAACTCCCATTGAATGAGGATTTTTCTGAGCGTAGCTTTTAACTGATGGTGGTGCACGACGATCAGAGTTTCCCTCACGCAATACCGGATTGACCGCACTGCCTAATACTTTAGAGAACGTAGCTTTAAGCGCTTTATCTTCATCACTTTGAGGAGTGGAAGGATAATTTGGAATATCATAACCATGCGCTTGAAGCTCAGCAATCACTGATTCTAGCTGTGGAATAGAGGCGCTCACATTCGGTAGCTTAACAATATTGGCTTCTGCTGATTTTACAATTTGACCCAATTCACTTAAAGCGTCACCCATTTTTTGCGTGGCAGTTAGTCTTTCAGGAAAATTAGCAATCACACGAGCAGCTAAAGAGATATCACGAGTCTCAACCGCCACGTCTGCAGCACCGGTAAATGCCTTAATTATCGGCAGTAATGAGTAAGTTGCCAATGCTGGCGCCTCATCAGTCAAGGTATAAATGATCTTAGTTTTTTGTGACATAGCTACCTTGTTTGTAAACGTAGTATTTTAGCATCCTCGCCATTTGAATAGTATTTTTTACGGCTGTCGATCAGGTTGAAACCGAGTTTTTGGTAAAACAAAAGTGCAGATTTATTGGATGCGCGTACCTCAATAAATATAGTATTAAGGCTTAATGTTTGTAACCGCTTAATTAAACAATCAAACAACTGTGTGCCTAAGCCTTGGTACTGGTGTTTTGGATGAATGCAGATATTAAGCAAATCTATTGAATCTGGTGAATGTGTAGCAACAAAGTAACCTAACACCTGTTCATCAATAATCAATAAACTAGATAATGTTTTTGGGTTGCTTAAGCTGTCGGTAAACTTAGCCTGACTCCATGGAGAGTCATAAACCAAGCGTTCAATCGTTAAAACAAGGGGAATATCCCTTGCAGTAAAATCTCTAAAGGAAGTATTGATACGCTTTGTTATCGGTTTCGTTTTGGTAGAAATAACCCAACTCATCAAAGTTACGCTCTATCTGGGTGACATCATCAACCTGTAAACCAATAAGCACACGGCCGAAATCGGCACCATGATTACGATAATGGAATAAAGAAATATTCCAATGTGTACCCACCTTCTTTAAAAAGTTAAGCAAAGCACCAGGGCGCTCAGGAAATTCAAATCGGTACAGTACTTCGTTATCAGCATCTGAACGGCCACCCACCATATAACGAATATGGGTCTTAGCAATAGAGTTGTCACTCATGTCCAAAATATCAAATGATTGTGAGAGCTTGGATATCAATGCTTCTTTTTCGCTTAAACCTTCACTAAGTGCCACACCAACAAAGATATGCGCCTGTCTATTAGGTGCGTAACGATAGTTGAACTCTGTAATGGCGTGGTTATCCAGCAACTGACAAAACTTTAAGAAACTACCAGGTTGCTCTGGAATAGTCGCTGCAATAATGGCTTCGTTGTGTTCGCCTAAATCTGCGCGTTCTGAGATATAGCGTAGGCGATCAAAGTTAACATTAGCACCTGAGACAATAGAAACAAGATTCTCATTTTCAATGTTATTTTGTTCGACGTACTTCTTCACCCCTGCTGTAGCCAAGGCACCAGCAGGCTCTGCAATAGATCGCATGTCTTCATAGATGTCTTTAATAGCAGCGCAAATTTCATCATTACTCACTAACACTACTTCATCTACCACTGCTTTGATAATTGGATAGGTTTGTTCACCAATTTGCTTAACAGCCACACCATCAGCAAAACGACCAACATCGGGTAATATAATGCGTTCGCCTTGTTTAAGGGCTTGATAAAGTGTTGGCGAATCTTCTGGCTCAACACCAATCACTTGAATATTTGGTGCGTAATGCTTGATGTAAGTGGCTATACCGGCAATAAGACCGCCGCCGCCCACAGGAACAAATACTTTATCCATACTCGGGAGTTGTTCTAATAATTCTTTAGCAATGGTTGCCTGCCCTGCCATGACTTCAATATCATCGTACGGATGGATAAATACCAAATCTTGGGCTTGCTCTAACTGTTTGGCATATTGATAGGCATCATCATACACATCGCCATGAAGCACAACTTTGCCGCCCAGTTGCTCGACCGCATTGACTTTAATTTTAGGGGTTGAAAGTGGCATCACAATCACTGATTCAATGCCGAGCTTAGTAGCAGACAATGCCACACCCTGAGCATGATTGCCAGCACTTGATGCCACTACACCTTTGGCTGCTTGTTCTTTGGTTAAACCGGAGATTTTTTGATAAGCACCTCTTAACTTAAAGGCGTGAATGACCAACTCATCTTCTCGCTTAAGGTAGATGTTGTTTTTACTGCGTTCGCTGAGTTGATGCGCTAAGCTCAATGGCGTAACGCTAGCAACGTCATAAACGCGGGTGTTATCGGCTAAATCAACAATGCTTTGCATGTAGTTCCTTTAAGTAATCAACTGTTACATAAGTGGCGTCAGTGGCGTCACCTTCAATTAATGTAAAGGGTTTGTTTGGCTCGCCTAAATTATTCAGAATAACGATTGCCTCATTAAACTGATGAGACTCAGTATATTCGTTAGTGGTGATTAATGTTTTTAAATTTGCATCGGTTGCTGAAACAATGCCATTACGCGAATCTTCAAAAGCAAGACAATCTTTAGGCTCTAGATTCATTTGTTCTAATACCCAATGGTAGATATCACCCGCTGGTTTTAAATTAGGTACGATATTACCTGCACCAATCACCTCAAACCAATCCAATGCCTCACGCCCTAATGTATTGGCAATCAGCGCATCAACATTAGCAGGTGTGGTGGTGGTGGCAATAGCCATTCTTAAACCAGCATCTCTCGCCTCATGAAATAAACGCTCTACACCTGGTCTTAAAGGTATTTTTCCTTCATTAACTAGGCGTACATAGATCTTGGTTTTGAGCGCATGGATGGAGGCGGCAAAAGTATCTAAATCGTCACAAGTAAAATCGGGCTTGTAATCATTGACATAATGTTTGATGCGTAACTGCCCACCGGTGACATCGAGTAATTTGTGGTAAAGTTCGTTCGACCAGACCCAATCTAGGCCTAATTCTGCAAATGCCAAATTAAAGGCGACCAAATGCCCATCACGCTCAGTATTTGCAAGGGTTCCATCAACATCAAAAATAAGTGCTTTTAGTGTCATAAATAATTTTATAATAATAAATGTAAGAAATAAATTGCTATTTTAAGTCAGTTTCGGTATAAACATTATTTTTTTAACTAATAACCACTATGTCAGAGCCTGATTTTCAAGATATTCCCGCTTACAAACCTGCTAAAAATGAAGAGTTCATGAGCGCAGGACATATCGAACACTTTCAAATAAAATTAAACACTTGGAGAAAGCAGTTAATTAGTGATGCCGAATCTACCATTACTCATATCCAGGAGGATTCAAATCAGGTGGCGGATATTAATGACAGAGCTACTTTGGAAGAAGAGTTTGCGTTGGAGCTTAGAACACGTGATCGTGAAAGAAAACTCATTAATAAAATTGAAAAAACCTTGCATATAATTGAATTGGGTGATTATGGCTATTGCAAAACTTGTGGTGCAGAAATCTCTTCAGTGCGTTTGGAAGCGCGCCCTACGGCTGATGAGTGTATAGATTGTAAGACCATCGCAGAACGAAAGGAAGTCTAACTTTCAGCGTCTTTACCCTTGCTACTGCGTTAAAAATTCAGAAATGTTGATAAGACGTGCAGGTCTTATTTAGTCCTTTAATATCCAAACCAAGGTCTTTTGTAATAACACCGATCTTAGTTAGTGTTATACCTAGATTTTTCTCAATCACTTTTAAAGCATCAATGCGCGATTCTGGCATGGTAAAACACAACTCATAGTCATCACCGCCCGCTAATGCAATACACCAATCTTGAGTGGTATTAATATAACTATTCACTTCATCTGATAATGGAATAGCGTCTATATTAATAGCTGCACCCACCTTAGAGTGTTTTAGAATGTGGGAAAGGTCTTGCTCTAACCCGTCTGAAAGGTCAATACAGGCATTAGCCATACCTACTAGCGCTTGTGCTAAGCCTACCCTTGGTGTTGGTCGATTAAATCGCTCTAAACAAAAATCTGAAGGTGTGTACCTCTGCTCAATTTGTTGCCAGGCATAAGCCGCATCACCTAGCGTGTTAGAAACATAAATCAAATCATCGGCTTCGGCACCTGAACGCAATAACGCCCTGCCTACCTCTACTTCACCAATGATGTTAATGGTGATACTTAAAGCGCCTTTGGTGGTATCACCACCGATTAAATCAAGTTGGTACTCAGCTGCCAATTGTTTTAAAGCATCCGAAAATTCACTTAGCCACGCTTCATTTAATTCAGGCAGTGTTAAGGCTAGAGTGAAATATTTTGGTGTGGCGCCCATGGCTGCCAAATCACTTAAATTAACGGCTAAGGCTTTGTAAGCAATATCAGCAGCACTTGTATTTTTGGGGAAGTGCACACCTTCAATTAGCGTATCAACACTGGTAACGATTTGTGTATTAGGCGTGGTATCAATAATGGCACAATCATCACCAACACCTAAACTAACCGAATGATAACAAGCCCAATTGAAATAACGCTCAATCAGTTTAAACTCATTCATTGAGGGTGGTTTTGCATAAACGCTTTATCAATTTCACCGCGTCCTGCATTGAACATTGATCCGGAGCCTAATACCATTGAAACCAAAATAACAAAGAACAGTGGCACAACACCCAGCAAACTCAAAATCGAATCTAATATGCTTGCCCCATCCATACTAGCTGGCGCATCCGTTTTGATAAAAAATGATAATGAAGTCACAATAAAATAAAACACATAGGCGCCAATGACTAATTTATAACGATCCAATGATAGCTTCCAGTGTAAATACACCAAATGAGGTGCATTTTCTTTGGCTCTTTTGGTTTGGAAAAAAGTATAAACAATGATGTATAACGATAGCGCAATAGAACTTGCAATTGCACCGCCCATACTAAAGCCAAGCAGCTTAATCATGCCTAGTGAAAAGAACAAATGCACTATCACCATATTGATAGTGAATAGCTCGTGTGGTGCTTTTGCGCTTTGTCTATCTTCAGCGCTAGCCTTAATTGTGGTCAACATAATAAAGTTATACCATAATCCTTATCGAGTTACATATAGGCGTTTTCTTTTTGCGAATGATCAGTTGAATCTAAGATATTTTTGATCTGTGGATAAAGCGCTTTTAATTGTGCTTCTACACCATTCTTTAATGTCACTTTAACTGAAGAACAGCCTTGACAACCACCACCAAAATTAAGAATGACATCCATATCATCGGTGATTTTAACCAACTCAACAAAGCCACCATGTGAAGCTAGCTGTGGATTAACTTCAGCAGCAATGGTGTATTTAATTTTTTCTGCTAAAGGTGCATCGTCTTTTGGTGCTTCACCCTTAGCATTCGGTGCCGTAATGGTGAGCTTCTTAGTAGAGCCTTCTTCTTTTAAAGCAACTTCAGAGTCTTTTAAATAATCAAAATTACTCTCGTCAATAAAAGCATTAAAACCTTCGTACTCAAATTTAAAATAAGTTTTACCTAAATCTTTAGAATAGCAAAAATTAAAAGTGACGGCAGCAGCTGGTGTACCGGCTTTTTCAATATCGACCTTTAAACCTAAGTCTTCTTCGCCTTGCTGGGCGAATAATTCAGCTACATAAGTTAGAGCTTCGTCAGTAATATCAAACATGGTTATCCTTTATTAAAAATAATATTGTCAATCAATCGAGTTGATCCTAGAAAGACTGCGCATAATATCGCAATTTTACTTGTATTATCAGTGATTTGCTTAAGGGTATTAGCATCTAGTACTTCAAAATAATCCACTTTAAAATCCTTTGAAAGGGTATTTTTTACCCTGTTAGTTAATACTTCGACCGGTGTATTGTCCAAATAATCTTGCTTAGTTTGAAGTAATGCTTGATATAAGCGAGGTGCGATTTTCTTCTCATCAATCGACAAATATTGATTACGCGTACTCATGGCTAGGCCGTCTTGCTCTCTAATGGTTGGCTGTGACAGCACCTCAATTTCTGGAAAATACTGAGCAGCCATTTGTGCGATCACCAATAACTGTTGATAATCCTTCTGCCCAAATATAGCCATATTGGGTTTAACAATTTCAAACAGACGGCGCACCACTTGCACCACCCCATCAAAATGTCCTGGACGAGAAGCGCCACACAAAATATCGCCCACCTCACCGACTTTAATGTCGCTGTCTAAACCCTGAGGGTAAATCTGCTCAATACTTGGGGTGTATAAACCATCAATTTGATGCTGCTCTAGCAACGCAATGTCTTGCTCAAGTGTATTAGGATATTGGTCAAAATCTTCATTTTCACCAAACTGCGTTGGGTTTACAAACACACTCACTATAACCTTATCAGCCTTTTGTTTGGCAAGCGCAACTAAAGATAAATGCCCGTCATGTAAACCGCCCATGGTTGGCACAAAAGCAATACGTTGCCCTTGAGATCGCCAGCTATCAATTGCGCTTTGTAGTGATTGAATTGTTGTATGAGTTTTCACGGAAATTTGTAACTAATAACTGTGTTCATTGCCCGGGAATGACTGGGTTTTAACCGCTGTAATAAAAGCGTTAATAGCACCTTGAATGTCATTATTGCCTTTTAGAAAGTTTTTAACAAATCTTGGTAAGTGCTTAGTATTAATCCCAAGCATGTCATAGCTCACCAATACTTGACCGTCACAATAAACCCCAGCGCCAATGCCAATAGTTGGGATACTTAATGCTTGAGAAACTTGCTTGGCTAACGCTGCCGGTACACATTCAAGTACTAACGTTTGCACACCCCAAGATTCTAACGCTAGTGCATCATCAATGATTCGCTTAGCACTCGCCTCGTCTTTGCCTTGTACTTTATAGCCACCCATTTCAATGACTGATTGTGGCTGCAGACCTAAATGCCCACAAACTGGGATATTGTTGGCTTGTAAGATCTTAAATGAGTCTTTGTGTTCTTGCCCACCTTCAAACTTTACCATTTGTGCGCCCGCATCAATCAACCGTCGGGCATTTGCCAATGTTTGATTGGCATTGTCGTAACTTTGATAAGGCATATCAGCAATCAACAAGGTGTCTTTAATGCCTCTTGCTACTGATTGAGTGTGGTAAATCATATCTTCCATGGTGACGCCGAGCGTATTTTCGCCACCTTGGATTACATTACCTAACGAATCACCCACTAAAATAATATCAACACCGCATTCATCAAACAACTGAGAAAATGAGCTGTCATAAGCGGTCAAACAAGTGATCTTTTCTGCAGACTGTTTAAAGGCTTGTAACTGGTCAAGCTTCATAATTTAATCAACTCTGAAGTATCTATTAGGTCAATTAATGCTTGCAAAGGGCCTAATACAGGCACCTTAAGATCTGACTCTAACTCAGACAATGGTACCAATACAAAAGCTCTATTCATCATTTCAGGGTGTGGAATGATTAACTGCTTTGATGCCACTACTTGCACACCATAAAGAATGATATCTAAATCAATGGTTCTTGCACCCCATTTTTTTTCTCGTACACGGTGTTGATTGGTTTCAATCTCTTGGCACACATACAATAATTCTAGTGCGGTTAAATGCGTATCTACTTGGCAAACGGCATTAATATAATCAGGCTGCTTAGAATCATCAATTGGTTTGGACTGATACAAGCTAGACAAAGCTGCCACTTTCACATCCTTTGTGGAATTAAGTGCAATTAGTGCATCTTTAATTTGCTGTTTTGGGTTGTTAAGATTGGAACCCAGGCCGATATAAGCTAACAAGTGATTAACGTGCCAACACGCTCACCGCTGGCTAATCTTGTTAATACATCTGGTGCTTTTCCAGAGGCAATAATAGTGGTTGTATTTGACTCAGCAGCTTTTTTAGCGGCAAGTACTTTGGTGTACATACCACCAGAGCCTAAGGATCCGCCGGTTCTGCCAGCGACCTGCTCAAGTTTTTCATCATCTACATGAATGGTTTCAATCAATTTAGCATTAGCATCCTGACGAGGATCGGCATCATACACACCACCTTGGTCAGTGAGAATAATAAGTTGGTTTGCACCGACTAAATTAGCCACTAGCGCGGCCAAAGTATCGTTATCACCAAATTTAATTTCATCAGTGGCCACAGTATCGTTTTCATTAACGATTGGCACAGTACCAAAGTCTAATAAATTATTAAGAGTTGACGAGATGTTTTCATAACGATCAACATTAGTGAGATTATCATGCGTTAGCAGGATCTGTGCAGTATGCATATCATGCTTAGCAAAGAGAGACTCATATGTTTGAATGAGACCCATTTGCCCAACGGCTGCAGCCGCTTGAAGCTTATGAATATCATCTGGACGCTCATTCCACCCCAGGCGTTTAATGCCTTCGGCAATCGCACCGGATGAAACTAATATCACCTCAATATCTTGTTTAGTCAGAGTAACAATTTGATCTACCCATGAGGCGATAGAAATCGTATCCAACCCTTTGCCATCATTGGTAAGCAGCGCTGACCCAATTTTAACAACCCATTTTTTTTTACTCATCATTACCTTTAACCAAACGAAACAATCCCGCTACTAAATCTTTACAGCCGAGGCCGTTTAACGCAGAAATATTATAAAATTCGCCTTGGTAGTTGATCGATTTTAATAATTTAGTGACAATTTCAACACGATCATCTTCGTGCAATAAGTCCATTTTATTAATGGCTAGCATTCTAGGTTTGTCCGCTAATTCTGGATCGTATTTTCTCAGCTCATTTTCAATGGTTAAAAAATTGTTAGCAGGATCAGACGCATCAGCCGGAAAAATATCCACCACATGTAACAACGCCTTAGCACGAGATAAATGCTTCAAAAATTCAAAACCCAGACCCACACCTTCGCTAGCGTCTTCAATCAAACCGGGAATATCTGCCATAACAATGTGTTCATCATAATGCGATACCACACCGAGTGAAGGATGCAGCGTGGTAAATGGATAATCCGCTACTTTTGGTCGGGCACTTGAGATTTGTCTAATCAAACTAGACTTGCCAGCATTAGGCATACCCAGCAGACCAACATCAGCCATTACACTCATCTCAAGACCAATTTCACGAGCTTCACCTGGTGAGCCTGGTGTGGTTTTACGTGGTGCACGGTTAATGCTTGATTTAAAGCGTGTATTACCCAAGCCATGGAAACCACCCTTAGCTACTAACATTACTTGATCATGCTCAATCATTTCGCCAATCAATTCATCGGTTTCTAAATCGTACACTTTTGTACCTAGAGGAATTTCAACCGTTAAATGCACGGCCGACTTGCCACGCTTGTTTTGGCCTTGGCCTGGTTGGCCGTTTTTAGCTCTAAACAAACGATTAAAGCGAAATTCACTTAACGTGTTAAGGCCTTCATGACCACGAAAATAAACATGGCCGCCATCGCCACCGTCACCACCGTCAGGGCCACCGTCAGGGATATATTTCTCTCGACGAAAACCTAAGCAGCCTGCACCACCTTTGCCGGCTTCAATACGAATACTGGCAGAATCAACAAATTTCATGGGAACTCTCTTAAAAACCACTAAAATACAATGCGTGTATTATACCTTTTATCAATGAATCGAACTCTCTACAGCTTAGTCGGATATTTACTTTTACCAATCATGGTATTGCGCTTATTAATCAAAGGCTTAAAAGTGCCTGCTTACCGACATAGAATTTTTGAACGATTTGGGTTTATTAACAAAATTCCAGTGCCTATTATCTGGGTGCATTGTGTCTCAGTGGGTGAATTTAGAGCGGCTATCGTGCTAATTGATCAACTAATTTTGAACTACCCTGATCATAGAATTTTAGTCACAACTACCACCCCTACAGGATCACAAGCAGTGCTTGAACACTATCAAAGTGAAGTATTGCATTTTTATTTTCCCTTTGATTTAACAATCATTGTTAATCGCTACATTAAGCAAATTAATCCAGCCATTTGTATTTTATTAGAGACAGAGATTTGGCCTAATCTTATTCATGCTTTAAATAAAAACAACATTCCAAGCTTACTGGTCAATGCCAGACTGTCACAACGATCTTTAGAAAAATACCAAAAATTTACACCAAATTTATCCAAACAAACCCTAAACAAACTGAGTGTGGTTGCGACGCAGAACCAAAACTCTGCCAATCGATTTATTGAATTGGGTGTAGATACTGGCAAAGTTGTAGCGACAGGTAATATTAAATTTGATCAAAACCCAAGCGCCGACAAAACCATCAGTAAAAAAATAAAAACCATCACTGGTAAACGCAAGGTCGTGGTTTTTGCCAGTACACACAAAGGTGAAGAAGCGCAAATTATTGATGCTTACTTAAACCATAAAGACAACATTAATGCCTTACTGGTGATTATTCCAAGACACCCAGAGCGCTTTAATGAGGTGTACAAACTGGTACAAAAACACCAGCTCAACATTGTCAAACGATCAGTCAATAAATCGTGCAAAGATTGCGACATACTGCTAGGCGATTCTATGGGTGAGATGATGAGCTACTTTGAAGTAGCAGACATTGTGTTTATGGGTGGCAGCCTTAACAACACGGGTGGGCATAACATGCTCGAACCTGCTGCTTTATCTAAGCCCATCTTATTTGGCCCGAACGTTTTTAATTTTGCTGAGATATCAACTGACCTATTAGAACAAAATGGTGCAATTCAAATAGCTAATGCTGATGACTTATTTAAATCCATCAGTGCACTACTCGCAGACACTAAAGCGGCAAAAACTTTAGGTAAAAACGCCAATCAATACTTTGAATCCAAGCAAGGCGCAGTAGATAGACTTATCAAACAGGTCCAGCTATCTTTGTATTAAGTGTTGCCTAATAAAGGCGGCCGTTCTTTGGTTGGCGTCTTTGGTCGCTAGATCATCTGCAAAAGTTCTAACATGTACTGGTCTAAAATCAAACCCACGACCAATGCCTGGATAGATAATCAATTCAGCATCAACATTGTTTTCTTTTAGCACGTCTATTCCTGCCATAATTGGTCTGATGCGTTGATATTGATCATGCTCTCCAATGAAAACCAGTGTTGGCACATTTAGCTCGTTCAGCTCTGGTGCATATTGATAAATTTGCTTTGCTTCTGCCGCATTCGGATCTTGCCAGTGCGGATAATATGCCACATAACAAGCAACACGGTCCTGCTTTTGATGTTTAACCAATGCCCTTAACGTCACGTAACCACCACGTGTATGAGAAACAGTGCATACTTTGTCTCCCAAAATATCGGTACGCTGCAATAAAGTGTCAATACCTTTTGCCACATGCTCGTCGTAAATATACTTATGCTCAATAGGCATATTGGATTCCATATAAGTACCAAACATATCTGGTGCTAGCACAATAAATCCTCTAGCGGCCAAACGCTTAACTCTTGGCAAAGTCCAACTATCTAGACCTCTGCGTCCATGCTGAAATAACACAGGTAAATACTTACCTGGTTTTGTTGGTTTAAATAGGTAAGCCTCAACTTCAACGTCACCATCCATATAGGTTACGCTCTCCATAGATACTTTATGATTTTGTGGCACTGGTAATTGACCTTCTTTCCACCAAGCATCGTCCCACCAGCGCTTTTCCTTATCTTGAGGATAGTTAATTTCCACCCATGGTTTCGAAGGATGAGGCACAGCCAAAACAAATGTAGAGATAAGTAGTAAAACAAAAAATTGAGTGATACGTTTCATAGTAATAATATTTTAAAAAATGTGCTTTTTATTATACACATATAAATCATCTGCCTAAATTCAGGAGGATTATAATAAACCAAAATATATTTAAAACAGATTGAAAATGGGTTGTTGCAATACTAAAATCGATGAAAAGCCACTATGCTATTGTTTTAACATTAGTGAGAATGCTTACATAGAAGCACTAAAAGCCGGAAAAGGCGATATTTTAAAGGGTTTTGTGGTGTTTCAGACCAAATACAACTACTGTAATTGCGAAAATCTCAATCCTTCTAAGCAATGTTGCTTGAAAGAATTTAAGAAAATAGAAATTTCACAGAAGGTGAATTTACTTTAGCAAGGAGAGCCTACCCCAGGGTAAACAAATTAAAACAAGGCGTTAGCTATTGTTTTTTAGATAAATTTCAGAATCATTGGCTAAAAATTCAACTGATTTTTGATCCATTTGAAGTTGAATAACAGCATCAATCTTAGCAAGCTCTTCTTCATCCATGGTTTTAATCTCTTGGGTGATTTTCATTGAACAAAACTTAGGGCCACACATTGAGCAAAAATGCGAGGTCTTTGCTGCTTGTTTAGGCATGGTTTCATCATGATACTTACGTGCGGTATCTGGATCCAAACCCAAGTTAAACTGATCTTCCCATCTGAATTCAAAACGCGCTTTGCTTAATGCATTATCTCGAATCTGTGCACCAGGATGGCCCTTAGCAAGATCGGCTGCATGTGCAGCAATCTTGTAAGCAATAATACCTTCTTTTACATCGTCTTGATTTGGCAAGCCTAAATGCTCTTTAGGGGTTACATAACAAAGCATCGCACAACCATACCAGCCGATTTGTGCCGCACCAATCGCTGAAGTAATATGATCATAGCCTGGAGCAATATCCGTAGTTAATGGGCCTAGCGTATAGAATGGCGCCTCGCCACATTCTTCCAATTGCTTGTCCATATTTTCTTTAATCATTTGCATTGGCACGTGACCAGGGCCTTCAATAAAGGTTTGTACGTCGTGTTTCCAGGCAATTTTAGTTAGCTCACCTAAAGTTTCTAACTCGCCAAATTGCGCGGCATCATTCGCATCCGCAATACAGCCAGGACGCAAGCCATCACCTAATGAAAAGGTAATATCATACTTTTTCATAATTTCACAAATATCTTCAAAATGCGTATAAATGAAACTCTCTGTATGATGCGCTAAACACCATTTGGCCATAATTGAGCCACCGCGAGAAACAATACCAGTGATACGATTAATTGTTAATGGTACATGTCGTAAACGCACACCTGCATGAATAGTAAAGTAATCAACACCCTGCTCAGCTTGCTCAATTAGGGTATCTCTAAACACTTCCCAAGTTAAGTCTTCAGCAACGCCGTTAACTTTTTCTAAGGCTTGATAAATTGGCACAGTACCAATAGGAACTGGTGAGTTCCGAATAATCCATTCACGCGTTTCGTGAATATTTTTACCCGTTGAAAGGTCCATAATCGTGTCAGCACCCCAACGAATACCCCATACCATCTTATCAACTTCTTCTTCAATACTTGAACCGAGTGCTGAGTTACCAATGTTGCCGTTAATTTTCACCATGAAGTTACGACCAATAATCATCGGCTCGGTTTCAGGGTGGTTAATATTGACTGGAATGACCGCACGGCCACGGGCCACTTCACTACGGATAAATTCAGCGGTAATTTCATCTGGAATTTCAGCACCAAAACTCTCACCTTTATGCTGGCCGATTTGGTCTTTGTAATCTTGCCATTTGCAATTTTCACGAATGGCAATGTATTCCATTTCTGGGGTGATAATACCTTGTCTAGCGTAGTGCATTTGAGTCACGTTTTTACCGTCTTTTGCACGTCTAGGCGTTTTTAAGAATTCAAAACGCAATTCATCAAGTTTGGCATTATCAAGACGTTCATTAGAAAAATCAGAACTCATGCCTTCTAGCATTTCGGTATCTGCACGTTCATTAATCCAGTTCTCACGGATATTTGACAAACCTTTGCGTAAATCAATTTGAACACTTGGGTCTGTATAAACGCCAGAAGTGTCATAAACATGAATTGGCTCGTTTTTCTCAGCCAACTCACCAATGGTATCTGTGAGTGTAATTTCACGCATTGGCACCTGGATATCAGGTCGTGACCCCTCAACATAAATCTTGCTAGAGTTAGGAAAAGGTTTAATAAACGCCTCTTTGACGTTTGACATGCTTGTTAAGGTTTTGCTTGTTTGGCTCATTGTTGTATAATTCGGTGAAATAACATAATAATAAATTTAAGATGACAATTTTAACCCATAGACCACGTCGCATGAGAAAACACGCATATACCCGTGAATTAATGCGTGAAAACACATTAACCACCGATGATTTGATTTTTCCTGTTTTCATTGTAGAAGGCGAAAATGAACGCCAAAGCATTGATTCTATGCCAGATATTGAGCGTTTGAGTATTGATCAGCTACTAATTGAGGCGGCTGAATTGGTTGAACTGGGTATTCAAGCAGTCGCTTTATTTCCTGTTGTATCTGAAGACAAAAAAACACTCGACGCCGAAGAAGCCTTTAATGAAAACGGCTTGGCACAACGTGCCGTTCGCGCACTCAAAGCAAACCATCCGGCACTAGCAGTGATTACTGATGTGGCATTAGACCCATTTACCACACATGGGCAAGATGGCTTAATCGACGATAGTGGTTATGTACTCAATGACGAAACCACCGAAGTTTTGGTCAAACAAGCCTTATCACACGCCAAATCTGGCGCTGATATTGTGGCGCCATCAGACATGATGGATGGACGCATCGGTGCTATTCGTGACGCCTTAGAGGAAAATAAATTTATTCATACCAATATCCTGGCCTACTCTGCTAAATATGCTTCTAATTATTACGGACCTTTCCGTGATGCAGTAGGTTCTGCTAAAAATTTAGGCGAATCAAGTAAAGAAACATACCAAATGGATCCTGCCAATGCAGATGAAGCCATTCGTGAAGTCGGTCTCGATATTGAGGAAGGTGCAGACATGGTAATGATCAAGCCGGGCCTGCCTTACTTAGATATTGTGTATCAGGTCAAACAAACCTTTGGCATGCCAACTTTTGCTTATCATGTAAGTGGTGAATATGCAATGCTAAAAGCTGCCGCACAAAACGGCTGGATTAATGAACGCCCAGTTGTGCTTGAAACTCTGCTCTCTTTTAAACGTGCTGGTGCCGACGGTATCTTGACCTATTATGCCAAGCAGGCTGCTATCTGGTTGAAATAAATTATATTAATATATAATAATATACTTATATAGTTTCTAAAATACTGTATAATATCAATCTATAAATTAATCTATTTAGGAGAATACCATGGAAAATAAATCACCCTTCATTGCTGCTGTACTTGTCATTACCTTAATTGCAGGTTATTTCTTTTATGATAAAAAAGTTACCAATCTTGAGTCAGAAATCAGCTCTATTACTAGTGAAATTATTGAAGTTAAGGCAGATATTGTCACTGTCACAGAAGAAAATAAATTAAATGAAGTTGTCAAAATAGACAATACAAGCGCATTAGAAGACCTAAACGATCAGCTAATTAAAGTTCGTTCAGAGTTACAAATAACGCAAGAAAAACTGTCGTTAGCCACTGGAAAAACAAGTGTATTGGGTGATGAAATGTCGCAAATGCACGACGCTAGAGGAAAAGTAAAATCACTTAATGAATCACTAGAAGGTGCTGAAATAGCATTGAACTTATCTGATAAAAAATTAACTCAGCTCAAAAATATTTTTGAAGAACAGAATAAAGCCAATATTCAAAACAACCTACAGCGTATTTACGATTTAGATGATTCAGTTAAAGGTATTGCAATTACTGGATTGATTGTACCTATTATTGGCGTTGCCACTTTGATTGCATACTCCAACAAAGAAACTGAAAATTATTGTAAAAATATCCAGAATACGATCAGCTTAGAGAAGAAAGTATTTGGAAAAACAGTGTCAATTAATGATGAAATGAAACAACT
>CAJVCM010000016.1 GCA_910595815.1 Candidatus Thioglobus plumae | reverse complement strand
ATTTATTGATAAAGCAGAGAATATCGAGCTTTTAGCTGAACTTGGTATTGTGTTTTTATTATTCGCAATTGGTTTGGAATTTTCTATTGGACAGATGATGGCCATGCGCAGACAAGTGTTTGGCATGGGCGCAGCGCAGGTTTTTGCGACAGCTGCTGTGATTTATTTGATTACTTATTTGGCAGGCTTAGATACAAATACCAGTATTATTATTTCAAGCGCCTTCGCGCTTTCTTCAACCGCTATTGTGATTAAACAACTGACTGAGCAGTCTGAAATCAGATCTAGGCATGGCCGTTCTGCATTAGGTATTCTTATTTTTCAAGATATTATGGTTGTCCCATTGTTGATACTTATTCCTGCTTTGGCAATGAGCGGCAATGGTGATGGTATATCTTGGTTATTAGCTGTAGCATTTTTAAAAGGCATATTTGTGGTTGTCTTAATTCATATGATTGGTAAATACTTGCTTAGACCACTGTTTCATGAAGTAGCTAGCGCCAAGTCACAAGAGCTTTTTACATTAACAGTTTTAACGGTTGCCTTAGGTGCGGCGGCCTTCACTGAAGAAATGGGCTTGTCGATGTCGCTGGGTGCTTTTTTGGCAGGCACAATGCTTAGTGAAACCGAATATCGGCACCAGATTGAAGCGGACATTCGACCTTTTCAAGATATTCTATTAGGGTTGTTTTTTGTCACAATTGGAATGTCAATTTCTATCGAGATAATGGTGCAGCATTTTTGGATTATTGCACTGATTACTTTGGCAATCATTTTGATCAAAGGTGGAATCCTTTATATGACCGCCCGATTATTTCGTAAAGAAGGTGGTGTATCTTTACGTGTTGCCTTGTCTTTATCACAAGTAGGGGAGTTTGGTTTAGTATTATTAAGTTTGGCTTTTTCATTTAATTTACTGCCAAATGAAACAGGCAATATATTATTAACTGCTGCGGTATTAAGTATGTCGCTAGCGCCATTTATGATTAAATTTAATGGAAAGATTGCAAAGTTTATACATAAAGACTCTTACTCTAACAATCATCAAGAAATTGAAAACAACATTATTGAAGAAAGTAAACACTTGAATGACCATGTTGTTTTGTGTGGATTTGGACGTGTTGGCCAAACGGTTGAGCGCTTTTTACGCAAAGCGAATCATCCGTTTATTGTGCTGGACATGGATATTAAACGTGTACATGAGGCCCATGATGCGGGTGAGTCAGTTTATTACGGTGATGCGGCCAAACAAAGTATTTTAATGGCGGCAGAAATCAATAAAGCCAAGGTAATGATTATTACTTTTAGTGATTTTCATGCGACGTTAAAAATCATTAAAACGACTCGACAACTTAATAAGGGTATTCCTATTTTGGTGCGCACATTAAATGATTCACATTTAAATGAATTGTTTGAAGCGGGTGCAACTGAGGTTATCCCTGATACCTTTGAATCTAGCATTATGCTGGCTTCGCACTTAATGTTAATGATTGGTCAGCCACCTAGTCAAGTGTTTAAAAATACTCGTAAAATTCGTCAAGATCGTTATAAGATTCTTGAAAATTTTTATCCTGGCGAGGACGATAATCCGATGGAACAACATCAAGTGATGAAAGGCATTATTCATAGCGTGCTAGTTGAGGGTTCGATGTATGCTATTGGTTGTCGTCTAGGAGACCTGCATCTTGAAAACTATAGTGTTAAGGTTGAGGCGATTAAGCGCGGACATATTAGAGGTGAAAACCCTTCTGAAGAAACTCGGATTCGTGATGATGATTATATTGTCTTGAGTGGATTGATTGAAGATATTGAACGTGCTGAAAAGTATTTAATTGGAGGATGATCAGATTACTCTAATACTACCCTTAAGGGTTTTTCCTCACTTTGGCATAATAAAATCCGTCAAATTCATGACTAGGCAGTTGTTGCCTGCCAATGACTGTTTTCATGCCCCAATCTAAATCAATTTTAATTTCACTAGCATCGTCATGACTGTAAAGAAAGTCAGCGATTTGAAATTCATTTTCAGCTTTTAGAATAGAGCAAGTTGCGTAAAGCAAAGTGCCGCCAGGTTTTAGCATTTGCCACAAATTATCCAAAATTTGAGCTTGCAGCTCAACCAAGGCAGTAATATCTTTAGGCTTTCTAAGTAGCTTTATGTCGGGATGACGACGAATCACACCGGTAGCCGAACAAGGGGCGTCGAGTAGAATTTTGTCAAAGTGTTTTCCATTCCACCAGTCTTGCTGCTGGGCATCACCCTCAATAATTTCTATATTGTTAATGTTAAAGCGCTGTGCATTTTGCTTGACCCTTTCCAATCTTTGTTTGTCACTGTCTAAGGCAATAATGTTGGATTCTGGCGCTAATTCACTAAGATGGGTACTCTTACCACCGGGGGCACTGCAAGCATCGAGAATAAGATCAGTATTTTGTGGGTCTAATAAGGGTGCAGATAATTGTGGCGAGGCATCTTGAACATAGCATGACCCGGTTTCAAAACCTGGTAAATCATAAACACTCACTGGCTTGTCTAAAACCAAAGCCTGAGGTGCAACATTTAAAGGCTTACTGGTAATGCCTGCCTGATCTAATGATTGCCGATAATCTGCTATTGGGTATTTCGGATGTACGCGAATGGTCATTGGCGCCTGAATATTATTTTGGCTAAAAATTTGTTCAAAATCGTTCGGATAATTTTGTTTTATTTTTTTAACCATCCAGGTAGGGTGAGAATAATGCGTTTGCGCTAATAGCTTTTCTTTGTTGCGATCAATTTGTCTTAAAATAGCGTTGATCAGGCCTTTGGCCCAATCTTTATCAAGATCAATTGCCACATTAACGGTTTCAAAAACACTAGCGTGACTGGCCACATTTGAATGTAATATTTGATAAGCGCCTAATAACATTAGACAGTGAATATCAAGATCTTCCTTTTTTAAAGAATGATCAAGCAGATCGGTGACGATATCATTTAGCTGATGATAAAAACGAATGGTGCCAAATACTAACGACTTGGCTAAAGCATCATCCGGGTCTGGATAGACAAAAGCAGACAGAGATCTTTTTTCAAGAATAACCGAGCAAATTGCTTCTAACGCAACTACTCTTGTATTAGATTTATTAATATTTTGCAAGTGAGCGTTTCATTTCTTTTAATAAATCTTTTGGCTTAACATAGCCCGGAATATGATCACCATTTTCAAAGAAAATAAAGGGTGTGCCAGTAACATTAAGCTTCTTGGCTAGTATTAACTGGTCGATAATTGGATTTTTACAATCAACTAGAGGATTACCTTTTTGTATCATACCTCTGTCCATTGCTTGTTCTGGATTGTCAGCACACCAGATGGCTACTGAGCGGTAGTAAGATTTGGTGTTAACCCCTGATCGTGGAAAAGCAAGATACTTCATGGTGACACCCAGTTTGTTGAGCTCAGTGACATCTTTGTGTAATTTTCGACAATAGGGGCAATCAACATCAGTAAAAACATCAATCACATATTTTTCATCGTCAGCCTTGTAGATGATTTTTTCAGCATCGGTGGTGGTAGACATAATTTCTTTTGCGAGATTAGATAGACGAGACTGGGTGAGGTTGGTACGCGTACGTAAATCAATCACTTCACCCTGAGATAAATAGCGACCATCAGCTGATACATAAATAACATCCAATTTTGGATCTCTTAAGGTAACTTCATACATCCCGTTAAAAGGCATGGCACTAATATCTTGTTCAGTAATGCCAGTAAAGTAAGCACTAAGCCCTTTAATAATGTCAGACTTATCGGCTAATACATTGTTCGATAATAAAATAAGTGTAATAAATAATGACTTAAACATAATAAATAATCTATTTAAAAATGAATAAATTTTACCCATTTAGGTAGAATGTCGGGATTATATTTTTTCTAGGTAAAACAATGGATTTTTCATTAATTAATCAAACCATTCAAAATTTTGATGGCGATAGTGTTGTTGTATTTTCTAATACGGATTCAAATTCTAACGATGCTGCATTACAAGAACTAATCGAACTCAACCATTTTGAATTCAAAGCCGGAAAAGTTTTGTCTTTAAACCTGGTTAAAGGTTTTAAAGCCAAACATGTGCTCGTTGTCGGTTTAGGCGATACACCAACGACAGATAAAAATTACATCAAAGCCTTGGTTGCCGTTAGTGATACATTAGCCGCTGCCAAAATTAAGAGCACCATGATTCAACAAGTTGAGATTAAAGGTTGTGATCAGCAGTGGGTGCAACGCACCACTGCTAGAGTGATGCAAAATTCGACTTATCAAATACAAAAAGTAGGTACTGATCAAACTGATGAAAACCCGGTTGAGAGTATTGCCATGCAATCAGATGCCGATAACGCCCATGAATTATCGCAAGGTCAGGCTATTGCAAATGGCATGGCGCTGACACGTCATTTGGGTGATTTGCCACCGAATGTGTGTACGCCGACTTATTTAGCAGAGACAGCGCAAGATTTGGCGCAAGAGTTTGATTTGGAATGTGAAATATTAGAAGAATCTGACATGTCAGTACTTGGCATGGGGTCACTTTTATCAGTCTCTAAAGGTTCAATTGAACCGCCGAAACTCATTAGTCTAAGTTACTGCGGTAATGGTGATGCCAAGCCAATTGTATTAGTTGGCAAGGGTGTTACGTTTGATAGTGGTGGTATTTCATTAAAGCCAGGCGCCGGCATGGATGAAATGAAATACGACATGTGTGGCGCAGCATCGGTGATTGGCACGATGCGTGCCGTTGCTGAGATGAGACTTAAAGTAAACCTTACCATTGTGGTGCCAGCAGTTGAAAATATGCCAGCACATAATGCTTCAAAACCAGGTGACGTGGTCACAAGTATGTCGGGCCAGACTATTGAAATTCTCAATACTGATGCCGAAGGACGTTTGATTTTGTGTGATGCGCTCACTTATGTGGAAAAATTCAACCCAGAAGTAGTGATCGATACAGCAACCCTAACCGGTGCAGTTATAGTTGCTTTGGGTAAACACCATTGCGGTGTGATGGCGAATGATCAAGAC
>CAJVCM010000015.1 GCA_910595815.1 Candidatus Thioglobus plumae | reverse complement strand
CTAACAGTGCTTGAGGATATTAATAATATAACGGTTAAAATCTTCATTCTTCTCAAGAGTGTATTAAATCTATGTCAATTATACGCGCTGCATAAATAATATATAAAAAGGTGGTGCCGATGGCCAGAGTCGAACTGGCACGAGCGTAGCTCACTACCCCCTCAAGGTAGCGCGTCTACCAATTCCGCCACATCGGCAATAAAGTTTAGAACTTATTCAGTGGGAATATCGTTAATTTTGGCATCAATCATAGGCATGTCGGTTAACACGGCCGCTTCAGGCTCTATCACTACTTGATCCATGATGCTCTTAGGCTCGTCATTTGCGTCTATTTCGTTAGATGCTAAATAAGCCAGAGTTAGACTGGTTAAAAAGAAACCCGTGGCAACACCAGCTGTTAATTTATAAATAAAAGAATTTGCACCTCGAGAACCAAACACAGAGCCAGAAGATCCAGCGCCAAAAGCAGCGCCTGCATCAGCACCCTTACCGTGTTGCATTAAGATTAAGGCAACCAAACCTAGTGCCAACAGTACGTGAATAATAAGAACAACTTGAAATGACATAATAATTAACCTGCTTTACAAATGTGTAAGAAATCGTCAGATTTTAATGATGCACCACCGATTAAACCACCATCAATATCTTCACAACCAATCAACTCTTCAGCGTTAACAGGGTTCATACTACCACCATATAAAATAGGGGTTGTCTGTGCAATATCACTGTCGTGTTCTGCTAATAAACGACGAATAAAAGCATGTGTGTCTTGTGCTTGTTGTGGTGTTGCAGTAACGCCTGTACCAATCGCCCAAACTGGCTCATAAGCTACAATAATATTTTTAAATGCCTCAATACCCACGCGATCAATAACCGCCTTGATTTGACGAGCAACAACCATTTCCGTATTACCAGACTCTCTTTCTTCTAATAATTCGCCAATACAAAATAAAGGGGTTAAGCCGTTATCTAATGCAACCTGCACTTTTTCAGCCACAATTTCATCAGTCTCGCCGTATAGACTTCTACGCTCAGAGTGACCAACAATCACGTACTCTACACCAAAGTCTTTAATCATGTCTGCGCTAACTTCACCAGTGAAGGCGCCTGAGGCGTTAACATTAAGGTCTTGCGCGCCAACGTGTAACTGCGAATGTGTGGTTAAAGCTTCGGCTTGAGACAAATAAGGAGAAGGTGCACAGATAATAACTTTTGATTTAACGTCGGCCATGCCTGAAAGAATACCCATAACCAATGTGTTTACCGCTTCTTTTGAGGCGTTCATTTTCCAGTTGCCTGCAACGATTGTCTGACGCATAATAATTATTTGCTATAAAAAAAGGGGCAATGTTACGCTATTTACCGATAAAAATCAATACCGCAAAGGGTTTTAGTGCGAGGATTTCGAGCCAAAATAAAGCGCCAAAGAAACCATTAAAATACCTAACGAAAAATACACCAAATCAAGTGCACTAGTAAAACTCATTGATAGCGATACCTCGAAAAAGGTGACCACCAAAATCATAAGGATAACCTTGGCCAACTTTGACTTGAGGTCGTCCAAAGAATTAATCACCAGTACTTTAGCCGATTGGCCGCTTTTCTTAGCTTCATCAATATCACTAATAAATAGCTCATATAGTCCCAAGGCAAAAATCAATAAAATAGTGGCTAGTAAGAAACCATCAATTGCCCCAACTGTGTGAGCCACCATTTCAATTTTTAACACTTTTCTGTCTTCAATAGGGGCGGCAAAATAATCAGAGGCGTGAGATAACAATCCAACCACATCAGTCGCAGTGATCACAAACAAAAGCAATGATAATAATAACGAAGCGATAACTGCTACTAAAACCATATGGCGAGAGCTCCACAACAGTTTTTCAAAGTACTTTTCAAACATTCCCACTGGTTATCTCCCGTGCACAAACTAAAGCTTTAGTATATCATTATTAATTTTAAATTAAACTCAATCTTTAGACTCAAAAAACAATGAACACAAGCCTTTATTTTTTAAGATCGCACCGTTAAAATCTCATGTCAAAAACCTGGGCAAAATGCCTTAACACCTTAAAAGATACATTGCCTTTGGCAACTTTTAGCGTTTGGGTGCAGCCCTTAAAAGCCATTGAAGATGAGACCAACCTCTCTCTATTGGCGCCAAGCACTTCAGTTAAAAACTACGTTAATAAAAACCTTAAAAAAGAAATTAAAAGTGTTGTCGCTCAACACAACAAAAATCTTAAAATTTACATTGGTGTTTCATCTCAATCTGAAAAAAAAGTTAACAAACCAAGGCAACATAATACGCCTTTATTTCCAGAATACACTTTTGATAACTTAGTGCTAGGTAATGCCAACCAAATGGCATATGGCGCCACCCGACAAATCGCTGAAAACATCAAATCTTCGCCTTACAACCCTTTTATTATTTACGGAGGTTCTGGCTTAGGGAAAACGCACCTTATGCAAGCAGCAGGGCATTTGGCTAAAGAAAAAAATCCAAATATTAAAATAATTTATGTGCCATTAATGGATTTCGTTAGAAATATTACTACCAGCTTGCGCCACAACACTATTGAAGATATTAAAACCTACTATCAATCTGCTGATTTATTATTAGTGGATGATATCCACCTCATTGCCGGCAAAGAAAAATCTCAAGAAGAGTTTTTTCATATTTTTAACTTCTTGTTTAGCACCAAAAAGCAGATTATTTTTACTTGTGATCAATCGCCTAAAAATATTCGCTCACTAGAAGATCGTTTAAAAACTCGATTTTCTCAAGGTTTAAACCTGCACTTAACACCGCCAGAATTAGAGATGCGTGCTGCAATCTTACTAAAAAAAGCTCACAACGAAAAAATCAATATTGACCTAACAGAAGACACTGCTTTATTCATTGCCGGACATATCACCTCCAACGTTAGGGATTTAGAAGGCGCATTGCTTAAACTCAAGGCCTTCGTTGACTTTTCTAAAATCAACCATTCATTCATCTCTAAAGAGGTTGTGGAAAGCGCACTGGGCGACTTAATCAAACCTCAAATTAAAAATATTGATATTAACGATATACAAAAAGAAACAGCAAAACATTACGCCATCACTGTTTCGGATCTAATTTCAAAAAGCCGAAAACAACACACTGTTTTGTCTAGGCAAATGGCTGTTTTTATCTCTCACGAACTCACTACTTTATCATTAACAAAAATTGGAAAACATTTTGGAAATAGGGATCATTCCACCGTTTTACACAGTATCGATAAAATAGAAAAAAAGATACTAGAAGAGGCGTCAATAAAGAATGATTACGATTTAATTAAACTAAAACTGGCTAACTTATAAACACTATACACAACCGATTATCCATCCCATTGTTAATAACTTTAATAACTTAACAAATCCACAGAATTTATAAACATAACACCTTGGTTTTTACATAAAATAGTTAGTCAGTATCCACAACTTAACAAACTGTTTTTTAAAGAAAAAAATTAGTTATTAACAAATAAAAGCACCGCTAATAATAATAATAATTATTTAATAAAAGGATTTTTTGATGAACACACAACTTACCGTTAGAGAATTATTAGAACCATTACAAACAGTAATCGGTGTTGTTGAAAAGAAACAAACACTACCTATTCTTTCCCATGTTCTAATTCAATTAAAAAATAATCAATTAACATTGACCACCACTGATATGGAAATTGAGTTACGTGCCTCACACCCTATCAATACCCAAGAAGAAATTAGCTTTACAATATATGCTAAAGATTTAATTGATATTATTAGAAAATTACCAGAAGAAACTATTATTCAATTTATTATTGAAGAGTCAAAAATTTATATTAAAACTAATAATAATTCATTTGAACTTAATACTTTTAATCACCAAGATTTTCCATCATTACCAAAAATTGAAAATTCTGATGTTATTAGAGTTAAACGTAATGCATTAAAAGAACTGATTGAAAACACTTCTTTTTCAATGGGTAATCAGGATATACGTGCTTATTTAAACGGGTTATATTTTGAAGTTGATCAAGATAATATTACCGTGGTTGCAACTGATGGTCATCGTTTATCTATTGGTGAAATTAAACAAAATAACAATTTAGATAATAAAAAAACTGTTATCTTGCCAAGAAAGGCAGTGTTAGAGCTAACCAAGTTACTAAATAAAAACGAACATGAAGAGGTTGATATTCACCTTTCAGAAAACTATTTTTATTTGGTTAGTGACAACACAACCATTATCAGTCGCTTAATTGATGGTAATTTCCCGAATTATGCACAAGTTATCCCAACTGATTATGAAAATACTATTATGATCGATCGACAAGATTTTTTAAATAGTTTACAACAAGCCTCTATCTTTGTTGAGGAACGAACTAAAGGGGTTAAATTAGTCTTTAAGGATTCAAAACTTAATATATTTTCTCATTCGGAAAGAGGTCAAGCAAAAACTCAAATTACCATTAAAAATTTTGATAAAGAAATAGAAATTGCGTTTAACATTCATTATTTAATCTCTATTTTAGAAAAACTCACTACTGATGAAATTAATATGGTGGTGCCTGGTGGAGAAAATCAATCTTGTTTATTAAGCAGTATTGGTGATGAAACATATCAATATGTTGTTATGCCAATGAGAATCTAATCTTATTGAAACTTAGATCTTTGTATGGCTGTTATTAGTAAACTTTCTATTAATCATTTTCGTAATTTAGAATCTCAATATATCATCCCATCCAAAGGGATTAATTTATTTGTTGCTAATAACGCACAAGGTAAAACCAATTTAATAGAAGCTATCTATTATTTGGGCCATAACCGCTCTTTTAAAACAAAAATCATTAAAGAGGTGATTCATTTTGACCATCAATCGTTTCAGATAATCGCTCAAATTGGTGACGATCGAATAAAACTTGAAAAATCAAAAATAAAAAACACTGTTAGTATTAATCAACAACGTATTAGTAACACCAGTCAATTAAGTCAAATATTACCCATTCAAATTATTACTCCAGATAAAGGTTTTGTAGTTAACGGTACACCAAAAAATAAACGCTCTTATTTAGATTGGGGGGTGTTTCACGTGAAACCTAACTCGGTTAAGTCTTTTAAAACCTATAATAAAGTCTTAAAAAATATTAACAACCTGTTGGTTAGAAATAAAGTAGATGAATTGGATTTTTGGTTTTTATCCTTGGCAGAAGTTGCAGCTAATATCAACCAAAATCGAATTGAATATTTACAACAACTAAAACAAACTACATTTTCTAATGAATCAGAATTGTTATCAACCTTGATAAGTCCACTAGACCGGTTTGATTATCAATTTTCTTCTGGTTGGCCAAAAGAAGTTGATGAAACTAATCAGCAAAGTATCTATAACTACTTAAGCAGCAATACCCATAATTTATTAAGAGTTAAGCACCTTAATTATGGATCACACAAGGCCAGTATTCGTTTTTCATTAAACAACAAAAATGAATGTTTTTTATCAAGGGGAGAACAAAAAACTTTATCTATTATTTTTTGGTTAACCCAAGTTTTATTATTGGTTAATTTAAAGACTAAACCTGTGGTGTTAATTGACGACCTGTCTTCAGAATTAGACAGTAAAAAAATCAATATAATTTTGCAATATCTTAAAGCACTAAAAGTACAAACATTTATGACAGATATTGGTCATAATTTAGACATTATCGAGCGCATTAACCCCAGTATTTTCGAGATTGATGACGGTGTGATTAGAATTAAAAATTAAGCACTTTAATAAATCCTAATAATTCCGCTGTATTCCTTTAAAAACAATTGAATCCAAATGAATTGATAATTAAAAAAAACACGGATGAAAAGTTGTTGATTGTAAGGGTCGTGGTATAATAAATTTATTTTTTTCAAGCACCTATGTCTGAAGATCAAACCCAAGAATATCAAGCCTCTAACATTAAAGTTTTAAAAGGTTTAGATGCGGTTAGAAAGCGCCCTGGAATGTACATTGGTGATACCGACGATGGTACAGGTTTACACCACATGGTGTTCGAAGTAGTTGATAATGCGATTGACGAAGCATTAGCCGGCCATTGTTCTAAAATAAAGATCACTATTCATGAAGACGACTCTATATCGGTCTCAGATGATGGTAGAGGTATTCCTGTTGATATTCATCCAGAAGAAGGTATTTCTGCTGCTGAAGTGATTATGACCATTCTTCATGCGGGTGGTAAGTTTGACGACAACTCTTATAAAGTTTCTGGTGGTTTGCATGGTGTAGGTGTGTCAGTAGTAAACGCACTGTCTGAAACCGTGCATCTAACTGTGTATCGTCATGGTGAAATCCATGAGCAAAGCTACAAAATGGGTGTGCCTGTCGAACCAATGAAGGCGACTGGAAAAACTGATAGTACCGGTACTGTAATCCACTTCAAGCCAAGCGCTGATGTTTTTGCCATCACCGAATTCAAATACGAAATTTTGGCTAACCGCGTACGTGAATTATCTTTTTTAAACTCAGGTGTTCATATTGAGATTGAAGAGTTATCAACACAGCGTAAAGATGTTTTCAAATACGAAGGCGGCATTAAAGCGTTTGTTGAGCATTTAAACAAATCCAAAAACCCAATTCATAATGATATTATTTCGATTTCTGCTGAACGTGATGATATTGTAGTTGACGTTGCCTTGCAGTGGAGTGACTCCTACCAAGAAAGTATTTATTGTTTCACCAACAATATTCCGCAACGAGATGGTGGCGCACACATGGCGGGTTTTAGAGGTGCCTTAACTCGAACACTTAACAATTATATTGATAATTCTGGCATGGCTAAAAAAGAGAAGGCTGCCATTACAGGAGAAGACACTCGTGAAGGGTTGACCGCCATTATTTCGGTTAAGGTTCCTGATCCTAAATTCTCATCTCAGACTAAAGACAAGCTGGTTTCGTCAGAAGTTCGCGCCCCTGTGGAGTCTGCACTGAATGAAAAGCTCGGTGAATACTTGCTAGAAAATCCTAGTGAAGCAAAAATCATTGTTGGAAAGATTTTAGACGCCTCCCGTGCTCGCAATGCAGCGCGAAAAGCCAGAGAGATGACTCGTCGTAAGGGTGCGCTTGATATCGCCGGCTTACCGGGAAAATTGAGCGATTGTCAAACTAAAGACCCGGCTGAATCAGAAATCTTCCTAGTGGAGGGTGATTCTGCGGGTGGTTCTGCCAAACAAGGTCGTGATCGACGCACTCAAGCAATCTTACCGCTTAAAGGTAAAATCTTAAATGTTGAGAAAGCCAGATTTGAAAAAATGCTCTCATCTGCTGAAGTGGGTACTTTAATTACAGCTCTTGGTTGTGGTATTGGTAAAGAAGAATACGACTTAAGTAAATTAAGATACCACAAGATTGTGATCATGACCGATGCGGACGTCGATGGTGCACATATCCGAACTTTATTACTTACTTTCTTCTATCGTTATTTACCAGAATTAATAGAAAATGGTTATCTGTATATCGCACAACCACCACTGTACAAAATTAAAAAAGGTAAGCAAGAGCGTTATTTAAAGGACGATCAAGAGTTAAATGATTATTTATTACAAGAAGCGGTGAATGATGCGCACTTGTATGCGAATGCCTCAGCACCAGCAATTTCGGGTGTGGCTTTAGAGGCTGCAGTTAAAGATTATTATAAAATTAACTCAATCATTGAGCGTTTATCCAAGAAGTTTAATTTGGCATTTATGCAAGCTATCGCCAGATCGGAATCGGTGAACGACCTAGAAGACGCCAAGAAGATTAAAAGCTGGTGTACGCAAATACAGTGGCTTTTAGAGCAAGATTTAACGCCTGCACAAAAGCATACCGTTGTTTTTAACGATGAAACTAAAGAGATTGAGCACACTTTGTCAGTATACGGCGTAGATGCCGATACGGATTATTTAGGAAAAGCTTTTTTTAGCTCTGACGACTATAAAGCTATTAAAGCGTTTTCAGAAGAGATTGAAAGTGTCTTTAACGAAGAGTCTTTTGTTGAGAAAAAAGGCAAAGAAGTTGGAGTTAAAAACTTTAGCCAAGCAGTTAAATTTTTGATGGATGATGCTAAAAAAGGCCAGAGTTTCCAGCGTTATAAAGGACTAGGTGAGATGAATCCAGAGCAACTTTGGGAAACCACCATGGATGCAGAAAATCGAATTTTACTAAAAGTAAAGATTGAAGATGCTATTGTTGCAGATGAAGTTTTTTCAACCTTAATGGGCGACGAGGTAGAGCCGAGAAGAAACTTTATTGAAAAAAATGCACTATCAGTCGACAATCTAGATTTTTAACCTATTATTAATATTTAACAAGGAGTTACAACATGTCAACAAAACATCCCGTTGTTTCGGTTACCGGTTCATCAGGTGCAGGAACAACTTTCGTAAAAAAAGCATTTGAGAAAATTTTCGATCAAAAAAATCTTAACGTCTGCGTTGTAGAGGGCGATAGCTTTCACAAGTATGAGCGTGCAGATATGAAAGTTGAAGTCGAAAAATCACGAAAGGCGGGTAAGGTGCTAACGCATTTTGCAGAGAATGCCAACCATTTTGATAAATTAGAAGCTTTATTTAAGCAATATGGTGAAGACGGCACAGGTCAAAAACGTTATTACATTCACTCGGATGAAGAGGCGGTTGAGCACAATGCACGCCTGGGAACTAACCTTAACCCTGGCCAGTTCACCCCCTGGGAAGATATTGAGACCGATACAGATATCATGTTTTATGAAGGGCTTCATGGCGGTGTAAAAACTGAGAATTCCGATGTTGCAGGACAAGTCGATTTATTGGTTGGCGTTGTTCCAGCAGTTAACATTGAATGGATTCAAAAAATCCACAGAGACACTTCTGAGCGCCCTTATACGCCAGAGCAAGTGACTGAAATTATCCTGGATCGTATGCAAGATTATGTTGAGTTTATCACGCCACAATTTGAGAATACGCACATTAATTTTCATCGCATCCCCTTGGTAGACACCTCCAACCCGTTTAGTGGTCAAGCGGTGCCTGCGCCAGAAGATTCGTTAGTAGTTACTAGTGTGCGCATTGATGGTGTTGACCTTCAATCGGTTGCAGATGCACTACCTGCAGAGGCGATGGCTTTTTTACAAAATGACACCACACTTGTATACAAAGGTAGTTTTATGGTGGATGTAATGGACATTATGTTGACGCCAATTATTGACGGATTAATGGCTAACAAGTAAATCATATTTTTCAAACCTTGTTAATTTCTGTAGGTCGTTTACAGGGGTTAACAAGGTTTTTTATTGAGGAAAAATCATGCAAGAACAACCAAAAACACCTAAAGCCCCTAGTTTTTTACAATTTTTTGTTTACTGGCTAAAGCTAGGCTTTATTAGTTTTGGTGGTCCTGCTGGGCAAATATCGATGATGCACCAAGAGTTAGTAGAAAAACGTCGTTGGATTTCTGAGCATCGTTTTTTGCATGCATTGAATTACACCATGGTGTTGCCAGGCCCTGAAGCACAACAATTAGCGACTTATATTGGCTGGCTAATGTTTGGTGTTAGGGGTGGTATTGTTGCTGGCGTGTTGTTTGTATTACCCTCCTTGTTTATCTTAAGTGCGTTGACCTGGATTTATTTAACTTATGGCGATGTTCCTGCAGTAGAAGGTATTTTGTACGGCATTAAACCAGCTGTTACGGCTATTGTTCTGTTTGCTGCCTACCGTATTGGTTCTAAGGCTTTGTCGAACAACGTGCTTAAGGTTTTAGCAGTATTGGCCTTTATAGCTATATACAAATTTGAAATTCCTTTTCCTTATATTGTTTTGAGTGCCGCCTTAATTGGCTATCTTGGTGCACAATTTTCTCCAAGCACATTTACAACGGGCTCACATCATGGAGAAGGTAAAGATAGTTATGGTCCAGCCTTAATTGATGATGACACGCCAGTCCCTGAACATGCAAAATTTAAATGGTCTCGATTGATTACTTTTATGGTTATAGGGGTAGGTATCGGTCTAGTTGTTATGGGCCTTTTAAGTGATGAGACGTTGCGTAATATGGGTGAATTTTTTACCAAAGCAGCACTTGTTACATTTGGCGGTGCATACGCAGTATTGCCGTATATCTACCAAGGTGGTGTTGATCAATATGCTTGGTTAACGAGTACGCAGATGATGGATGGTTTGGCACTGGGTGAAACTACGCCAGGCCCGCTGATCATGGTGGTGGCGTTTGTGGGTTTTGTCGGTGCTTGGACGAAAGAAATATTTGGCCCAGATGCACTGTTGTTAGCTGGTTTTGCTGGCGCATCAGTTGCTACGTTGTTCACCTTTTTGCCGTCATTTTTATTTATCTTTTTAGGTGGTCCGGGAATAGAGGCAACCAGAGGGGATCTTAAGTTTAGCGCACCACTCTCAGCAGTCACTGCTGCGGTAGTAGGTGTAATAATAAACTTAGCTGTGTTTTTTGCTACAAATGTTTTATGGCCTAATGGTGGTGATTTAGACTTAGTAGCTACTGTAATCGGCGTGGCAGCCTTCGTGGCTCTATTCCGATTTAAGATCGGTATTATGAGCGTGATCGCTGCTTGTGCTGTTATTGGATTAACGTTGACGTTGTTGACCTGAATCAATCAATCGTTATATACTGTTGTTATGAAAGTAACAACACACGCAATCATTGGTTGCCCTTATTGTAAACACCAACAGCAAGAAAAAATGCCAAGCGATCATTGCTTGTATTTTTATCGTTGCACAGCGTGTGACAAAACTTTAAAACCTAAACCTGGTGATTGTTGTGTTTTTTGCTCATATGCAGACCACCCTTGTCCGCCAAAGCAAATAGAGTAGTCTATTTGACGACGATATTTACCAGTTTGTTTGGCACTACAATCACTTTAACTACCGATTTTCCTTCAGTTAACTTGACAATATTCTCATCGGCCAACGCCTGAGATTCGACTTGGGCTTTGTCCATATCGGCGCTTAGCATAAGCTTTGCTCGTAATTTACCGTTCACTTGTACAACGATTTGAACCTCCTCCTGTGTTAGCGCTGTTTCATCAACCCTCGGCCAATCCTCGTTAATAATAGCGGCTTCGTTACCCAGTACATTCCATAAATAATGGCAAATATGCGGTGTGATTGGGCTGAGTGATTTAAGGATTATGTCAACAGCTTCAGCACGCACAGCCATTGATTGCTCGTCAGTATCTTTGAATTTAGCCAAGGCATTGCTAAGCTCCATTAGTGCGGCAATTGCCGTGTTAAAGGAGTGCCTGCGTGACATATCATCTGTAATCTTGCCTAAAGTTTGATGGGTTTTTTGGCGTATGTCTTTTTGTGCTTTGTTAAGTATGCCTGTATCTAAGCTAGCAATAGCATGTGATTGAGAATCTGAAATAAAATTTGAGACTAGGCGATATATTTTAGTGACAAAACGATAAGAGCCTTCTAACCCTGAGTCACTCCATTCTAGGTCTTGTGTTGGTGGGGCAGCAAATAAAATAAACAGGCGAACTGTATCAGCGCCATATTTTTCAATCATTTCAGCTGGATCAACTGTATTGCCTTTTGATTTACTCATTTTGGCACCATCTTTAAGCACCATGCCTTGTGTTAGAAGATTGTTAAAAGGTTCGTCGTTTTCAATTAAGCCTTCATCACGCAATAGTTTGTTAAAGAAACGAGCATAAAGCAAGTGTAATATTGCATGTTCGATACCACCAATATATTGATCAACGCCACCTTTAAGCCAGTATTTTGCACGATCATCCAACATAGCCGTATCGTTATCTTTACAGGTGTAACGTGCAAAGTACCAAGAGGATTCAAAGAAGGTGTCAAAGGTATCAGTTTCGCGTTCTGCCGCTTCACCACAACTTGGGCAAGTGGTCTCAAAAAACTCTGGCATTTTTTTAATGGGTGATCCGCCAGCCTCGTCAAACTCAACATCTTCGGGCAACTTAATAGGTAAGTCAGCTTCTGGTACAGCGACTGAACCACAGCTTGGGCAGTTAACAATTGGAATTGGACAACCCCAGTAACGCTGGCGTGAAACACCCCAGTCTCGCAAACGGAAGTTGGTCTTTTTCTCGCCCAAGTTATTGTTGTTTAGTGTGCTTGCAATCGATTCAAAAGCTTGATCAAAGTCCAGTCCATCAAATTCACCTGAGTTAAATAGAATGCCTTTGGCGGTAATTGCGCTTTCATCGATACTCTCCTCTTCGTTAATAACCTGTTTGATTTCAATGCCATATTTCTTGGCAAAATCATAATCACGCTCATCATGTGCAGGCACGCTCATGACTGCACCTGTGCCATAGCCCATCAGTACAAAGTTAGCGATCCAGATAGGCACAGCTTCACCAGTGATGGGGTGTGCGCATTTTAACCCTGAATCAACACCTTTCTTCTCCATGGTTTCCATTGCTGCTTCTGTGGTTTCCATGGTTTTACAGTCATCAATAAATGCTTGTACTGTTGGGTTGTTTTTGGCAGCCTCAAGCGCTAACGGATGTTCGCTGGCAATTGCTAAGTAGGTTACACCCATTAATGTGTCTGCACGCGTGGTATAGACCCTAAGGGCGTCAGCCCCCCTCCTGGTGAAATCAATCTCTAGACCTGTTGATTTGCCAATCCAGTTTCTCTGTTGAGTAACAACAGCGTCAGGCCATTTAGTTAGGTCATCTAGTGAGTCTAATAATTCGTCAGCGTAATCGGTTATACGCATAAACCACTGTGAGATTTCTTTTTTCTCAATCAGTGCGTCAGAGCGCCAGCCACGACCATTAATGACTTGCTCATTAGCCAGAACAGTTTGGTCCACCGGATCCCAATTAACGATTGCATTTTTCTTATAGACAAGGCCTTTTTTAAATAATTTAACAAACAGCCATTGCTCCCAACGATAGTATTCTGGGTGGCAAGTTGCCAACTCACGAGACCAGTCATAACCAAATCCAAGCTCCGTTAATTGCTTGCGCATGTAGTCGGTATTTTCATAAGTCCACTTAGCAGGTGCAACCTTATTTTTAATAGCTGCATTTTCAGCGGGCAATCCAAACGCATCCCAGCCAATTGGCTGCATAACGTTCTTTCCCTGCATTTTTTGAAAACGAGAAATGACGTCGCCAATACTGTAGTTGCGAACATGACCCATGTGTAATCGGCCTGATGGGTATGGAAACATGCTTAAACAATAATACTTTTCTTTAGAAGAGTCTTCGACAACTTCAAATGATTTGTGTTCTTTCCAATATTGTTGAGCTTCGGACTCAATAATTTGAGCGTTGTATTCTGGGTTCATAAGTTTATTTATTTATCTGTGTCGATGTCACACTGTGAATTCGCTGAATTAAGCGTTAAGGTGCCAACCAGTTCGTCAATACTGTTTAGTTTGTTATCAATTAGGTATTGACTAATGCCATCATTAATTTTATTGCATACCAGTGGATCATAAAATAGTGAAGTGCCAATACCAACCGTTGCACTACCAGCAATGATAAATTCTAAGGCATCATTAACCGTGGTGATACCACCTTGACCAATAATAGGCACATTATGATGTTTACTAACTTGATACACTTGATGTACTTTTAGCAGTGCAATGGGTTTAATTGCCGGACCCGACAAGCCACCTTGGTTATTGCCAATAATAGGTCTGCGAGACTGAGTATCAATAGCCATACCCATTAACGTATTGATAACGGCTAGACCATCAGTGCCTGCATCAATACAGCGTTGTGCGCTATGAGCAATGTCGGTTTGGTTGGGTGAGAGTTTGGTAATCAGCGGCTTGGTGGTGTTTTTACGACAGAGTTCAACCACACGATAGGACATATCGGGATCATTACCAAAGGCAACACCACCTTCCTTGACGTTAGGACAAGAAATGTTGATCTCAATAGCGTCAATATCAGTGTCATCAAAACGTTTGGCGATTTCTCCGTATTCTTCAACAGAAGAGCCGGAAATATTAATAATAAATCGAGTTTCAGTCTTGTCTAGATTTGGCATGATCTCGTTGATAACCACATCAGTGCCAGGATTTTGCAAACCAATGGCGTTAATCATGCCGCTAGGGGTTTCTGTAACTCTGTGTGGAATATTGCCAAGACGGGGCTCTAAGGTGGTTCCTTTGAGGCAAATGGCACCAACATCAGCGTTAGAAAAGCCTTGAATGCGCGTATATTCTTCACCAAACCCAACACAGCCCGAAAGTAAAACAATCGGCGAGTCTAGTGACATTCCACAGAATTTAGTTTTCAAGTTGTTATGCATGGGTAGTATTATACATTTTTGCTGTTAAAATTATTAACCATGAAAGGATTGTTTATTAGCGGTAGTGGGACCGATGTTGGTAAAACATTTATTGCCAACCACCTTATTCGGGCATTGAATTCTAACTATCGTGTTGTGGCGAGAAAGCCCATCGAAAGTGACTGTATAAAAACCCCACACGGCCTAACACCGAAAGATGCGGTCTTATTGAATAATGCTTGCGCTAGTCCAGAACCTATTGAGGTTGTTTGTGCTTATCGGTTCGAGGCCTGTGTGAGTGGTGAAAAAGCAAGCACAGACCAAGGTGTTGCAGTGACATTAAACAACTTGGTTGCAGCATCTAGACCATCCAACACAACTGATTTTGTTGTAGTTGAAGGTGCGGGCGGACTGTATTCCCCAATTGCAGCGCGGTTGCTTAATGTTGATCTAGCGACAGCACTTGGATTGCCTGTAGTGGTTGTGATTAAAGATGAGCTCGGTGCAATCAACCAGGCGTTGTTAAGCTTACGCGCAGCCAAAGAGCATAATCTTAATGTGATCATGTTGGTTTTAAATCAAATGAGTGTGAACAACCTAGACAATGCCCAAGCAATTCAAGCCTATACAGACGCCAAAGTAGTGGTCTTCCAACAAGACAATCAAGACGAGTTTGTTAAAACAGCACTTAGGCTAGTCGAGCAAAGTTAAATTGGGTTTTTTATCGTTATCCTGCTCTTTGTTCTGAGTATCGGCCTCGAAAAACATGCCTTCGCCGTTTTCACCTGCATAGATGGTTAATATGGCACTAGTAGGCACACTAATCGTTTGAGTTTTTCCATCAAAACGCGCTTTAAATGAGACGGTTTCGTTACTGATCACCAAGGCGCTAGCTGCTTCACTAGCAATATTAAGTACAATCTTCCCTTGCTGGATATAAGGACTAGGAACAATGACGCCCTCCTTTGAACAGTCAACCAAGATGTGCGGTGTTAACCCAGAGTCTTCCATCCATTGATGATAGGCACGAATTAAATAGGGCGCTACCGAGATTGTGGCCATAGAGGTTAGGCGTTGAACTCTTTCTCGCAGTCAGTCAAGCTATCTTTAAAGCTGGCTTTGCTAAACAGTCGTTTAGCGTAGTCGTGGATTGGTTTGGCTTTAACGCCTAAGTCGATATCGAGTTTTTTAAGTCTCCATAATAACGGCGCCAGACAAGCGTCAACAATCGTCATGTCATCACTCTTAAAATAAGTCTGGTAAGCAAACAAAGGGATAAGCTCAATCAAGTTGCTTGAAAGAATTTTACGGGCTTCATTAGCTTCTTTTTTACTACCAGTTTGAATGGTGTTAACCAGCTCATACCAACAACCATCGGAGCGAGTAAATCTAAAAATTAGCAGGCGTTTTTCTGCTTTTTCGATAGGGTCAACGGGTAACAAAGGCGGGAACGGAAAGCGCTCATCTAAGTATTCAGTAATGACAGATAAATCATATAGCACCATGCCGCGATCAAACAAAGTTGGCAACGATTGACAAGGGTTGAGTTCTAAAATTTCCTCAGGCATCTCGTCTACTTTTAAGTTTACCACCTCTCTTTCAATGTTTTTTTCTGCCATGATGAAACGCACTGCATGTGATTCCATTTCCTCAGCAGAGGCGTAAAGTGTGGTTGAAGCTGGATTGGGTTTGGTTAGCATAGTCATTATCCTTAAAAAATAAAAAACAGCATCCCTTTAAAAGAGACGCTGTTAAATGTATTAACTGATTGTATCAGAAATTAGTGATTAATTAGTCTTTAGCGCGCCATTTGCCATATTTCACATCTTTCCAGTATTCTTTTTTCAACAAATAAGAAAGGATGAATAGAACAAATAAGAAGGCCAATACTTTGTAACCAAGGTCAACACGCACTAGCTTAGCAGGCTCACCAACATAATCTAAGAAGTTGGTAATATCTCTAACGTCTTGATCAAAATCTTCTGCTGATTTGTTTTGCTTAAGCTCCCACAAAACATCGGGCATAGAGGCGTTGACTAAGATTTTGTTGTTAACACCAAATGGGCGAGACTCATCTTTGTAAAAACCGTGCAAGTATGTGTAAATCCAGTCTACACCCTTAGAGCGAGAGACCAAAGATAGATCCGGGGGTGTGGTGCCGAACCATTTTTCTGCGCCTGTTTTAGACATTGAAGACGTGATTGTTTCACCAATTTTGTCACCGCTAAACATTAGGTTTTTTTCAACATCAGCATCAGAGATGTTGAGATCTTTACCGATGCGATTGTAACGCATGAATGCGATTGAGTGACAGCCTGAACAGTAGTTCATAAACAGCTTGGCGCCATTTTGCAACGACTTTTGATCTCTAATATCTGTGTTAGCAGAGTCAAGCGTGACGGCAGCAGCAGCCAGCACGTTAAACGAAATTGCCAAACCGGCTAAAACAGACAAGGTTGTTTTTAATAATTTTTTCATCATATTACTCCGTTACTCGCGCAGGCACTTCTTTGGTTTTTCCGATAGAGGTAAACCAAGGCATAAGGATAAAGAAGCCAAAGTAAGCCGCTGTAAAGACTCTAGCCAATAGAGCGTTGATTGGTGTTACTGGTTGCATGCCTAACCAGCCTAGTACGATAAAGCTGACGACAAAGATACCTAATGCTACCTTGTAAGGCCATGAGCGGTAGCGGATTGATTTCACTTTAGAGCGATCTAACCACGGTAGTGCTAATAAAATTAACAAAGCCGCAAACATACCAACCACGCCTGGGAATTGCGAGCCAAACATTGGTGGAATCGCTCTTAACACTGAGTAGAAAGGCGTTAAGTACCAAAGTGGTGCAATGTGATCAGGTGTTTTAAGTGGGTTAGCTTCAATAAAGTTTGCGTGTTCTAAAAAGTAGCCGTTCATTGCTGGTGCAAAGAATACAACTGCCGAGAAAAGCATTAAGAATACCACCACACCAACAATGTCTTTTACGCTGTAGTATGGGTGGAAAGGAATGCCGTCTTTAGGAATGCCGTCTTTGTCCTTATTCTTTTTAATTTCCACGCCGTCAGGGTTGTTTGAGCCAACTGTATGCAAAGCCACAATGTGTAAGAACACCAACACAACTAAGATTAACGGTAATGCAATCACGTGTAATGAAAAGAAGCGGTTCAGTGCAGGATCGCCTACAGCGTAATCGCCCAAGATCCAGGTTAATAGATCAGGACCAATAAATGGAACTGAGCCAAATAAAGAGATAATTACTTGCGCACCCCAGTATGACATTTGACCCCATGGCAATACATAACCCATGAAGGCTTCTGCCATTAGTGCAATGTAAAGCACCATACCTAGAATCCAGATAAGTTCACGTGGCGCCTTGTAAGAGCCGTATAACAAGCCACGATACATATGCAGGTAAATCACAATGAAGAATGCTGACGCACCTGTTGAATGCAAGTAACGAATCAGCCAACCCCAGTCTACATCACGCATGATGTATTCAACCGAAGCAAACGCATTGGCTGAGTCTGGCTTAAAGTGCATGGTTAAGAAAATACCCGTGACGATTTGCATGACCAGTACTAACATTGCTAATGAGCCAAAGAAGTACCAGAAGTTAAAATTTCTAGGCGTGTAGTACTCGGCTAAGTGTTCATTCCAAACCTTGGTTAGTGGAAATCTTTGATCGATCCAGCTTTTATTGTTATCCATGGTTTTCTCCTAAGATGCTTTTGGGTCAACACCAATTCGAATCAACGAATCAGACACAAAATGATATGGTGGTATGATTAAGTTAGTTGGTGCTGGAGCGCCTGCGTAAACACGGCCAGCCAGATCAAACTTCGAGCCATGACATGGGCAGTAGAAGCCACCCTTCCATGCGTCGCCACCTAAATCTGCCGCGCCTAATTCTGGTCGGTAGGTTGGTGAACAGCCTAGGTGTGTACAAACACCAACAATAACCGCAACTTCTTCTTTAATTGAACGGTACGTGTTTTTAGCATAAATAGGTTGTTGGTCTTCTTCGTTGTTAGGATCTGTTAACTCAGCGTCTAACGTTTTTAAGTTAGCAATAGTAGAAGAGTCACGTTTGAAAATCCAAACCGGCTTTTTGCGCCAAAGCACGCGAACCAGTTGCCCTGATTCTAATTTGCTAATATCAACATCAACGGGTGCACCGGCTGCTTTTGCTCTTGCTGAAGGCATCCATGATGATAAAAACGGCCATGCTACAAAGCCAACGCCGACGGCACCAACCACGCTTGTAGCGTTAGTTAGAAAACGTCTTTTCTTGAGGTCTATTTCTTGTCCTGACATAAGGGTTACTATCCTTTTCGTATAAATATGTTTAAATAAAACCCAATAATTATAATGTATATCAGCTTTATATAATAGTTAATTCTTCTAATGTTCTGTTAAATCAACTTTGATGATGATTTTTTGGATGCTTGATAAGGTGTCTAAATTTTTGAGAATATCCAGCAAGGCGTCCTGTTGTTTTTGGGCTCGAAATGCAACCGCTTGATTGTGTGTAACAAATGTAGCCGTATTGTCTTTTAAAGTGCACAATGATAGCGTTTTAAAAGCATCAGGTAGTAGTGTCGATAGCTGATCATTTAACTGATTAAACATTCTTGCTTGGGCAAACAAAGCGCCCAGATCACCTTTGGGTGTAAAGTTCGACGTGTTGGTCATGTTATTTTTTTTAGAAGACATGCGTTATTGTTTAGACACTAACTTTAAATTCATAAAATGACCTTGTAAAGGGCTGTCTGTATCATAATATCTGTGCGAAAATAGAGCCATTTTTAAAATTACGTTTTATTCACATCAATGAACATTATAAATAAAGTTGTTGCCAAAATTGTTGGTTCTCGCAACGACCGCCTAATAAAAACACTCTTCAAAGCTGTTGATAAAATCAATAATTTTGAGCCTAGTTTACAGACTTTAAGCGATGAAGATCTTAAAGCTAAAACTCAATATTTTAAACAACAGCTAGAGCAGCAAGCCACTTTAGAGTCTTTGCTTCCTGAGGCTTTTGCCGTAATTCGAGAAACCAGTGTTCGTGTATTAGGGCTTAGGCATCATGACGTACAAATGATTGGCGGCATGGTGCTCAATGATGGCAATATTGCAGAAATGGGTACTGGTGAGGGTAAGACGCTGGTAGCCACTTTACCCGCTTATTTGAACGCACTAGGTGGTGCAGGTGTGCACGTAGTAACAGTGAATGATTATTTAGCTGCTCGTGACGCTGAGTGGATGGGAAAAGTATTTAACTTTTTAGGTCTTAGTGTTGGTATTGTTACTTCTGATATACCACCAGAAGATAAGAAAGCGGCTTACGAATGCGACATTGTTTATGCAACCAATAACGAACTAGGTTTTGATTATTTAAGAGACAACATGGCCTTTACCACTGAGCAAAAAGTGCAGCGAGACCTTAATTTTGCAATTATTGACGAAGTGGACTCTATCTTGATTGACGAAGCTAGAACACCGCTGATCATTTCAGGAGCGGCAGATGATTATTCAGCTGTTTATCAGGCGATTAATCAAATGATTCCTCATTTTTCTAAGCAGACAGAGAGCGGCGAAGGTAAAGAAATTGTAATCGAGGAAGCCGGTGATTACACTGTTGATGAAAAACACAAGCAAGTCTTTTTAACTGATGATGGCCATGCTAAAGCAGAAGATATGCTTATTAACGCAGGCGCTTTACCCGAGGGCGCAAGCCTGTATGATGCCAGTAACATTTTGCTGATGCAACACATTAATTCAGCATTACGCGCCCATGTTCTATTCAAAAAAGACGTGGACTACATTGTTCAAGAAGATGAGGTTGTTATTGTTGATGAGTTTACTGGCAGAACTATGCCGGGTCGTCGCTGGTCAGAAGGTTTGCATCAGGCTATTGAAGCTAAAGAAGGTGTGAGTATTAAAAAAGAAAACCAAACGCTAGCCTCGATTACCTTCCAGAACTACTTCAGACTTTATAACAAGCTTTCTGGTATGACCGGCACGGCCGACACTGAAGCGGTAGAATTCCAAGATATTTATGCGCTTGAAACGGTGGTTGTTCCACCTAACAGGTTATCCGCTCGTGATGATAAGTCAGATCAGATTTATTTGACCTTGGAAGAAAAACTTGGAGCGATTGCCATTGATGTGGAGAATTGTCAGAAAACAGGACAACCTGTTTTAGTTGGTACCAGTAGTATTGAAAACTCTGAATCTATTTCTAATTTACTTACACAAAGAAAGATTAAGCACGAGGTGTTAAACGCCAAACAGCATGAGCGCGAGGCGCAAATTATTGCCAACGCAGGTAGTATTGGCGCGGTTACCATTGCCACCAATATGGCAGGCCGTGGTACAGATATTGTTCTGGGTGGTAAATTGGCAGAAGGTGCAAGCGACAAACAAAAGGCCGACTGGCAAGTTCAGCACGAGGCAGTTATTAAAGCCGGCGGCTTGCATATTGTCGGCACCGAGCGTAACGAGTCTCGTCGTGTAGATAATCAGTTGCGTGGTCGTTCTGGTCGTCAAGGTGACGTAGGCTCGACGCGTTTTTATCTTTCACTTGAAGACAACCTAATGCGTATTTTTGCCAGTGAAAAAATGGCGGCAATGATGCAGCGATTGGGCATGGAAAAAGGCGAGGCGATTGAGCATAGAATGGTGAATCGTGCAATTGAAAACGCACAGAAAAAAGTCGAAGGTATGAACTACGATGCACGTAAAAACCTTTTAGAATATGATGATGTTGCCAATGATCAGCGTAGAGTGATTTACCAGTTGCGTGACGAGCTAATGAGTGTTGATGACGTACAAGACCGATTTATTCAAATACGTAAAGGTGTGGTTAATGATTTATTTGTAGGCTATGTTTCAACTGAGCAGGCTGAGGAAGATTGGGATGTTGAGGGTTTGCACAATGTTTTAAAAGCAGACTACGCTGCAGACTTTCCTTTACAACAATGGTTAGATGAAGGTGTTGACGTTGATGAGCTTGAAGGTAGGATTGTTGAAGGCCTCAGCTCAATTTGTGATTACAAAGAAGAGATTGCTGGTGCAGAGTCAATGCGTGGGTTTGAAAAAGCAGTGATGTTGCAAACCCTGGATCATTTTTGGAAAGAGCATTTAGCAGCAATGGACTACTTACGAAAAAGTGTTAACTTACGTGGCTATGCACAAAAGAATCCAACACAAGAATACAAGCGCGAATCTTTTACTATGTTTGAGTCGCTTTTAGATACCATTAATATTGAAATTGTTAAGTCGTTATCTAGTGTTGTGCTTAATGAAAACACTAGTGCTGACGACGTTGAACAGCAAAATAATGAGAACGCACAAGCGCAACATGAAACACTTGGCACAACAGGTGTAGACAATCACGAGGTTGAGAGTGTTATGCAAGAAGACGAGCAATCAAAGGTTGAAAAGGTGGGGCGCAACGACCCTTGCCCTTGTGGATCAGGTAAAAAATACAAAAATTGCCATGGCTAACCTTTGTATTGGCCTTATGTCTGGCACCAGTTTGGATGGTGTTGACGCAGTTGTTGTTAACACAACTGCAACACAACTATTAGCGAAAACTTATTTGCCTTATCCAAAATCGTTAAAACAACAACTGCGATCACTGACTCAGAGCGGGCAAACCCAGTTAAAAGATTTGGCAGACATCGACACACAGGTCGCTCATTTTTTTTCTGATGCAGTTGATGTTTTGCTTGAAAACGCTAATATTTTAGCAACAGACATCGAGGTGATTGGCTCACACGGCCAAACTATCTTCCACCAAGGTGGTGAATACTCTATGCAGATTGGACATGGTGCTATCATTGCAGAACGTACTGGTATTGTTGTGGTTAGTGATTTTCGTATGAATGATATTGCCGCTGCAGGCCAAGGTGCGCCGTTAACACCTATGTATCATCAGCATTTATTACAAGGCAAAGAAGGTGTGGTAATTAATTTGGGCGGTATTGCTAATTTAACACAAGTTTTAAAAGGCGTTATTACGGGTTTTGATACCGGCCCTGCCAACACACTGTTAGACAATTGGATTAAAAAATCTAAACAGTTGGACTATGACCGAGATGGTATTTGGGCGAGATCCGGCCTTATTGACGAACGCTTATTGAGCACCCTGTTAGCAGACGAGTATTTTAAAAAACCAGCGCCAAAAAGCACGGGGCCAGAATATTTTAATTTGGCTTGGCTTGCAACCTACTTGACTGGCAATGAAAGCGCTGTTGATGTACAAAGAACTTTGGTAGAATTAACGGCCATGAGTATTAGTCAACAGATTGCCAAAGGCGCAGATGTATATCTTTGCGGCGGCGGCGTGCATAATTTATTTTTAGCTGAGCGTTTGGCTTATTTAAATCCTTACAGCAAGGTGTCCACTACAAATGACTTAGGCATGCCGGTTGATTATGTTGAGGCTGCTGCTTTTGGGTTCTTTGCACAGCAAACATTAAAGGGAAAAACCTCAAGCTTGCCGTTGGTGACGGGTGCTAAAGGTGCGAGAATATTAGGAGCCATTTATGCAGCACAATGATACGTTACAGATTATTCGCCCGGATGATTGGCACTTGCATGTGCGTTCGGGTGAGATGCTTAAATCAGTGATTGGTATGACAGCTTCGCAAATGGGCAGAGCCATTATTATGCCAAACCTAACGCCACCCGTTAGTGATGCTGGCCAAGCACAGCAGTACCATCAAGAAATTCTGAACGCCCTGCCAACAGATACTAATTTCACACCGCTGATGGTTTTATATCTAACAGACAACACCACGCCAGAACAAATCCAAGCAGCTGTTGACAGTAGTTTAGTGGTGGCGGCCAAGCTTTATCCGGCTGGGGCCACCACTAATTCAGACAGCGGGGTAACAGATGTTGCTAATATATATCTTGCATTAGAGAAGATGCAGCAATTAGGTATGCCGCTATTGGTGCATGGTGAGGTGACCGATGCCACTATTGATATCTTTGACCGGGAAGCGGTTTTTATTGAACGAATATTGATTCAGGTTGTTCAAGATTTTCCTGAATTGAAAATTGTGTTTGAACACATTACCACCAAAGATGCCGTTGATTTTGTTTTGTCTGCAAGTGAAAACATTGCTGCGACAATAACCCCGCACCATTTGCTGGCAAATCGTAACGATATGCTGGTGGGTGGTATTAAGCCCCATTATTTTTGCTTGCCAATTTTAAAGCGAGAAAACCCACACCAAAAAGCGCTGTTGTCTGCGGCCACAAGTGGCAACGCTAAGTTTTTCTTAGGTACAGACTCTGCGCCACACGCAAAAACTGATAAAGAATCAAGCTGTGGTTGTGCCGGTATTCTCAGCGCACATTGTGCGATTGAGCTATACGCGAGCGCGTTTGAATCTCAAAATGCATTAGATAAACTTGAAGGCTTTGCATCCATATTTGGTGCTGATTTTTATGGCCTAGCGCACAACACAGAAACCATCACCCTAAAAAAACAAGATTGGGTTGTGCCTGACAGCTACCCTTTTGCCGATACGACTGTTGTGCCGTTCATGGCAGGAAAAACCATGGGCTGGAAGCTGGTTTCTTAGGCTTTAAAGAAGGCTTTTGCCTGTTGGGTGTCAAGCTCAATTTGTTGTTTTAGCGCTTCAAAACTATCAAATTTTTCTTCATCTCTGATTTTGTGTTTAAACACAACCTTGGCCTTAATCCCATAAACGTCACGATCAAAATCAAACAAAAACACTTCTAATAATATCTCTTTGCCATTAATCGTTGGGCGATTGCCAATATTACATACCCCTTGAAAAACCGAACCTTGAATTTCAACCGTGGTTGCAAACACGCCCAAAACCGGGCTAATTTTGCGTTTAATAGGGATGTTGATTGTAGGAAAGCCAATGGTTCTCCCTTTTTGTTGTCCATGAATAATTTTCCCTGAAATTGAAAACTCGCGCCCCAGCATTTGCGTGACAGCGCCTAAATCACCTCGGGTAAGCAGTGTTCGAATTTCTGAGCTACTTGCGCGGCAATTATTGCACAGTACGCTCTGGGTGTTTTCTACGCTAAAGCCCTTGGCTTTTGATAGGCTTTGCAACAGACCTAAATCGCCTTGTCGTTTTTTTCCAAAGCGAAAATCATCGCCAATTAAACAGTGCTTCATGTTGAGCTTATCCAGTAAGACTTGTTGAATAAAGTCTTTAGCTTCAAGTTTAGAAAAATCCTGATCAAAGTAGATTAACAAATGTTTGTCCACACCAAGGCGAGACAGTAGTTGGTGTTTTTCTTTAAAGTTGCTTAGCGTGGCTTGTTCCCGACCAAAAAAACATTGAGGGGTTGGTGAAAAGGAGATGAGCACTGAAGGTAGCCCCAATGCTTTGGCTGACTCGACCAGTCTTAGAATGATTTTCTCGTGGCCGACATGTACGCCGTCAAAGTTACCAATGGTGACAACACTACCAGCATGATTTTTTAAATTGTGTAAGCCACGAATAAGTTGCATAACGGCTATTTTAATCTAATTGTGCCAAGATTTTATTCACAGGTGTCGGCACCCCGACTTTTAGTTGATTAATTGATTGAAATCCGTGGGCTTGTTCTAAGCAATCAACAACAATAGGGTTGATGATTAAGTGGTAGTGAGTAAAGCTATGCTTGATAGGTTTAAGTATTTTATTGATGTGCGCACTTGCATCAAACTGTTGGATAGTGCGCATAATGTCTTGAGAACTGTCTTCACATTCTACAAAACTCCATAGCCCGCCCCAAATACCTTTGGACGGCCTTTTTTCTAGATAGATCTGCCCCTGTTTGTTTTGATAAATTAGCATTGCAATTGAGCGGCTAGGTTTATTTTTCTTTGGCTTAGGGTTTGGGTATTCAGTCTGTGTATTATGTTGATAAGCCTGACACCCCTGTTGAACCGGGCATCGGCCACAGTCTGGATTAGAGCGAGTACACAGCGTTGCACCAAGATCCATAATGGCTTGAGTGTAATCATTATTACGCGTGTTAGGTGTGTGTTGTTTGGCTAGCACCCAAAGCTGTTTGAGTGTTTGAGCTTGACCATAATGACCTTTTACTTGGTGGTATCGAGACAATACACGCTTTACGTTGCCATCTAATATGGCGTGATTTTGATTGTGGCTAATGGATAAAATAGCGCCTGCCGTTGATTCGCCAATGCCGGGCAAGGCTACAACTTGTTCAATGTTATCGGGAAACACCCCCTGATAATCCTGCATAATAATTTTTGCGCTTTTATGTAGATTGCGCGCCCTGGCGTAATAACCCAGCCCAGCCCACTGGGCTAGTACGTCATCTTCAGAGGCTTTTGATAAATCAGATAGGGTTGGAAAGTGCTTGGTAAATCGATTAAAGTAATCAATGACAGTGGCCACCTGAGTTTGTTGTAGCATTATTTCGCTCAGCCACACATGATAAACATTGGTGTGGCTTTTTTCTCCAATTTGCCAAGGAAGCTGGGTGCGGCCGTGCTGATCAAACCACTGTAGTAGTGGTTTTGAAATTGAGCTCATTATTTTAGGTTGAGCGGGTCGTTCGGGTTAATACCATCCATAAATGGTTTATTAATGTCTTCGTGAGTGACTTGATAAACACAGCCAATCCAGTTGTTGATGATACCGCTGGTAGCATCATGCCAAGTATTGCCCAAGGTTTGGCTGATCAGCGCTTCAGGAAAGTCGTTTATATTAAATTCACCATCAAGCAGTTTAGTTTTAAACTCGTTTAAGATAGCCTTGTTTTGTGGACTTAAATAATTGCTTGGAAAAGATGGATAGTCTTTTCTATCTTTATCTAAAAATGAAATTACTTCACGTTTATATTCTTTTAGCAGGCTAATGGTGTCGTATTCTGGATGCCCTTGGAAAAATACAATTCTAAGCAAGTCTTCACTGACGCACAAGTGTGCACCAACTTCGCTGTCGACTAATATCTTAACGCCCGCTTTTTCAAACTGCGCTTTGGAAATTTCATTAAAACGGGAATGCGGTACATCAAAACAAGTGTTGACGCCGCTCATGAGTGGGTGTTGGCGATCAAGCACTTGGTGTGGAAACACGCCCCAACACTTTTCGCCAATGGCTTGTCTTTTTTGTCCATAACGAAATTCTAGCACTGCGTGGGTGGCTAAGCAAGAGCATAAAGTCGAAGTGATGTTATCATATGACCACTCAATTACCTCTTTGAGCTGATCATAAAAAGGTGCTTTTTGTAAGTCAGCTTCTTCAATGTGAGCGCCTGTAATAATAAGCGCGTCTAAGCCTTGCGCTTTGATATCGTCAAAGCTTTGATAATGTTGATCAACATGAGCTTGGGCTTTATCACCACGTTTAATCGAAGAGAGCGTAAATGGGTGTAAGTAGAATTGCGCAATCTGATTTGAGTGCCCAACGAGGCGGAAAAATTGCCTTTCGGTGGCCTCAAGTGCTGCGTCTGGCATCATGTTTAACAAGCCAATATGCAGTTCACGAATGGTTTGATGGTCAGCACGATCTTTAGAAAGAATAGTTTCCCCTTCTTGCTCTAGGCGTGTGAACGAAGGTAAGCCAGAATGAGCAATTAATGGCATTAATCTAACGCTCCATTGATGAGTTCATACACTTCGTTTGCATTTTTGCATTGATACAGATCTTCACTATCAATGGTATAGCCGTATTTTTGTGCAATGGCTTCATATTTTGGCACTCTGTGCGCAAGCAATTGTGGAAAAATCCAGCCAACAAAAGCATCAGGATTAATTTGTGCTACGTAAGTTAGGTTGTTTTCAGTTAGATAAACAGCCAGTTGCTCTTTTAAGAAATCTGCCTGGTAATACAAAGGCTTAGGGTGTGTTTGTGCTCGCTCAATCAGTGCTGATTTATTGACTTTGCTGGCTCGTATATAGAGGATTAGCGTGTGTTCAGCAAGGGTTTGATATACCTTGTCATTATCAAGCTCACATAAGCTACCGCCTGCATCATTGATAAAGTGGTTAAACCCTTGTTGGGATGATTTTTCAATAAACTGAGGCACATCTAACATAGTGTTAATTTCAGCCTCTCGGTGTAGGGCTTGACGGCGAGTAAATTCATCAATCGGCAAACCACCTTGCTCGGGGTTGCCAACTTTGCCCAAAAAAGCAGAAACCGATGACAAGTTGTCAAAGGTGATGTTATTTTCAATACTAATAGATCGGTTGTCTAATAAGCCACCCAGCCAATCATCTTGTCTGATGTTGTGTGTAATGTTGTCAAGAATCGCCTGATTAAGATATTCGGCACCGATACGATAATCGCCTGAATAGTGATACCACTTGTCTTCATTGCTAAGGAGTTTTGATAAGTGTGTTTTGCCGACACCTGACATACCCAATAGCGTTAGACGCTTGTTTTTTGATTGTTTAAATTGTTCGGCTGACAGCCTCACAGCAATCCATCTTGCTTAAACATTTCGCGAATACCTCGCACCGCTTGACGAGTACGGTGCTCATTTTCAATAAGCCCAAAACGCACATAGTTGTCGCCATAATCACCAAAACCAATACCAGGCGAAACACCTACTTTTGCCACTTTTAGTAGTTTCTTGGTAAATTCCAACGAACCCATTTCTTGATAAAATTCAGGAATTTTAGCCCAAACAAACATAGTAGCTTTGGGCAGTGTAACGTCCCATCCAATTGATTGTAGGCCGCCACATAAGACATCACGACGCTCTTGATACATATCTGAAATCTCTTTAACACAGCTTTGATCGCCTTCCAGCGCTTCAATGGCAGCCACTTGAATTGGGGTAAACATGCCGTAATCAAGATAGGATTTAATTTTTGCCAGAGCGGCAACAAGCAGTGGGTTGCCAACCATAAAGCCCACACGCCAACCCGGCATATTGTAACTTTTTGACAAAGAGAAGAATTCAACCGCAATGTCTTTCGCCCCTTCAACTTGCAAAATACTGGGTGCTACATAGCCGTCAAAAACAATATCAGCATAGGCTAGATCTTGAATTACCCAAATCTCATGCTCTTTGGCGATTTTGATAACGCGTTCAAAAAACTCTAATTCGACACATTCAGTGGTGGGGTTAGACGGGTAATTAAGCACCAACATTTTAGGTTTAGGAAAGGTGTTTTTAATTGAGCGCTCAAGCTCTGCAAAAAAATCATCATCAGGGCCGCAAGGCACGTGTTGAATATCTGCGCCAGCAATCACAAATCCATACGGGTGGATTGGATAGGCGGGGTTGGGCACTAATACAGTATCTCCATTGCCCACAACAGCTTGCGCTAAGTTGGCCAATCCCTCTTTTGATCCAATGGTAACAATAGCCTCAGTTTCTGGGTCTAGATCAACATCAAAACGATTTTTATACCAACTGGTAATTGCGCGTCTAAGGCGTGGAATACCACGAGAAGTTGAATAACGGTGCGTATCTTTACGGCGTGCTGCCTCTACCAATTTTTCGACAATGTGGTCTGGTGTTGGCTGGTCAGGATTGCCCATACCAAAGTCAATAATATCTTCGCCACGCGCACGTGCCTCTGCTTTTAGCTCGTTAGTAACGGCAAAAACGTAAGCGGGTAAGCGCTTAATTCGGGGAAAATCTTCGTTCATTTATTTAATTGCTAGTAATTCTACTTCAAAAACAAGCGTTGCACTTGGTGGGATAACATTGCCCGCACCCATTTCACCGTAAGCCAATTTTGATGGAATAGTTAGTTTACGTTTTCCGCCCACTTGCATACCATCAACGCCCTGATCCCAGCCAGGGATAACTTGCCCGACACCCAGCTGGAAGTCAAACGGAGTGTTGCGATCAACACTGGAGTCAAATTTTTTGCCGTTGGTTAGCCAGCCGGTGTAGTGCATAGAAACATGATCGCTGGCTTTGCACGCCGTGCCTTCGCCTAATGCTAATTCTTCAATAATGAGTTCCGCCATAGTATTTTCCTTAATAAGTTAATGTTATGTTGTAAGAGCCAAATTTCCTAATATTGAGTACGCCCACATCCAAAATTAAATATTGCCCCTTAATGCCTTTTAACAACCCTGAAATAAGCGGCGTTTTATCAAAATTTAGTGAGCTAATTTTGCTTGGGTATTCTACCACAGGGTAATTAATTTCTAAAGTCTCGTTATTGAGCGTTTTTGCACCCAATTCATTGGCTAATAATTGAACTTTTGGTAGCAACTCGTCGCGCACCTGTTTGAGGTCAACCACTTTTATTTCATTTTTAAGCATTTTTCGCCAATTGGTTTTGTCGTTCACAAAGTCTTTTAGGGCGACCTCTATCATCCCAGATTTAAGGCGAGTGTCTACTTCTAGTATGGGTAAAGCACTGACGGCACCTTGGTCAATCCACCGATTTGGGATGTTAGACTTTCGCGTAATGCCAACCTTAACACCGGATGAATTAGCCAAATAAATTACGTGAGGAGTAAAGCAGTTATCCAGGCCCCAACTTGGCTCACGACAAGTGCCCAGATGATGATGACAGGTTTCTGGTTTCATGATGCACAAATCACAACGGGCCAATTTTTGACAACAGGGGTAGCAATAACCTTGTGAATAGCTTTTATTGGTGGTCTTGCCACAGTTCGCACAGTTGATTTGACCGTTAAACTCTAATTGTATGGTTTCACCAATCAAGTCATTCATGTTGAGCAACTTATCGCCAATTGGCAATTGATATTGTGCTGTACCCATACTCAGGCTGGTGTGCATTTTGCTAATGAGTCCGCTTAGCTGCATGAGATTAAGTTTGGGTTAGTAGGGTTTGTACTTCTAAGTATTTGTCGGCCGTTTTTTGAACGATGTGCTCGGGCAGTGTTGGTGCGGGTGGGGCCTTGTTCCAATCTAGTGTTTCTAAATAGTCTCGTACAATTTGTTTATCAAAACTTTTTGGGCTGGTACCTACTTGGTAATCTTCTTTCGACCAAAATCTCGAAGAGTCTGGCGTGAGCACTTCATCCATCAAAGTAAGTCGGTTATTCTCATCAAGACCAAATTCAAACTTAGTATCAGCAATAATAATGCCACGTGTTAATGCGTAATCAGCTGCAAATTGGTAAAGCGACAAACTGGCTTGTTTAACCTGCTGAGCCATGTCTTCGCCCAATATATCCACAGTCGCAGCAAAATCAATATTCTCATCGTGCTCGCCAACAGCTGCTTTACTAGAGGGTGTGTAAAGTACTTCGGGTAATTTTTCTGCCAGTTGTAAATTATCAGGTAATTTGGCGCCACAAATACGGCCTGTATTTTGGTAATCTTTCCAACCAGAGCCAATAATATAGCCACGAACAATTGCCTCTACTGCTAAAGGCTTGAGTTTTTTCACAATAATAGCGCGACCTTCAACTTGTTGAATTTCAGCTGCGTTCAGTACATTGCTTAATGGTTCATGCGTTAAATGGTTGGGAATGATGTGTTGCGTTTTGTCGAACCAAAAGTTAGCCACACGGGTGAGCACTGCGCCTTTTTGACTGATTGGCGCATCAAAAACAACATCAAAGGCACTGAGGCGATCGGTAGTGACAATGAGCATACGCTTATCGTCAATATCATAAATATCGCGAACCTTGCCTTTTTGGATTAGAGGTAGGCTAAGCGAGGTTTTGAAGAGTGTTTCCAAGTGCGTCTTTGGGCGGAGGTAAATTGATATTATTTTAACCTTAATCTACAACAATGGGGCGCTTGCGATTGTGCATAAATTTACCTATATATGATAAAATACATGCACACCCTATGATGAAGAAAAACATTTTAATTATCTTGTTATTAACCGCGCAATTTTCTTTAGCGTCGCCACTTTCTGATGGCGCACTTCGTTTAATTCAAATTGGTAGCGAAATTGGTTCTCGTGATATTGTAATGCGAGGTCAGTCTTTATTGCTAAAAGGTGCTTTTGATTTATACGACCTAGATGCCTTGTATGAGTCTTCTAAACAAGTGCGATATGGTAGCCCACTTATGGGATACCCGCCACATGAACGCGGCGCTAACGAGATATTGATTAAACTAGTAAGACAAAGCCACGACCCTGCGCTGTACGATTACGCACTATATTTGCTGGATGGTGATAACGGCTTTGTTAAAAATGAGTTTTTAGCACTTAATTTATTTGAGGAGTCTTTCGAGGCTCATGGAAATGCGCACTCAGCCTTTATTGCAGCTGTGATTAGAAACGAATCTTTGGTGCCAGGCACCAAAAAAACTCAGCGCATTGGTGAACTTTTGGCTTTTGCAGTTTTAAACAATGTTAAAGGCGCAAAGAATTACCAGGCACAACGTGTTAATAGCGGCCACTGGAAAACACTAAGCCCCAACAGTTGGAAAGATTGGCTAAATGATTAGTAATTGTTTAGGGAGTTTAAGATTTTATTAGCTTTGTTTTTGAAGCGCCATAAATCGTCATGAGCCACGTTTTTTTGTTTGGGTAATCGATAAGTTAGTGGATTTTTCCGTATACCTTTATAACGCAACTCATAGTGTAGATGTGGGCCAGTTGAGCGTCCAGTTGACCCCACATAGCCGATAATCTGCCCTTTTTTGACTTTTTGCGCCACTCTTAGTCCTCGAGCAAATCGAGATAAGTGTGCATAAACGGTGGTATAAGTGTTGCCATGTTTAATATAAACAACATTACCTAAAGCGCCCATTCTTTTTCTATGTTGCACTACGCCGTTAGCAGACGAATAAACGGGTGTGCCTGTTTTCGCAGTAAAATCAACCGCTCGATGCGGCTTCCAGGTTTTTAAAATAGGATGAAGACGCTTTCTTTGAAATTCAGAACTAATTCTGTTGTATTTGAGGGGCGCCTTGAGAAAAGAAGCATGTAAAGAACGACCATTTTTATCGTAATAATCAGTACGCCCCTGTTGATCGGTATAGGCAAATAAGGCAATGCGTTTTTTTAAACTGGTATAGATAATAGCACTAGGATTGGCACCACTATTGCCGACGATAATAAAGCGGTCGCCTTTCCTTAAGTCTTTATTAAAGTCAATTTCCCAGGAGAATATGCGCACAATAGTTTTGATAATACTTGGGTTAATGTTGGCTTTCTTAGCGTCGTAGTTTAATGATTGAGTAATGGTGATGGTGGAACGCTCGAAGGCATTGCTGCTATGTGCCACAGCATTGGTCGTGACCAAAAAAATTGCTGAAAAAATTAAAAACAGAATGTGTTTAAGCATATTTGGCAACAATTTGAGAGGCTAGGCCTCGCGCTTCTTGGTCATTAGCAATAATGGCATCAAGATTGTTTAAAGTAGTGTGTTTTATTTGAGCAAGCGTTTGCTCAATAACCTGAGGAATGGTCAAGAAACTAATGGTTTGATTTAAAAACGCATCAACAGCAATCTCATTAGCGGCGTTAATTGTACCCATGGCATTACCACCTTGTTTTAGTGCTTCAAAGGCCAGCTTGAGACAAGCGAATTTTTCCAGGTCTGGTGTAAAGAATTCTAGTGGCGAGTTGTTAGCTAAGTCTAGTGGCGCAACGCCAGAGCTAATGCGCTGAGGATAAGCCATTGCATAGGAAATAACACTACGCATATCAGGATTGCCCAGCTGCGACAAGGTGGAGCCGTCATTAAAATAAACCGAAGAATGAACAATGCTTTGTGGGTGCATAACCACGTCGATTTGTTCAGGTTTTAGGTCAAATAAATAATAAGCCTCAATCACTTCCAGCCCCTTATTCATCATCGTGGCCGAGTCAACTGAAATTTTTCGACCCATAGACCAGTTTGGGTGGGCGCAGGCCTCATCAGGGGTTATTGATTGCAGTTCACTTAATGGCGTGTGCAAGAAAGGGCCACCACTGGCAGTGAGTTGAATTTTACTAAGTCCTGAGCGACCACCTTGTAAACACTGAAAAATAGCACTGTGTTCTGAATCAACAGGAATGAGCTCTGCACCAGAGTGCTTAACCGCATCCATAAAGATGTCACCCGCTAAGACTAAGGATTCTTTGTTGGCTAACATGATACGTTTGCCCGCTTTGGCGGCCGCAAGCGCTGAGGACATGCCTGCAGCACCTACAATGGCTGCCATGACATAATTGGTTTGTTGGTGTGCGGCAATATCACACAAAGCTTGTTCACCACTGAGCACCTGAGTGTCATTATTGAGTGCAGCTTGTAATTTGTCAGCTGCTTCTTCATTCGTCATGACGGCATAAGTTGGCTGATATTGGTGACACAATTCAAGCATTGCATGCCAGTTGGTATTAGCACTAAGGGCGAAGATGTTAAATTGATCAGGGTGTTGGTCAACCACAGATAAGGTGCTTTTGCCAATCGATCCAGTAGCGCCTAAAAGGGTTATATTTTTCATAGCAGGTTTAATCCTAGTAGAAAAAATGGTGCTGCTGCGGTAAGTGAATCGATACGGTCTAATACACCACCATGGCCGGGCAGAATCTGCCCACTGTCTTTCATACCTGATTCACGCTTAAACAAGCTTTCGAATAAATCACCCAAAACAGAAACACTGGTAACAACAATTGTTAGTAGTAGATAGCCAAAATATTTTTCAGTTGCGATGCCTTGCACTTGTAGAAAGACCAGCATTACAACTAAGGCAAAACCAATACCACCCAATACGCCCTCGACAGATTTTCCAGGACTAACACTAGGTGCAAGCTTACGCCTACCAAACTTCCTGCCTACAAAGTAAGCACCGGAATCCGCCCCCCAAATAAGCAACATTAACAGTAAGAAATATTCATCACCTTTTAAGTGTAAGTTAACCAGTGAAACCCACATAGGTGCTAACAGCAGTACACCACTCATTGACCGAACAATGCCGGAGCCAAACCAAGTTTGAGTGTGGTTGGGGTAGCTTAACACCCAAAACAAATTCAAACCCCACCAAACAACAGAAACATAAAGTAGAACGGTTAGGTTGCCTGGATTTTGTGCGTGGTTATTTGCAACCAACGTGCAACCAACAATAAACAGCGTTAATAAGGCCCTGTTGATAGGCTGAGTGATTTTAATGAGTCGTGAGAACTCCCAAGCACCAAGCACAACGAAGGCTAACAATAAGTATGAAAAATAAGGTGTAGGCAAAGCAAATATTGCCCAAATAAAAGCAGGCGCTAAAATCAATGCGGTTAGGCTTCTTTGGGCTAATCCGCTTAGCATGCTTTATCCTTGCGTTCGCCAAAACGACGGTCGCGATGGTTAAAGCTTTCAACGGCTTTATCGAGCTCTGCAGGGCTAAAGTCTGGCCACAAGGTGTTGGTAAAATACAGCTCGCTATAGGCGATTTCCCATAGTAAGAAGTTACTGATTCTGAGCTCACCACTGGTACGAATTAATAGATCAACTTTTGGCTGATCTGCTAAGGATAAATACTGAGAAAAAGTATCAATATTAATGTCATCAACGTTAATCTCATTATTGGCTGCACGTTTGGCAATTTGTTGTGCCGCTTGTGCAATGTCCCATTGGCCACCATAGTTTGCAGCAATCACCAGAGTTAAGCCTGTGTTATTTGCCAATAGTGCTTGCGCATCAACGGCTGTTTGTTGTACTTCTTGGGGGAACAGATCAAGGTCTCCAATAATTTTGAGTTTGACGTTGTGTTTATTAAGCTTGTTAACCTCTTGTTTGAGCACACTTAAAAACAGCTTAAACAACAAAGACACCTCTTCATTTGAACGATTTTTGTTCTCACTACTAAAAGCAAATAACGTTAGTGTTTCGATACCCAATTTTCCACAATGTTTCACCACTTTACGTACGGCTTTAACCCCTTTTTGATGGCCTTGGATGCGAGGCAAGAAGCGTTTCGACGCCCAACGACCGTTGCCGTCCATAATAATTGCAATGTGTTTAGGGGTGTTCATGGGCGCTAATTATACCTATAGGTCGGCACCAGCCTTTTGAAAGTATAAATACGGTAAAATTACGTTTATGAGCTTAGCTAAAAGAATTATTCCTTGCCTTGATGTGCGTGATGGTCGCGTGGTTAAAGGTGTGCAATTTGTTGATATTAAAGATGCTGGCGACCCTATTGAGGTGGCTAAGCGCTATGATCTTGAGGGCGCTGACGAGATTACATTTTTAGATATTACAGCCTCACACGAAGGGCGCGACACCACCGTACACATGGTGGAAAGCATCGCCGAACAGGTGTTTATTCCGCTCACCGTTGGTGGCGGTATTCGTAAACCTGAAGATGTGAGAGTAATGCTCAACGCAGGTGCGGACAAAGTTGCGGTAAACTCGGCTGCAATTTTTAATCCTGGTTTAATTAATGAGCTTAGCGCAAAGTTTGGCTCTCAATGTATTGTAATAGCCATTGACGCAAAACAAGTGTCAAGCAACCCACCAAAATGGGAGATTTTTACCCATGGCGGGCGTAAAACCACGGGAATTGATGCGGTTGAGTGGGCAGTTAGAATGACCGAAGGCGAACACGGTGCTGGTGAGGTGTTATTAACCTCAATGGATTGTGACGGCGTTAAAACTGGTTTTGATTTGGCATTGACTAGAGCAGTTTCTGATGCAGTTAACGTACCAGTGATTGCCTCAGGTGGTGTGGGTAATCTAGAGCATTTGTCTGAAGGTGTACTAAAGGGCGGTGCTGATGCAGTGCTAGCGGCCAGCATTTTTCATTTTGGGGAATATACAGTAGCCGAAGCAAAGCTGGCCATGCAAAAAAATGGCATAGAAGTTAGGCTATAGCTTTACCAGTATTGATTTTTTAACGACTTAAGCGTATCATTTTGCGCTTTGTCAAACAAGGTTTTTTATGAATTCTAAAAAAGAATTATGGATATTATTGGCTTCGTTTATTTTGCCAATTGCACTCGGCACAGCGTTTTTCTACTGGAACCCGACAGCCTTCACCAGCAATACGGTTAATTACGGAGAGTTTGTTAATCCAATCATTACTACAGAAGAACAAGACGTGGTTTTTACTGAGGACACCAAAGGCAGTTTGCAAGGCTTATGGACGTTAGCATATGTAACCAATAAGTGCGATGATGCTTGTATTAAAACACTTAAAGACATGAAAACTACACGCACACTTGTGAACGAGAACATGCGTCGCATTCAACGGTTATTACTAATTGATGGCACTACCGATATTAGAGAGTCTGGTTTATTGGTCGCTCGCCCGAGCGAGTCACTCAGTCAGCAATTGATGAGGTTTCCAATCAATTCCTTATTTTTAATTGATCCGTTGGGCAATATTATGCTACATTACGATCCACAAACATTGGTGATTAAGCGTGTACTTAAAGACTTAAAGCGCCTACTTAAATTATCACGTATCGGTTAAACGGAGATTGTTATGCCCTCATTAAGTGATTTACTCGGACTATGTAAGCTCAAAGTTGTTGCGCTGATTCTATTAACAGCTGTGGTCGGCATGTTCTTAGCTGTGCCAGCGCCATTTTTACCTGATGTATGGTTAGTTATTAGCGCCTCAATCGGCATTAGTATGGCCGCAGCATCTGCAGCGGTATTTAATCACGTGGTTGATGAGCAAATTGACATGCAGATGTCGCGTACCGATCAACGCCCCTTGCCACAAGGCAAGGTCAGTCGCAGTCAAGCTCTGGTTTGGGGTGTGTTTTTGGGTGTGATTGGTTTGGGAATTTTGCAACTGTTTGTTAACACCATTACCATGGTGCTCACTTTTATTTCACTCATTGGCTATGCGGTTGTCTACACCATGTACCTCAAGCGCGCTACACCACAAAATATTGTGATTGGTGGCGCTGCAGGTGCCGCACCGCCAGTGCTTGGCTGGACGGCAATTACTGGCACACAAGGCATTGAATATGCATTGCTTTTATTTTTAATTGTGTTTGTCTGGACGCCACCACACTTCTGGGCATTGGCCATTTATCGAGTTGAAGAGTACAGAAAAGTTGATGTACCGATGTTGCCGGTAACGCACGGATTGGCTTACACTAGATTACAAATTTTACTTTACACAGTGTTGTTATTGCTGGTAACACTATTGCCTTATTTAGCAGGCATGTCAGGCTTAATTTATCTTGCTGCAGCCTTAATTTTAGGTTTTATGTTTTTAGCCTATGCGATCAAAATATACAGAAACCCTGATGATAATAAAATTGCCTGGGCCACATTTATGTTCTCAGTCAACTATTTAATGTTATTATTTGTAGCATTGCTGGTAGATCACTACTGGCTCATTACTTTATAAAGGAATGTTATGAAAGGACTAGGCCAAGTATTTAAAGCGGTAACATCAGCTATGATTGGCGTCGGCAAAAGAGAAGACTTAATTAAGGACTTTGAACGTACAGAAAAACAAGGTCCATGGCCTTACATTATTGTTGGCTTAATAATGACAGGAGTGTTTATTATGTTGGTGATAGCCGTCGTTAAGTTCGCTCTAGCTTAGTCTAGCGTTTTAATAATCAAATCAAGTGCGACTGCCATTTTCTTGGCGTTATGTGGATTAGTGAGTAAACCCGTTAACTCTAGATTGGGGTTGAGCAGTAAATAGCTGGCAGTGTGGTTAACTAAATAGTTGCTTTCTTTAGCGCTTTTCATTTCTTTTTTCATCGGCATCGACATTTTTCCGTTACCTTGGTCGGCTGAATGCTGAGAGTGGTCTTGCTCCGCCCTTTCCTTGGTCTTAACAACCTCGTGATAAACCCCTAGTACCCTTGTTAGTTTTTTTAGTGTTTCATCTTCAGCGCTTAATCCAATAAAACCTGTATTGAAACGCTTGACAAAAGTCTCTAATTTACCAACATCACGGCTTGGATCAACTGAGATAAATATAACTTGCAATCTATCAGCTTGTTGCATCATGCTTAGTGTTTGGTTGAGTATTGCCAAGTCTATTGGACACACATCAGGGCACGTAGTATAGCCAAAATACAAGACAGACCATTTGCCACTGACTGCTGCTGATAATGATGTGGTGTTACGATTATCGTCGATTAATGAGAACTTCCCTTGTAACGACTTAGGGCTAGAATACAAAGAGGCGGTTGGATTAACCAGTTTTTGTAAGTCTTTGAGTTGGTTGGCATTTGGGACGAACAAGTAATACACCAACACAATAATGCCTAACCCCATCCATATGATAGTATTACGTGTTCTTTTGACTTGTGCACAATTACTGTCTTCAGTACAGTTTCTGAGTTTGCTCATTGTTCGACATTCCTTTTATTTTGTGATTTAGGCGTTGGTTTTAAAGATTTTGTGTATTAGACTAACAATGCTAAGTAATAATAACAGTGCAAACGTATTGTGTAAAACAGCGATAAACATTGGCAACGACAGCACAACATTTAAGATGCCAAGTATTACTTGGACTGTTAGCAGTCCGCCAATTAGCAGTAAGTTATTTTTCAAATGTGCATAATGTTTGAATGAAAATATTAGCGAAATAATTAATGTGGTGGTTACCAATGCACCAATGCGATGCATCATTTGAATAGCTGCGCGTGCTTGGTTTTCTAGCACACCATATTCGTAGTCATATTCTGCTCCAATTGGCCCCCAATATAATGCTCTAGCAAAATCCATATTTGGCCACCATGAATCTAGGCAAGTTGGGAATTGATCGCCACATGAAAGTGCGGCATAATTGGTACTGGTCCAGCCACCTAAAATGATTTGTAGACTAAGTACAAACAGTGTTACGAAAAGCAATAATTTGTGTCGTTTTAAAATGTGCCGATAGGCCGCAGGTTGACTGGCCTGATTTAAGTAGAGCCAAACGAGCAGCGCAGTAGTGACAAAGCCTCCAATTAAATGAGTGGTAACAATGCCAGGATGAACCATGAGTGTCACAGTCCACATGCCGAACGCACCTTGTAACATCACAAATAAAGCTGTAAAACTTGGCAGAACCATAGGCTGGAAGCGTTGTGGTTTCCCTCTTAAAGCCAAGAACCACAGGATTAGAATAATCAGTCCAAGTGTTGAGGCGGCATAGCGATGCACCATTTCTTTCCAGCCTTTGGCTGCTTCAAGTGGGCGATCATAGCCTTCAAGCTTTGTGCCGTCAGCCGCGTCTGGCACAATTAGCTGGCCATAACAGCCTGGCCAATCTGGACACCCTAGGCCTGCATCACCGAGACGAGTATAGGCGCCTAGAATTACCACAATTAGTGCTAAAACAATAGAGGTTTGTAGTAATTTTTTAAACATAAAGAGAAGCCAATTGTTACATAAATTAAATAATGTCGTTATTTTAATGATTAATTTTATTTTTGCAAAGCCCCATAAAAAAGCCTCGGTGCATATGTATGCACAGAGGCTTTAAAAAACAAATCGGTATTATTTTAATTCACCAATCATGCTCTTGTAGGCGTGCCAAGTTGAATGAGCCAATACTGGGATCACAAACACCAGGCCAATAAAGTATAAATTAGCAGTTAGTATTAGTGCGCCCAACACCAGAATACCTACCATTGGCACCCAGATAAGCATAATGATTAAGTTGGCCTTGGCTGCTTTGAGGCTGGTGACAACTGCTGTAAATGGATCGCAGTCTTTTTCTAATACCATTGGGAATGAAAACCAACTAATCATAAACGAGGTCAAACCAACCACCGCAGTAAAGATACCATATGTTATTACGAACCCAGTATTAGCACCGCTGGTAATATCGGACAAAATTGCTTGAATCACTGTTTGGTTTTCACTCACAATATTTAAAGAGCCCGTATTAAAGATTGCGTAAATCAACGGTGAGAACATCATCCAAGCAATGGCAAGCACTACCAAAATAACAGACAGAAAAATACTTGGGCAAGAGCCGTTGGTTTTAAACGCGGCACTAAATACACTGCTAATACTTGGCTTTTCACCACGAGATAAACGCCTTGATGCGTCGTATAGACTCATGGCAGAAATTGGTCCTAGTAATAAAATAATGACTGCCAATAAAGGTGCGGCAACATCGCCCAGTGTTTCAGAAGTGCTGAGGTAATGCCAAGCACCATAGGAAACCACAGTAAAAAGCATGCCGTAGAATATTGCCAAAGACGGCATGGTTATAAAATCATTAACACCTTGTCTGATCCAGATAAAAGGCGCGCCCATACTAACTTTCTTGAGCTCAGCGGTTTTGCCAAGGTTCTCTTGCATTCTAGTGGTTTGTGGTATTGCCATTTACTTGACTTCCTTATTAAAGAGTTGTGTAGTTGATTCATAAGTATTAAAACAGACCTGATAACCCTTGTCAATAAGATGTCACAATAATCCATTTATACTGATAATAAGAGGATAAATTTTAATAAAATTGAATTTTTTGATGAAACAATGCGAAAATATAAGTATAATTTACAACAGTTTTTTAATGCGGTTGCGTATTAACGAAATGAAAGGTATTTATTTATTTGGAGGATTTATGAAAAGATTAACAACTCTTTTAAGCGCTCTGGTTGCCATGATGTCAACGAATGTGTTTGCTGAGTACGGCCTAAATATGACTGAAGGTGTAACTTCAATCAGTCATGATATTTATGATTTACACATGATGGTATTTTGGGTATGTGTAGTAATCGCGGTGGTTGTGTTTGGCGCAATGTTTTATTCTGTGTTTGCACACAGAAAATCAAAAGGTGCAGTAGCAGCTCAATTTCATGAGAGCACTAAAGCAGAGCTTGTATGGACAATCGTTCCTGTTATTATTTTAGTAGGAATGGCAATTCCAGCATCGAAAGTATTGATCGATTTGGAAGATACGACCAAAGCTGAGATGAGTGTTAAGATTACAGGTCACCAATGGAAATGGCAATATGACTATCCTGAAGAGGGTATTAGCTTTATTTCTAATTTGGCACAATCTCATAAAGACGTAGTAACAGGCACAGATGCTGATCGCGAAGCGGTTGGCAACTATTTGCTTGAAGTAGACAAGCACTTGGTTTTACCGGTTGACACTTCGATTCGTTTCTTAATCACTTCAAATGACGTAATTCACAACTGGTGGGTGCCAGCATTTGGTGTTAAACAAGATGCAAATCCAGGCTTTATTAATGACGCATGGGCCAAGGTTGATGAAATTGGCACTTACCGCGGTCAGTGTGCTGAGCTTTGTGGTAAAGATCACGGCTTTATGCCAATTGTGGTTGATGTGGTTTCTAAAGCAGACTACGCTAAGTGGGTATCTGAGCAACAAGCAGCAGCAGCAGCGGCCGTGGCAAGCGCTACTAAGACATGGTCTAAAGATGAGCTAATGGCGCAAGGTGAAAGTGTATACAACACTAACTGTGCAGGTTGTCACAAGAAAGACGGCTCAGGTATGCCACCAGTGTTCCCAGCAATGAAAGGATCTCCAATTGCAAACGGTGCAGCAGCAGACCATATGGACATTGTTCTAAACGGTAAAGGTGCAATGCCACTGTTTAAGATGTTAGGTGATGCAGATCTTGCAGCAGTAATTACTTACGAAAGAAATGCCTTTGGTAACACAGGCAGTGTTGTTCAACCTTCAGACGTTAAGTCTGCACGTTAATTAAAGGAGAAATAGTATGACAACAGCAACAGCTTCTCACGACGATCACCATCACGGCCCTGAAAAAGGCTTGATGAGATGGGTCAAGACAACGAACCATAAAGATATTGGTTCACTTTATATGTGGTTTGCTTTCACTATGTTATTAATTGGTGGCGCATTCGCAATGGGTATTCGTGCTGAATTATTACAGCCGGGACTACAATTGATGGAGCCACAGTTCTTTAACCAATTGACAACGATGCACGGTTTGATCATGGTATTTGGCGCGATTATGCCAGCCTTCGTTGGCTTGGGTAACTGGCTAATTCCTATGATGGTAGGCGCCCCTGATATGGCGTTACCGCGCATGAACAACTGGTCTTTCTGGATTCTACCATTCGCTGGTGGTATCTTGTTAAGCACGTTCTTTATGGAAGGCGGAGCACCAGCATTTGGTTGGACGTTCTACGCACCATTATCAACAACGTTTGCACCAGACAGTACTGACTTCTTTATCTTTGCAGTTCACTTATTAGGCTTCTCGTCTATTATGGGTGCGATTAACATTATTGCAACAGTGCTTAACATGCGTGCTCCAGAAATGAAATTAATGGACATGCCGTTATTTGTTTGGACGTGGTTAATCACTTCATTCCTTCTAATTGGTGCGATGCCAGTATTGGCGGGTGCAGTAACAATGATGTTAACGGATCGTAACTTCGGCACAGCATTCTTTGATGCGACCGGTGGTGGTGATCCAGTATTGTTCCAGCATATTTTTTGGTTCTTTGGTCACCCTGAAGTATATATTATGATCTTGCCAGCATTCGGTGTGGTTTCTCATATTATTCCAACCTTTGCGCGTAAGCCGTTGTTTGGTTATTCTTCAATGGTATATGCAACAGCATCAATCGCATTCTTGTCATACATTGTATGGGCGCATCACATGTTCCTAACTGGTATGCCAGTTGCAGGTGAGCTCTACTTTATGTATGCAACCATGTTAATTGCTGTTCCTACAGGTGTTAAAGTCTTTAACTGGATCTCTACTATGTGGAGAGGCTCAATGACATTCGAGACACCAATGTTATGGGCGGTTTCATTTGTATTCTTATTCACCATTGGTGGCTTCTCTGGCTTGATGTTAGGTATCGCGCCAGCAGACATTCAGTATCACGATACATACTTCGTAGTTGCACACTTCCACTACGTACTAGTAACGGGTGCACTATGGTCAATCATTGCTGCGGTATTTTATTGGCTGCCTAAGTGGACTGGTAAGATGTACAACGAGAAATTAGGAAAAGTACACTTCTGGTGGGCAATGATTTCAGTAAACGTATTGTTCTTCCCTCAGCATTTCTTAGGTCTTGCGGGTATGCCACGTCGTATTCCTGATTACTCATTACAGTTTGCAGATTTCAACTTGATTTCTTCATTAGGTGGTTTTGCATTCGGTGCATCATTCATTCTATTGACTTACATCGTGATAGATTGTGTTCGTAATGGTAAGCCAGCTAGTGCGCGTCCTTGGTCAAGTGCAAAAGGATTAGAGTGGACATTAGAGCCAAAAGCTCAATACCATTCATTCAATACACCACCATCAAGAGCGTTGATTGAGGCTGAGTCTCAAAATTCTTAATGGATGACAGAAGAAAAGGCGTCGTTATTACAGCGCTAATTGTAGCCACCATAGCAATAGGAGTGTTTGTAGCAACCATCGTGTACTTTAACCCTGGTAGCTAATATGGAACGAAAAGAAATAACTAAAGGGTTCTGGATTAAATTATTCTCAGCGCCAATATTGATGTTCGCCTTTGCTTATGCAATGGTCCCCATCTATGATGTTTTTTGTGAAATTACCGGATTTAACGGTACGACAGGCAGAGTAGATAGTGAGCAACAATATGTGGTCGATGAGAATCGAAAAGTCGATGTGAGTTTTTTCGCTATGACGATGGGTGGTTTTCCAGTACAGTTTGGCCCAAAGGTTAGTTCGATGGAAGTGATACCTGGTAAGTTTTATACCACCAGTTACATTGCCAAGAACAACACCGACGAAGTTGTAATGGGCCAGGCGATCCCTAGTGTAGCACCAACAGATGCAGCACTTTATTTCAAGAAACTAGAATGCTTCTGTTTTAATAAACAGGTATTCAAGCCACATGAAGAGGTCGAGATGACCTTAAGGTTTGTGGTTGAACCAGAAATGGATGAGCGAATAAAAGATATTAGCCTGTCCTATAATTTTTTTAAACTTGAAAGCTAAAAAAGAGGAAGAAACTATGAGCGAACAAGAATATTACGTACCAGAAGGTACTTACTGGCCAATTATTGGCTCAATCGGTGTATCAACGTTATTTGTTGGTTTTGCTAATCAAATGCATGGAGTAGAATGGGGTGGCTCAGTGATGGCACTTGGTTTTGCTATCATGGTGTTTATGATGTTTGGTTGGTTTGGCCAGGTTGTGAATGAAAGCACTAATGGCATTTACAACAAGCAAGTTGATCGTTCATTCCGTTGGGGAATGAGCTGGTTTATCTTCTCTGAAGTGATGTTCTTCGCCGCTTTCTTTGGCGCATTATTCTATGCAAGACAATTGTCAGTGCCATGGTTAGGCGGAGCAGATAATAATATCTATACTCCAGACCTGTGGAATGCATTTAGTGCATCATGGCATCAAATGGCATTCATGGCACCAGGTTCTGTTACTGACACTGTACTTCAATCAGGCACTGTGATGAGCTTCCCTACTGTTCCTGCTACTGGCATAGAAACAGCAACACCAGCAATGGTGGTTGATCCATGGGGCTTACCAGCACTTAATACTGCTTTACTATTAGCATCAGGCGTAACATTAACTTTTGCTCACCATGCACTACGTGCAGGGCACCGTAATCAAATTGTTGGTTGGTTAGTGGCAACTATTGCATTGGGCGCAGCTTTCTTGGGTTTCCAAATTATGGAATATGGCCATGCGTACCACGATGGTTTGAAATTAACTTCTGGTATTTACGGTTCAACATTCTACATGTTGACAGGTTTCCACGGATTCCACGTAACTGTTGGTGTCATCATGTTAACGGTTATTTTATACCGTGTGCAGAAGGGTCACTTCAACGCAGATAATCATTTCGGATTTGAAGGTGTTGCTTGGTATTGGCACTTTGTAGACGTGGTTTGGTTAGGCCTATTCGTTTTTGTTTACTGGCTATAATAGTTAGTTAGAACAATAAAAAGGCCCCTTTATTGGGGCCTTTTTATTATAAGTAAAAATACTGGAGTTGTTTATGACAGAAGTTGTTATAGTGTTAATTATTATTGCCATATTGGTAGCGCTAGGTTTTGGCTTAATTGGCATGGTTAAAGGTGGGAAAGCCGGTTCTGATAAGATGTTTAAGTCATTAGTGACACGTGTTTCTTTGTCGGTGTTTTTATTTATGCTGGTATTGTTTGCTGGATACATGGGCTGGATTGAGCCAAATGTAATGATGATTGATGCACCTGTTGCCCAACCTCCTGCGCAAAAATGATCAGACGTAGTTTCATCTTGCCAGGAGCTTTAATCTCTCTAACGGTTTTTGGTTTGTTGTTATTAGGTTTTTGGCAACTTGATCGTGCAGATGAAAAACGCGGCATTGAAAACGCTATAGTTTTAGCACAATCTAGCCCTGCTCAGCTGGTCGAAGCTGATGATATTCACACTAAAGAGCACTATCGCGTATTACTTAATGGTTATTTTGATACGAACAAACAGTTTATCTATGATAATCAGATTGTTAAAGGTAATGCGGGCTACTATGTTTTGACCCCATTTGTTCTTAATACTGACACAGCAATTTTAGTTAATCGTGGCTTTGTGCCTTGGTATGGAAAACGTGGTGAGTTAGCTGATATTAAAATAGATAGACGCCCAAGCACCATTGAAGTCGGTTTGATTAAGCCCAAACAGCGCATTGAGCTACAACCACAAGAAATTGAAACAACATTTCCAATACTAATTCAATCTTTGGATCTTGATCAGCTTTCGCAATTATCCAATTATCAAATCATACCAATGCTGGCACAGCTCGATGTCAAGGCTAGCAATGGATTCTTTAGACAGTGGAAGCCATTTTATGGCAGCGTTGATAAGCATTTAGGTTACGCCTTGCAATGGTTTTTAATGGCCTTAGTGCTGAGTATTATCGCCATTAGGTTGCTAATCAAAAATAGTAGAAATTGATCTATATTAAATGCTAATTATTCACTTGACGGTATTGCGCCCTCTATGTAGAATTGCATATATTTGGAAATTCTGGGCCATACAGGCATAGAATATTTATACAATAGGATTATTGATGAGTTTAGTACAAAGATACGATTTAAAGGTGGTGAAATATTTCATCGTTATGGCCTCAATTTATTTGGTCATTGGTACCACAATTGGTGTCTATATCGCCTCAGAGTTAGCTTGGCCTTTTTTAAATGATTTGGGTACTGATTTACCTTATTTTCAATTCGGCCGTTTAAGACCGCTACATACCAATATAGTAATTTTTGCCTTTGGTGGCTCGGCGCTCATGGCATCTGCCTTTTATATTGTTCAGCGTACCAACCAAACCAAAATGTGGTCTAATAAAATGGCTTGGTTTACTTTTTGGTCTTGGAACTTAGTTATTCTTTTAGCGATAATTACACTGCCTTTAGGCTTAACCCAATCTAAAGAATATGCAGAGCTTGAGTGGCCGATTGATATCCTCTTAACTCTTTCCTGGGCGAGTTATATGTATAACTTTATCATGACTATTCATATTCGTGACCGTAATAAGGTGCCACATGTCTATGTGGCTAACTGGTTCTTTATGGGCATGATGGTGATGGTGACTTACCTTCACGTGATTAACAATCTTTCTATTCCGGTAGACTGGTTTAAATCTTATTCAATCTATTCTGGTGTACAAGATGCAATGATTCAATGGTGGTGGGGTCATAATGCAGTTGGCTTCTTCCTCACAGCGGGCTTCTTAGGCATGATGTATTACTTTGTGCCAAAACAAGCAGAACGTCCAATTTATTCTTACCGCCTATCAGTAATTCATTTTTGGGCACTGATGTTTGGTTATGTGTGGTTAGGTGCTCACCACCTTCAATATACAGCGTTGCCAGACTGGGCTGGTTCTTTAGGGGTAACCATTTCGTTAGCCATGATCATTCCATCATGGGGTGGTGCGATTAACGGCATCTTAACGCTATCAGGCGCTTGGGATCGATTGCGTGAAGATTACATCTTGCGCTTCTTGATTATGTCATTAGCCTTCTATGCAATGGCAACATTCGAAGGCCCAGTAATGGCAGCGAAAACGGTTAACGCCCTATCGCACTACACAGACTGGACCATTGGCCATGTACATTCAGGCGCATTGGGTTGGAATATTATGGTGGCCTCAGGTGCGCTATATCATATGGTTGAGAAAATCTTCAATGTTAGATTGTCACAAAAGTTATTAGGTATTCACTTTTGGGTACATACCATTGGTACCGTGGTTTACATTGTAGCAATGTGGGTGTCAGGTATTATGCAAGGCCTCATGTGGCGCGCTTATGATGAATACGGTACGCTGGCTTACACTTTTGCCGAGTCAGTATCAGCCATGCATCCTTATTATGCAATGCGAGCAGCAGGCGGTACACTAGTGGTGCTGGGTGCAATCACCATGTTGATCAATATTATTATTACCATTCGTAAGTCGGTCCGAGAGCAGGCTTCTGCTCAAGCGGCAACGGCATAGGAGGAGAGCAATGGCAAATAAAAATGGAAAAGAAAGCTTACAAGCAAAATTTGAAAAAAACATTTTTGCAATGTATTTGGCTATGGCATTCGCAGTGTCATTGGCTGGTATTGTAGAAATTGTACCTTTGTTTACCAATCCTGACACAGTTAAGGATGAAGTAGTAATGCCCGACGGTTCAACCAAAAGCTTGTTGTGGCAACGTGCAGAAGGTCAAAAACTAGCAGATTGGAAACCAGGTGATGGTGTACGCCCTAACACAGCGCTAGAGTTAGCAGGTCGAGACATTTATCAGCGTGAAGGTTGTTATTTGTGTCATTCACAGATGATCCGACCATTTAGAGATGAGAATGAACGCTATGGTCATTTCTCTTTAGCAGTCGAATCAAAATACGATCACCCATTTCAGTGGGGATCTAAACGTACAGGTCCTGATTTAGCACGTGTTGGTGGTAAGTATTCAGATGAGTGGCATATCTTGCACATGCGTCATCCACAGGCATTGGTGCCAGAATCGGTAATGCCAAAGTATCGTTTTTTAGACAATACAATGGTTGACGGTGAAAGCATTCAAGCACATATGGAAGGCTTAAGAAAAGTGGGTGTGCCTTATACTGATGGTGACATTGCTGAGGCTGCAGGCTTGGTTAAGGGCAAAACTGAAATGAATGCCATGGTGGCGTATTTGCAATCATTAGGTAATATGATTAAATTTGAAGATGGTGTGGTCTACCGCGAGTAATGACACTAGTCGATAAAATTGGTGCTATAACAGCAATCGTAGTTTTTGCACTGCTAGCAGGCGCTTATTTTTATGCTTTTAGGCCTAAAAATAAACAAAAATTTGAAGATTTGCGTAACTTTGTAAATAAAGAAGAGTAGTTAGGAGATTAATAATGAGCGAGCATGAGAATCCATATCCAGGCGAAAATAATACTGGCCATTTTTGGGATGATGATAACGACATTAGAGAACTGGATAATCGTCCACCAAGATGGTATATGTGGGCGCTTTATTTAGGCATCATTGCCATTCCTATTTATTCATTTTATTACCCGACCATCCCTTGGTTTGGTGAACACACCAAAGGTTCAGCAGGCTGGACACAGATTGTTGAATATAAAGAAGGCGTTGAACAGCTTAAGCAATACCGAGAAATCAAGTTTTCTGACACGGAAAAAGCCATCACTGAAAGCTCTTTAGAAGACATCGTGCGTGATGACGAACTTAGAAACTATGCGATTAAAACCGCCAAAGTATTGTTTGGTGATAACTGTGCGGCGTGTCACGGCGCAGGTGGTCAAGGCAATGATGGCTTCCCAGTATTGGCGGATGATGATTGGCTGTATGGTGGTACATTAGCGCAAATTAGCACCTCGATTACCAATGGTCGTAAAGGCAATATGCCGGCACGCATGATGGGTATCTCAGATGCAGACGCTGATACATTAGCAACCTTCTTAATTGAAACTGGCAAAGGTGCTACTGGCAAGCCAAATCCCGCCTCTAAACCTTTATATATGACCAAGGGCTGTATTGGTTGCCATGGGCCAACCATGAAAGGCAATGTGTTTATGGGTAGCGCCAACCTTAGCGATGGTATTTATCGTTTTAAAACCAGCGACCAAAAATCATCCATTATTCGCACCATCCTACATGGTGTAAACCAAGGTCACGACCCACTCACACAAGATGCAGTTATGCCATCCTTTGGCACATCAACAGTGATTGACAAGACTCAAATTAAAAAACTAGCTGTTTATGTTCATCAGCTAGGTGGTGGTGTTGCTGTTAAGCCAAAGCCAGTAGCCTTACCAAAGGCAGAAATACCTAAAATCGAAACAACAGCAAGCGCCAAAGTAAGCACAAGAGGCGGCAAAGAAATTTATACCAAATGTCAGGGTTGCCACAACGTTGGTATTGGCGGTGCACCTAAGTACGGTGATAAAATAGCATGGCAGTCTCGCATTAAACGCGGTATGGATGATGTGTTGAGTGTGGCCAAAGCAGGTAAGGGTATGATGCCACCAAAGGGTACCTGCATGGATTGCTCAGATACTGAATTAAGGTTAGTTATTCAATATATGATGGATAGTGCTAAATAAAAATTCTTGAATTTTTCAAGGCATTTGTTTTCTTTGTGGGTATAATTCTCAACAGTTGCCGAAGTAGCACAGTTGGTAGTGCAACTGATTTGTAATCAGTAGGTCACCAGTTCGAGTCCGGTCTTCGGCACCATATTTAAACCCATTGTGATTATCACCATGGGTTTTTTTATGTCTCAAAATTAGCCATTACTAATAGACTTGCATGTCAATATAAAACGTGTAGGATGGCGATAAGTAAATGTTAATCTTTGCTTATTATAAAAAAAATAACTCTATAAGGAAATCAAATGAAAAACGTAACAAAAGCAATTGCGATTGCAACAGTAGTAGCTTCAGCAGCAGTAACAGCAAACTGGGGTGGTAACAATATGAACCCTTTCTCAGGCGGCAATAACTGGGGTCCAATGTCAGGCGGCAACAACATGGGTCCTTTCTCTGGCGGCAACAACATGGGTCCTTTCTCTGGCGGCAACAACATGGGTCCTTTCTCTGGCGGCAACAACATGGGTCCTTTTGGTGGCGGTTCTAATGCTGGCCCTTTTTCTGGTGCTCAAAATTGGGGTCCTATGCAAGGCGGCAACAAATGGTTAAACAACACAGACTTTGGCACACGCTTTAACACCAAAAATACAACAGACGCTAACGCTGCGGGCGCAGCAGATGGTAACGCTTCTGGTACTGGTAATGCAAACGCTAAAGGTTTAGCAGACGCTTTCGCAAAAGGTCAGGCTGATGCATACGCAAAAGGTCAGGCTGATGCTTATGCTAAAGGTTATGCAGATGCAATCGCTGCAGGTACAGCATCTTCGGATAGTGCCGCTAAGTAATTTTTAAATAAATTACGTTAAAGAGCCACCCGAGAGGGTGGTTTTTTATTGCATGATCGAAAAACAGCATTTATTATCGTTCAAAATAGATGTTAAGAAATCTCCACCCCCCCCATCTTTGTTTTATAATAAAGATACTTGATGCCGGGCCGCCTTGTAGGTTTGGTGTCAAGACCAAACACTTTGTGGAGATGGTGTTAAGGTGGGGAGAGAAGATAAAAAGACCGCCAAATAAGGCGGTCTTTTTATGTGTGACTTCCTAACAGGTTCTTTAAATACTACTTAGCGAATAATGTCAAAGTCTGGCCCCAACTTTAACATGAAGGTTTGCGCTTGTATCTCAGCATTAATCACGACTTTGTCAAACACAATTAAAATAATCTGTTCCAATGCATTTTTGAGCGAGATTGCATGTAATTTTTTGTTTTTAAAGCCAAATAACAACTGTTGATGTTGTGTTGAAGGTTTGTTAGTTTGGTACCAGTCTATACCATCTTTACGATGAGAGGGTTTTGGCGTGTGAGCCATTGATTCAGGCTTGTTGATTAGCCAATATAAAGGTGTTTGAGACAGGTCTTGGTTTACTTGTAAGCTGGCTTGTTCGAGCTCTACGTCGATTAACCAAAATTCATTGTTATTAAGTAGTAATATTTGTTCGTTCGGTTTTGTTGTATGCCAGCGTAATTGTTGAGGTCGTTTAAATGCAAAACGACCAGAAGCGTTGTTTAACAGAATTCCAGTATCACTATAAGTTGTTTGATTGAAGTCAGCACTTAGTGACTCTAGTGCATTAAAAAAATCATCAAATTGATTGTTGTTTGCGCTTATTGCAGTATTGATCCACAACAAAACCAACAAGGCGACCCATTTATTCTTCATGATTGATTGGCTCTGGTGCGAGTACTTGGCGATTGCCAGCACTATTCATGGTTGAAACTACGCCACTGGCTTCCATATCTTCGATAATACGCGCAGCGCGGTTGTAACCAATACGCATACGTCGTTGCAAGCTAGAGATTGAAGCACGGCGTGATGAGGTCACAATTTGTACTGCCTCATCATAAAGAGCATCAAGCTCCCCAGTTACACCGCTACTGTTACTACCTTCGTGCGAATTAGCTGATTCACTATGGGCATTAAGAATGCCATCAATGTAGTTTGGCTGTGAGTTTTTGCGCAAGAAATCAACCACACGAGTAATTTCATCATCATCAACAAAGGCGCCGTGGACACGGGTTAGGTGTGAAATGCCTGGGGTCATATAAAGCATGTCACCCATACCTAGTAATTGCTCTGCACCACCCTGGTCGAGAATGGTGCGAGAGTCTACTTTACTTGAAACCTTAAAGGCAATACGCGTTGGCACGTTAGATTTAATAAGACCAGTAATCACGTCCACGCTTGGACGCTGTGTGGCAATAATTAAGTGAATACCGGCAGCACGTGCTTTTTGAGCCAGACGCACAATCAACGCCTCCACACGCTTGGCTTTGGCGCGGTCTTCTTGGGCAAGTGCGCCAAGCATATCGGCATATTCGTCAATCACTAGCATAATTAACGGTAGTTTTTCAAGCTCAGCCGCAGTTTCACCTTCTTCAGCCGTGTTGTCGTTAAAAGAGGGGTCTAATAACGGCTCACCTTTGTCTTGGGCTTTTTTGAGTTTTTCATTAAAGCCTTCAATATTGCGTACGCCAAATTTAGCCAATAATGAATAGCGGCGCTCCATCTCATTCACACACCACCATAGAGCAGAAGCTGCTTGATTCATGTCGGTTACCACTGGGGTGAGCAGATGCGGGATGTCAGCATAGCAAGCAAGTTCAACAATTTTAGGGTCGATCATGATCATACGTACTTCTTCAGGCTTGGCTTTGTATAACACACTTAAAATAATGGCATTAATACCAACCGATTTACCCATGCCGGTAGCACCAGCAACGAGTAGGTGCGGCATTTTTGCCAGATTGGCAATGACAGGCAAACCGTTAATATCTTTTCCCAGTCCCATACTAAGCACAGAGGCTGATTTGGCAAAAGCTTCAGAGGCAAGAATTTCTTTTAGGCTAATCATTTCACGCTCGGCATTAGGAATTTCTAATCCAATCACCGGTTTACCTGGAATCACATCAACAATACGCACACTTTCAACCAATAAAGCTCTAGCAAGGTCTTTGTTTAGATTCATGATTTGTGAAACTTTAACGCCTGGCGCTAGTGAAAGCTCAAACTGGGTGACCACTGGCCCTGGAGTAACGGTAGTAATACTGACGTCAAAACCAAAGTCTTTAAGCTTAATCTCAACTTGGCGCGACATATGCTCAAGTGCTTGCTCGGAATAACCTAAAGTATTGATATTGATTTCATCAAGCAAGGATAAGTCAGGTAAGCCGCTCAAAGCATTGGTGTTAAACAAGTTAGATGAAGCGGGTGCGACTTTTTTGTTGGCTTTGATCTTAGCGGACTTGACCTTGGCCATGACACCAGATCTTTTTGTATTAGCTTGTTTGGGTGTAATGACGACTTTGGCAGCCTTTTTTATTTTTGATTTTTTCCTAGACGCCTTTAAATTGTTTATAAAGACACCGACAACGCCGCTAGTTGAGTTAAAAATACTAGCCCAAGACGCAGTGCTGGCAATGCTAAAGCTAATCATCATAATACTTAGATAAACAACGAATGAGGCAGAGCCAAATAACGTGCCAAAATAACCGTGCATTATATTACCAATCCAACCACCGGCAGGGTCCGAGGTGTTTTGTGCTAGTATCGCAGCACTGAAGGCAACCATCACCATCACAGCAATTAGACGAATCACTAAGACAGATCGGTTTGTTGGTGTTTGCCCTGTATTTTTGTGAATGCTATAGCCTAGCCAGATCAACGAGATCGGAACTAAGTAAGCACCATAACCCAAAATTGATAAAGAGATATCACTCAAATAAGCGCCAAATACGCCAGCTAAATTGATTACAGGTTTGGTTAGTTCGACATCACCTGACCACGGATTTTCTGTTGGCGAATAAGTGATAAGAGCAGCAAGATACACCAAGCCTAAAGTGCAGAGCGCAATAAACAAAATTTCGTTTACAGTTCGAGGCCAAGGTTTTTTTGTGGATTTTATACTGTTTGAGGGGTTATTTTTTTTCAAGGCGATTTCAGCTTGCTTTATAATGTTTCGGATAATAGAGATTTTGTGTATAAGTATAAAGGATTGGTATTTAAATGAGTGAAAATAAACATTGTAAGGTCTTGATTGTTGGTTCTGGCCCTGCGGGCTATTCCGCGGCAGTCTATGCAGCAAGGGCAAACTTAAGCCCCGTGATTGTTAGCGGCATGGAGCAGGGAGGGCAATTAATGAGCACCACTGATGTGGATAATTGGCCAGGAGACAATGATGGTGTGCAAGGCCCAGATTTGATGACACGCATGCAGCAACATGCTGAGCGTTTTGATACCGAAATTATCAATGACTACATTACTGACGTTGATTTCTCTAAACGACCATTTACACTGAATGGTGCTGGCTCGACCTATACTGCCGATGCAGTGATTATTGCCACTGGTGCAAGTGCACGTTATTTGGGTCTAGAGTCAGAAGAGACTTTCAAAGGCAAGGGTGTGAGCGCCTGCGCCACATGTGATGGATTTTTCTATCGTGGTCAGAAAGTAGCAGTTATTGGTGGTGGTAATACCGCAGTAGAAGAAGCATTGTTCTTGTCAAATATTGCTGATCATGTCACTATTGTTCATCGCCGTGATAAATTTTCTAGTGAGAAAATTTTGTCTGACCAATTAATTGAAAAGTCAAAAACTGGTAATATCACCATTGAATATAATCATAATTTAGACGAAGTATTGGGTGATACCATGGGTGTAACAGGGCTAAGATTAAAAGATAATGATGGAAAGACTAAAGAGATTGATGTGCACGGCGTATTCATTGCCATTGGCCATACGCCAAACACAGGTATTTTTGAAGGACACCTAGATATGAAACATGGCTACATTCAAGTGCAAAGTGGCGTTAAAGGTAATGCCACACAAACTAGTGTTGAGGGTGTTTTTGCAGCGGGTGATGTAGCAGACCATGTTTACCGTCAAGCGGTTACCTCGGCAGGTACAGGCTGTATGGCAGCGCTTGATGCCGAGAGGTTTATAGGCGAATAGTTCGTCATTGTTAATACGATTTTTCGGTATAATTCTGACTTTTAAGGCCACATAGCTCAGTTGGTAGAGCAAGGGATTGAAAATCCCTGTGTCCCTAGTTCAATTCTAGGTGTGGCCACCATATTTGATAGACCACAAAAAAGCGCACCATTTGATGCGCTTTTTTTTATTTAGAAGTTGAAAAAGGTCATATGCCCGCTGGAACCCCTGGCATAAATTCCATGATGCCCCAAATAATAACCAGTGTTAAAAATGCACCTGCTAACATCGCCATAACAACGCAAACCTGTGTAATACCGCATTTTTTTGAGCCAATTTCTTGACCATCATACTTCATCATATTTATTCTCTCCTCAAGATAAAAAATTAGTTGTTTTGTTACTTCAGGCTAAATCTTAACATAATTAAAATTGTTGATATAACTATCATTATTGGCTAATATTGGGACTAACTAAAACATCCTCTGATAAACTATATTATACTTTCATTATATTATTAACTTGACATATTATACTTTCATGATATAATAGGTTTCATGTTGTCGCTCTCCCCCAAGAATTATTCTCTCCTCAAGAGTATAAGGCGGCAACATACTAATTAACCAAGAGATAAACAAAATGAAACTAATGATTAATACAATTGCACTAACACTATTATTTGTCGCAACAGGTGCTTCTGCCGAGGATTCAAAACCTTATGGTGTATTTAATCCGTTAGCGATGTTTGATCTTGCGCCAAGAACGCACATGCAAAAAGCAGATAGTGCTTTTTTTAACTATGGTAACAAGGGTTATGATTTTGTAGTTGAAGCGTTGCCGATGACAGTTGTTAAAGCACCTCAACAAGTGGCGAGTCTAGACAAGCATTAATAAACAATAGTAGCGTTCATTGCGACCTTGCTTTGCAGTCCAAGTAAATCTTTACTCACTCTAATTTTTAAACGCTCACCCTTAGGCTCTGCACGCATACGAGCTGTGAATTGTTGACCTTCAAAAGATAATTTGACGCGATAGCCCTGGAGTGATTTTAAAACTCTCTTTTGATAACTTACATTCCAACAACCTGACGCCATTGATTGACAAGGCTTAATGACTCTTTTAATTTTGTAATTCATATAAATTGGCTCAACCGAATCTATATTGGCATCTATCACTTGTGTTCTTGCAAATGCATTACCAGAGAGCATGAATAGCGTTGCTAGGAGTACTAATATTCCTTTGTTGGGGTGCTGCTTAACGCCTTTATCCATGTTGGTCAGTCCTTTATTTGTAAATAAATTTACAATCTATATTATAAAATGATTATATTATGGTATAATGATATTTAGAAGATCATAATTCTCTCCCCCGAGATATATTTCATGATTTTCTAATAGGTAGTCGTTTTTTTTATTCTCCTCAAGTTTAGTTAGGCGGCTACCTCCTCCTCAAGATTCAAGCGCTTTAGCAAACCATAATAACAACATGCTAGCGATTTGCAACACTATCATTAAAGTGTTATTTTATAATATACTTAATAAAGGCCAGATAAGGCCATAAAGTTACTGCAGCAAGACTTAATGCAGTAATTCTGGAGAAATATAGTCTTGCTTAGAGGGCTGTAGAGTTTCCTGGATAAGTAGTGTACCCATTCGCACAAATTCGATAATTTCACTTAGATCCTGTGCATTTTCTTCGTTATCGAGCACTTCGGAATCGAGTTTAGATATTTCACTAAAATCTTTAATCATCTCCAACACGTCTTCGTCATTGGTTGAGATTTTTTGTAGTCCTAACCCCACTAAAAACCCTTGGCACCACTGAATGAGGGTGTCAGCCTGCTCTCTGAGTGTACAATCTTCGTCTGCAATGAGCTGTTGAAAATTTAGTGTGGCATCACTCAATTGTAATAAGGTGTTATTGTAGATTTGTGCCAGCTGCTCATGGGCCGATTTTTCATTCAGATTAGTAAGATCGATACTTACTAAGATCTCACCAAGCCAATCATCTAGAGAAAGGTCGGGTTTGACACAGGCAAAACCACACAAGATGCCATGCGCACTGGCAATGGTGTCATCAGTATTTAAGTAGTGTAGGACGCTTTTAACTTCGTCATAGTCAATTAAATTATCCATGATTAGGATTTACCCGCTAAGATTTCCATCACTGCCATGCGCACAGCAATACCGTTAGTGACTTGTTGCAGGATAACGGATTGATCTCCATCAGCAATAGAAGAGTCGATTTCAACACCACGGTTGATCGGACCTGGATGCATAACAAGAGCGTCTGGTTTTGCCAGCGCTAGACGCTCGGCTGTTAGTCCGTAGCTGTCGAAGTATTCTTGTTCGTTAGGGATGTCAGCTTCTAGCATGCGTTCTTTTTGTAGGCGCAGCACCATAACCACATCGCAATCTTTTAACCCAGCTTGAATATCATCCATACATTTAACCGAAGCACATTGTTCGGAGTCGTACTGTAGACCCGTTGGTGCAATCAGGCGGATATCCTTTGTGCCTAAGGTTTTTAGCGCTTGAATATCTGAGTGTGCTACACGTGAATGGACAATATCACCGATAATGGCTACTGATAAATCCTCAAAGCTTTGCTTATGTTGGCGAATAGTGAGCATATCCAGTAATGCTTGAGTTGGGTGGGCATTAATACCATCACCTGCATTGAGAATAGCAACTCCTTGTAAATTTTCAGCCACGTGATGTGGTAAGCCACTTTGATTGTGGCGAATGACAAACATATCGATTTGCATGGCTTTAAGCGTGTGCATGGTATCGAGTAGTGATTCATTTTTCTTGGTGGCTGAGTTGGCTAAGTCAACGTTAATGATATTAGCGCTAGTGCGTTTGCCTGCAATCTCAAAGGTATTTCGAGTACGAGTGGATGGCTCAAAGAATAAGTTGGCCACACTCATGTCATCAAGGGCTTTGGATTTTTTTAAATTACCGGCATCGTCAATTAGACCGTCAGCGATGTTAAGAATGTGGGTTAAATGCTTTTTGGAAAGACCTTCAAGACCTAATAAATGGACTAGTTTGCCCTCGGGGCTAAGTTGAATATCGTTGCTAATCAAATCTTTTTTCATTTAACCATGTTTGCAATATTAATTGTGCTGAGCGTTTATCAACTTCACCACGATCTGCGTTTGGATGATAATGGTTATATTTTAGTTGGTTTTTAGCATCAGATGAGGATAAATACTCATCAATCATTGCAGTTTTGATGTTGTAGCGAGCCTCAAGTTTTCTGGCAAATGATTTGGCAATAAAGGTCATTTCTTGTTCTTTGCCATCTTGGTCAAGGGGTAGTCCGACAATCAGTAAATCTGCAGGATGTATTTTAATAATTTGATCAAAATCCGACCAATTAGTTGAGCCATTTTTGTGATGGGTTACCACTTCAATGCCGCTGGCTTGTAGGGTTAAACTATTGGCAATAGCAACACCGGTACGTTTAGTGCCAACATCAAAACCTAAGTAAGTTTTAACACTCACAGGGTTTGTAATTGTTGTAACAATTGATAGCCAACATAGCCATCAATGGGTAAGCTGTTGATACGTTGATATTGACGTGCGGCACCTCGGGTTTTTGGGCCTGAGATTCCATCAGGCTCGCCAGTATCAAGCCCTAACTGGTTGAATGAAGTTTGGATAAATTTAATATCATCACGACTTAAAGAAGGTTCAGTAATTGGCTTGGCAGTTAATCTACTCGTGCCAGAAAGACGGTCAGATAAATGACCCACAGATAAAGCGTAGAGAATTGAATTATTCCACCTTAAGATGGCACGAAAATTACGATAGGCCAAAAAAGCCGGGCCATTATAGCCCATCGGTAGTACTAATGATGCGGCCATAGTAGAATCAGGCAAGTCTTTGTCAGTTGCTGTACGTACGCCAAGCGCTTGCCATTCGTTCACGGATTTTTTGGTACTGAGATTGGCCAGTTGGTAATCGAAATTCGATGGAATAGTGACTTCACGCCCCCAGCGCTCACCTCGGTGCCAGCCAATTTTTTGTAAAAAGTTAGCAGCACTGGCAAAAATATCAGCCTTGTTATCCCATAATCCGATCTCGCCGTCACCATCGGCATCAACACCATAGGCGACAACATTGGTTGGCATAAACTGGACGTTGCCCATCGCCCCCGCCCACGAGCCCTGAGCATCTGGCGGGATTTTATTGTCATCGATGAGTTTGAGTAACGCAAGTAATTGCGTGGTAAAAAAATCGGAACGTCTTTCATCGAAACTCAAAGTGGCTAGAGATCGGACCAAATTTAAGTTACCTGTATTGCTACCATAGTTGGTTTCTAAACCCCAAAAGGCAACAATAATATGTGGAGGCACCCCATATTTTTGATAATTGTGCTGAAAGGTGGCTTGATGTTCTTGCAGTAATTTTTTACCATTTTTAAGTCGGTAAGGGCTAACTCTTGATCCTAGATAGCGCCAAAAATTTTGGCTAAATTCTGCTTGCGATCGATCAAACTTAATCACTTTAGGGTTGGGAGTTAATCCGTAAAAGGCTTGATCGAGTGTGATAGCTGATACGCCCTGGCTGCTAGCTTGGGTGCGGATATCAGCTAAGAACGATTCAAAGCTATGCGCAGTGGTATCATTTGCGTATGCAGATGTCATTAATAACAAGCAAAAGATAAGTCGTAACATGTCAAAATTATATAATGCTTAGAGCCTTATTAATCTCTATCTTTTTAGGCTTGAGTGCTTGTGGTGGTAATCAGCCAGCACAGGTAATCACGGGCTCGACCATGGGCACCACTTATACGATCAAAACTACGGATTCAAGTGTTTCCAAATTGCAAATCGAACAGGTGCTGGATCAAGTTAATAAAACCTTTTCAACTTGGGATCCAGAGTCAGAGTTGTCCTTATTGAATCTTAAACCAACCGATCAATGGATTGATGTATCGAATGAGTTGTTTTTTGTTTTAAATCAATCAAAAAAAGTTTATCAACAAACCCAAGGTTATTTTGATCCTGGTATTGGTCGTTTGATTGATGTGTGGGGTTTTGGCGTGACTAAGGTAGTGCAAAAACCAAGTCGAATAAAAGTGAATGAGTTATTACCATTGTCATCTATTCGGTATTTACAATTAAACAATGGTCAAGTGAAAAAGACCAAAGATGTTCATATTAACTTATCAGCCATCGCCAAAGGTTTTGGTGTTGATCAGGTGGCGCGCCTATTCAAGAAGCACCAAGTTAAAAATTTCCTTGTGGAAGTTGGTGGCGAGGTGATTGCTAGCGGTAAACAGCATGATCAACATTGGATGCTTGGCATCGAGCGGCCAAATAATGCTGAGCCGATCGCCATGGTTTTAAACAATCAAGCCATTGCCACTTCGGGTAATTACCGCAATTATTTTGTTTGGGAGGGTGAGCGCTATATGCATATTTTGACACCGAGCAATGGTTTGCCAGCCAACACTGACTTAACCTCGGTGAGTGTGCTTAACCAACAAACCATGATGGCCGATGCTTATGCGACTGCAATGATGGCGATGGGCAGTGAAAAAGCAACTGAGCTGGCTAAGCGACTTAATTTATCAGTTGTGTTGATATTGAATCAACAACAAGATTTTAAAGTGGTAAAAATAAACCTATGAAACCCCTAGCGGAAAATTTAAGACCACAAGCGTTGGATGGTTTTTTTGGTCAGACACATTTGCTTAATGATAACCATCCACTTAAGCAGGCAATTGATCGTCAGCAATTACATTCAATGATCTTGTGGGGTCCATCAGGCACAGGGAAAACCACTTTGGCGCGTATTATTGCTAGCCAAGTTGATGGTCATTTTGAACAAATGAGTGCGGTTTTGGACGGGGTAAAAGAACTACGAGCCGTGGTTGAAAATGCCAAGAAATTTCAAAATATTGGGCAAAAGACGCTTTTATTTGTTGATGAAATACACCGTTTTAACAAAGCCCAGCAAGACGGATTTTTACCGCATATCGAGTCAGGGCTTATTACGCTAATTGGCGCCACCACTGAAAATCCATCGTTCGAGCTTAATCGGGCTCTACTCTCGCGTTTGAGTGTGTATGTGCTTAACCCTTTAAGTGCGCAGGAGTTATTTCAAATACTAGATCGGGCTTTAGCGCATGAACAACTTGAGTTAAACGATAAAGAAGTAAGCATGCAAATTATCAATGCCAGTAGTGGTGATGCACGCCGTTTGATTAACATTGTTGAACAAATTTCCTTGGCTAAATTAGCCGTATTAGATGCGCAATCAGTTGGACAATTGTTACAAGATAAAATCAGTGTTTTTGATAAGGGTGGCGATATTTTTTATCAACAACTTTCCGCTTTTCATAAATCAGTGCGAGGATCTTCGCCCGATGGTGCGCTTTATTGGATGTCCAGAATGCTGGTGGGCGGTTGTGATCCTAAAACCATTGCCAGACGACTGTTGGCCATCGCCTCAGAAGATATTGGCAATGCAGATCCAAGAGCATTAGAAATCACCCTTAACGCATGGGATGTGTATGAGCGTTTGGGCGATAAAGAAGGCAATCGTGCTATTGCTCAAGCGGCTACGTACTGTGCAGTAGCACCTAAATCTAACGCCCTTTATAAAGCCTTCAATCAGGCAATGAGTGAGGCAAAAGCAACCGCTGATTTGGAGGTGCCTAAGCACTTATGTAACGCCCCAACCGCATTGATGAGTGATTTGGGCTATGGTGAAGGTTATCGATATGCGCATGATGAGGTGGGCGGTATCGCTAAAGGGCAAACTTATTTTCCTGAGGCGTTGGGTGAACAACAATATTATGTGCCGACGGATCGGGGTTTAGAGATTAAAATTAGTGAAAAGCTTAAATCATTGAGGCAAAAAAAATGACCTTTTTACCCACCGTACTGGCGATTGGCGTTGGCGCAACCATTGGCGCAAGTATGCGTTATTACTTAACCCAATTTATGAATACAACGTTTGGCCCAGCTTTTCCTTACGGCACCTTAAGTGCGAATATTATTGGTTCATTTTTGGCGGGCGTGTTGGTGGTGATTATTTTAGAAAAAGCCGCACTGCACGAGGCTTATCGTTTATTACTGTTGATTGGTCTTACCGGCTCTTTAACCACGATGTCAACCTTGTCTTGGGAGTCGGTAGAGATGATTAGCTTAGGGCACTATGGACAAGCCAGTGTTAATATTTTATTGAACGTTCTGTTGTCGTTATCAGCAGCGGGAGCTGGTGTGGCGCTTACTCGGTATTTATTTGTTGCTCAATAGCATCGAATAATACACCAGCAATGTTGAGATTAAATTGCGCATCAAGCTCGCGAATACAAGTAGGACTAGTGACATTGATTTCAGTGATGTAGTCTCCAATCACATCAAGCCCAACAAACATAAGGCCCTTGTCTTTTAAGGTAGGACCAATTTGTTCACATAAATAGTAATCTCTATCACTCAAAGGCTGGCCAACACCGGTTGCACCGGCGGCTAAATTGCCTTTAAAGCTACCTTCGGCTGGCATACGTGCCAAGGCATAATCAATGGGTTTTCCGTTGATTAAGAGAATGCGTTTATCGCCCTTAACAATGTCGGATAAAAACGCTTGAGTCAAAATTTGACGCGTGCCTTGGTGGGTTAAGTAATCAAGCACCTCATCAATATTGCTATCGCCATCGGTCAGTTTAAAAATATCGTTACCACCCATACCATCTAGTGGTTTAACCACAACGATTTTTTCCGCTTTAATGAAAGATTTAATTTGATCTATCTGAGTGCTAATCAGTGTTGACGGCATGCAGTGTGCAAAGTTGAGGGCAAACAGTTTTTCATTGGCATCGCGTAGGGATTGTGGTTTGTTGACAACTAAAACACCATTATTTTCTGCCTGTTCAAGTAGGTAAGTGGCGTAAATATAATCCATGTTAAACGGCGGATCTTTGCGCATTAAGATGACATCAAATTTACTTAGTTCAATTGTTTGACTTGACTGCTTTTCAAACCAATTATCTGGGTGATCAGCCACCGTGGTTTTTGATGCATAAGCGAGTATTTTGCCTTGCTCAGCAAACAAATCGGTTGTATCGAATGTGTAGATTTCCCAACCGCGTCGGGTTGCCTCTAGCATCATGGCTAGTGAAGAATCTTTTTTGGGGCTGATATTAGCAATATCATCCATGAGTACAGCAAGCTTCATAATGTCTATTATAAATGAATTGACCTATCGGTTGAGTCAAGCACTGGGTAAGTCTTATTTTGTTTTTTTAACAAGATCTTTGAAGTAACTTAATTTATTACTGGACAGCGCCACAACAAGAGCGTATCATAGCCGCCTTTAGTGCGGGGTGGAGCAGTACGGTAGCTCGTCGGGCTCATAACCCGAAGGTCATAGGTTCAAATCCTGTCCCCGCTACCAAAGATTACGACCCCCTTTTTAGGGGGTTTTTATTAAGTTTTATTTGATGATAAGTTAATGGCAAGAATTACTGACAAAATTGAAGCATTAATTAACCCAGTGATTGTAGACATGGGCTACGAGCTCGTGGGGATTGAATATGTTGCTAGTGGCAAGCATAGCACTTTGAGGATTTATATTGACTCAGAGAACGGTATTGGTGTCGATGACTGTGAGACAGTGTCGAGACAAATTAGTGCCATTTTTGACGTGGAAGATCCAATTGCAAGCCAGTACAATTTAGAAGTATCATCACCAGGTATAGAGCGTCCGTTGTTTCATATTGGGCACTATCAGCGCTTTTTAGGTCACGATATTAAATTACGATTGGTTAGACCAATCAACGGGCAAAGAAAATTTGTTGGTGCAATCGGTAGTGTTAGTGAAACTAACAATAGCGTTGAACTGGTAACGGAGTTAGGTCCAGTAATGCTGGATATTGAGTTAATTGAAAAGGCGAATTTAGTCGCCGACTTTTAAGCAGGAGAAAGACGTGGAAGGTAAAGAATTATTTTTAATGGTTGAGGCAATTTCTAATGAGAAAAACATCTCGCAAGAGGATGTACTCGAGTCTTTAGAGGAGGCATTAGCAGTTGCAACAAAGAAGCGCAATAATATTGATGCGCATGTTGAAATTGACAGAAAAACCGGTGAGTTTAATACCTTTAGACAGTGGATGGTTATTGATGACGGTGAAAACTTTGTTGACGATGATGGCACTGAGTTTGATACAGAATTACACATTCATGCTAAAGATGCGAATGGTGTAGCGGTTGATGATTTTGTACGCGAGCCAATGGAAACTGAAGCCTTTGGCCGTATTGCTGCTCAAATCGTAAAGCAAGTGATTATCCAAAAAGTACGTGAAGCTGAAAGAGAAGTAATTGTTGAAGACTACACAAAGCGTGTGGGCGAGGTGATTATGGTAACCGTTAAGCGTGTTGATCGAGGCAATGCCTATGTTGATATGGGTGGTGTTGATGGCATGATTTCTAAATTTGACCTAATTCCAAATGAATCAGTACGTAAGAATGATCGTCTAAGAGCCTATATTAAAGAGGTGAAGTCAAGCCCACGTGGTGCTCAAATTTTCTTGAGTCGTACAGTGCCTGAGATGATGATCGAGTTATTCGAGATGGAAGTGCCAGAGATTTCTGAAGGCGTGATTGAGATTATGGGTGGTGCTAGAGACCCTGGTTTGCGTTCAAAATTAGCCGTTAAAGCAAAAGATAAACGCCTTGATCCAATCGGATCTTGTATTGGTATGCGTGGTGCACGTGTACAAGCGGTATCAAATGAGCTTAATGGCGAGCGTGTCGATATCATTCTTTGGGATGAGGATCCTGCACAGTTTGTGATCAATGCAATGGCACCTGCTGAGGTAAGTGCGATTGTCGTTGATGAAGACAAAAATTCAATGGACATTGCGGTTGAAGATGATCAGTTGGCATTAGCCATTGGTCGTGGTGGTCAAAATATTAAATTGGCTTCACGCTTAACCGGTTGGAAGCTTAATGTTATGTCTGTTGGTGAAGCAGATGAAAAACAAGCGGGAGAAAATCAAAAGACCAGCGAAAAATTAGCTGAGAAGTTAGGCGTTGACTCTGAAGTGGCCGGCGTGTTAATTGACGAAGGCTTTGGTAGTATTGACGAAGTTGCCGATGCAGATGCGGCTAGTTTAGCAAGTATCGAAGAGTTTGACACTTCTATGGTTGAAGAGTTACAAGAGCGTGCTTCTGATGCGCAGTTAGTACAAGCACTAGGTGATGCAGAATCTTCTGAGGTGTTGATGAGTGTTGAAGGTGTTAGTGAAGACTTGGCACAAGCATTAATTGAATCAGATATTGCAACGGTAGATGATCTAGCAGAATTGTCAATTGATGAATTATTAGACATTCAAGTTATGGACACCGAGGTGGCGTCGGCTGTTATTATGACCGCAAGAGAAAATGAAGGATGGTTTGATTAATTAAGTAAAGATAAATAAAACTTAATTAAAAACAAATAAAAAACAATAGGCAAGCATATGGCACACACAGTTCAAACGTTATCTAAATTACTGAAAAAGACTTCAGATGAGGTCATTAATATTCTAGCAAGTGCGGGAATTGATGGCAAGACTGCAGATTCTGAAATCTCAGCTGAAGAACGTAAAATTTTGATGGGTAGTTTGTCTAAACGCTCAACCAACAAGTCTAGTATGTCAGTTTCTTCACGCAAGCCTAGTGCCAAATCAAGTGCAAGTGCTGGCGGTATTAAAGTTCAAGTTAAGAAAAAGCGTGTTAAAAAAGAGGCGGTCCAAGAGGTTGGCTCTGTTGATAATGAGGAAGCGCTTAAAGCACAAGCAGCACTAGATTCAGGCCGTGATGCAGATGAAAAATTATTAGCACAAGATGCTAAGCGTCATGAGATGACGCGTTTGAAAAAAGATCAAGCACAAGCACAAAAAGAACAGCAAGAGGCCGCCAAACAAAAAACGAAAGACGAAGCTGTTAATAAAACCGCAGCCCCTGCTGAAGATAAAAAACCAAAACGCTTACACAAGGCCCCAAGCAACAATGGGCGTCGACAGCTGCATGTAGCTAGACACAATCCAAACCGTAGACTGAAGAAAAAAGACAGAACACGTTTAAGTCAAAAAACTCAAGAAGAGCAAGCGCAGCATGGCTTCCAAAAGCCAGTCGAAAAAGTGATTTATGAAGTGGCGATACCAGACAATATTAAAGTCGTAGATCTGGCACAAAAAATGGCAACTAAGGCTGGAGAGGTGCTTAAAGTACTGATGGGCATGGGTGTGATGGCGACACTGAATGATGTGATCGACCAAGATACCGCATTACTAGTGGCTGAAGAGATGGGTCATAAAGGTGTTGCCAGTAAGGAAGAAACCATTGAAGACACGTTGATTGAGCAATCAAAACCAACCGGTGATGAAAGCTTAAGACCGCCAGTGGTAACTATTATGGGTCATGTTGATCATGGTAAAACCTCATTACTAGACTATATTCGTAAAGCCAAAGTGGCTGATGGCGAAGCAGGTGGTATTACCCAGCATATTGGCGCTTACCAAGTTCAAGCAAACGACGGCTTTATTACCTTTCTTGATACACCGGGACATGCAGCGTTCTCAAAAATGCGTTCTCGTGGTGCAAATTCAACTGACATTGTTATTCTAGTTGTGGCTGCTGATGACGGGGTAATGCCTCAAACGATTGAATCAATCAAGCATGCTCAAACTGCCGATGTGCCCATCATTGTAGCAATTAATAAAATTGATAAAGAAGGCGCGGATCTTGATAAGATTAAACAAGTACTTTCAACCCACAATGTGATTTCTGAGGACTGGGGCGGCGATGTAATGATGGTGCCAGTATCAGCTCATACGGGCGAAGGTATCGATGCCTTATTAGATGCGATTACATTAACAGCTGAGGTGTTAGAATTTTCAGCAGTGGTTAAAGGCCCGGCACAGGGTACTGTACTAGAAGCGCGACTTGAAAAAGGTCGTGGTAAAGTAACAACCATTTTAGTGCAATCAGGTACTTTGAAAAAAGGCGACATCATGATTGCCGGTTTAGAATACGGAAAAGTTAAGCAAATTGTTAACGATCAAGGCAAAGTATTAAAAGAGGCCGGTCCATCGACACCAGTTGAAGTATTAGGTTTGTCAGGCGTACCAAATGCCGGTGATGAAGTATTAGTAGTAGAGTCTGAGCGTAAGGCTCGTGAAGTCGCTGACTTTAGAAAAGCACGTGATCGTGAGGCTGAGTTACAAAACCAACAAGCATCGAAGATGGAAAACTTCTTACAAAAAATGGAAGAAGGTGATATCTCTACGGTTAATGTATTGTTGAAATCTGATGTACGAGGATCAGCACAAGCATTGGTAGAAGCCTTAGAAGAATTATCAACCGACGAAGTGCGTGTTAAAGTGGTGTCTAGTGGTGTAGGTGGTATTAACAATACAGACATTAACTTGGCAGCTACTTCAGGTGCATTGGTACTTGGTTTTAATGTACGTGCCGATGCAATGGCACGTAGGACAGCTGATAATGAAGGTGTGCGCATTGAATACTATTCAATTATCTATAATTTAATTGATGATGTTAAAGCCATCATGAGTGGTTTATTAAGCCCTGCATTGAGTGAAAATATTATTGGTATTGCTAATGTGAAAGACGTATTTAGATCACAGAAATTGGGCGATATTGCTGGTTGTATGGTTGAAGAAGGTGTGGTTAGAAAAGATTCACCAATTCGTGTACTGCGTGACAGTGTGGTTATTTTTGAAGGTGAACTAGAGTCTCTAAGACGTTTCAAAGACGATGTTAAGGTAGTTAAATCAGGTACAGAATGTGGTATCGGTGTAGCGGGTTATAACGATGTCCAGCCAGGCGACCAGATCGAAGTATTTGAGCGCATTGAAACTGCACGTACCTTATAAAAGTATCCTTTAGTTAATGGCAGAGCAACCCTCCTACCGAGTTGAACGTGTTAATGAGCTAATTCGTCGTGAGTTAGTAACACTTTTAAAAAACGAAACCAAAGATCCTAGACTCCAATCAGTAAGTGTGACCGATGTCTTGTCCAGTCGTGATTTGAGTAGTGCTAAAGTATTTTATACCGTACCAGAATCTGATCAAGCAACAGTTGAAGTCTTATTAAACAAAGCCAGTGGTTTTTTCCGTTCGCGCTTGTCAAAAACACTAGATTTGCGCCATACACCAGCATTAAAGTTTATCTTTGATCCCGCACCAAATACGGGTGCTAGGCTTGAAGATTTATTGTCTAAACTATAAATACTAGCCATGTCACGGCGTAATCCAAAAGGCAGAGAGATTAACGGTATCGTCTTGCTTGACAAAGACATCGGTCTGAGCTCGAACGCTGCCCTACAAAAAGTCAAACGATTATTCTTTGCTAAGAAAGCTGGGCATACTGGCGCCCTAGATCCGTTGGCCAGTGGTATCTTGCCGATTTGCTTAGGGCAAGCCACTAAGGTGGCAGGTTTTTTGCTGGCTGATGATAAGCGTTATTTTGTCCGTGGTCAGTTAGGACAGATTACTGATACTGCTGATGCTGAAGGCGAGGTCATTAAAACCCAACCTTTTGAACACTTGACCGATGAAGAAATTCGCAATGCTGTTGATCAGTTTATTGGAGATATCGAGCAAGTGCCACCGATGTACTCAGCACTTAAAAAAGATGGACAACCTCTATATAAGTTAGCCAGACAAGGTATTGAAATCGACAGACCAGCACGTCCGGTTACCATTCACAACATTGATTATTTGGGTTATGAAAGTGGCATCTTAAGTTTAGAGGTGTCGTGCTCTAAAGGTACTTATATTCGTACTTTGATCGAAGATATTGGAAACAATCTGGGTTGTGGTGCACACGTGATTGAGCTTCGACGTACAGGCTTTGCACATATTGATATAACTCAGACGATTAAGTTTTCAGATTTAGAGTTACTAGCCACGGATGACTATCAAGCCTTGGATAAAAAAATATTTGCCACACAAGATATGTTGCCAAATATTGATAGCCTTTACCTAGATGAACAACAAACAATTGATATTAAATATGGCAGGTCTATTACTTCGAATGGGCAAGGCCCGTTCGAAGTAATTAAACTGTTTGACAATCACAAACAGTTTTTAGGCATTGGCGAACCAAATGAAGATAAGGGCATTAAACCCAAGCGATTATTCATTTAAGAATTGACTATAATCTAATTTATGAATACTGGGAAGAGTAAAAAAAACGCATTAGTTGGTTATTGTTTTGACGATAACTTAATGCGTAGCGTTAAGGGCGACAGTAGTTTGCGTGACAGCGTCTATAACCGTAAACGTGCCTTGAATTTGGTAGACGAAAATATTGATGAATTGTTAGATGTTATCTTATTTTTGTTACTGTCTACCGGTGTTTATCGCATTGTGATTGGGCTTAATAACGGAGAAATTAAGACTTCATCGGTGTTTGATCCGTTTAATGTTGAAGTGCATTTGGCTGAAGATTTATTAGTGCCAGATTATGTTTTTAATCATTTTGGCATGATTGCTCTGGATGAAAAAGAAGCATTGATTAAGCGCTATTATGAAATGCTTGAGCACGATCATGCGTTTGAATATTTATCAGAAGAGTGGCAAGGAGCATTTCATGCGCGTAATGAAAGCATGAAGCAACTTACGGATGAAGATGAGTTACGTTATATTATTGAACACATTCCTGCTTTACGAAATTTAGAAGGTTATTACTTACGTTCAGCAGTGATTAATTTATTTAACTCAACCATTTCTATGTCGTTTAACTGTGATGGTACGCAGATTATGTCGCACAAGAAATTTAGAGAGTTTATTGAAGAATACGTATAGGTAAAAAATATGAAAGTTTTGGTTATTGGTGCTGGCGGCCGCGAGCACGCCCTAGCTTGGCAGTGTGCGAAGTTTGATGAGGTTGAAGAAGTATTTGTTGCCCCGGGCAATGCCGGCACTCAGTTAGAAAATAAATTGATCAATATTAATGTTGGTTCAGAAGACATTGATGGACTAATTGCCTTTGTTAAAGACAACCAAATTAATCTTACCATTGTTGGCCCTGAAGCGCCACTCGTGCTTGGCGTAGTTGATCGTTTTCAAGCAGAAGGCTTGGCAATTTTTGGCCCAACACAGGCGGCGTCTCAGCTTGAAGGTTCTAAGGCTTTTTGTAAAGATTTTCTTGATCGCAATAACATTCCGACCGCTTACTACGATGTCTTTACCGAGGTAGCGCCAGCGGTTAAATATGTAGAGGAAAAAGGCACACCGATTGTCATTAAGGCCGATGGCTTAGCTGCAGGCAAGGGTGTTATTATCGCCAATACGCAAGCTGAAGCAGTTGAGGCTATTAACGACATGTTAGAAGGTAATCGTTTTGGTGAGGCTGGCTCTCGCGTGGTGGTTGAAGAATTCTTGGTTGGCGAAGAGGCGAGTTTTATTGTGATGGTAGATGGTAAAAATATTTTACCAATGGCCACTTCACAAGACCATAAAGCCCGTGATAATGGCGATAAAGGCCCTAATACTGGTGGCATGGGTGCGTATTCTCCGGCACCAATTGTCACTGATGAGATCTTCCAAAATGTGATGGACAGTGTGATTCGCCCAACGGTTGATGGTATGGCGGCAGAGGGTAATTCGTATATGGGTTTCCTGTATGCAGGCTTAATGATTGATCAAAATAACAATTTTAAAGTATTGGAGTATAACTGTCGCTTTGGCGACCCAGAAACCCAGCCAATCATGATGCGTCTTCAATCAAACTTAGCAGAGTTATGCTTATTAGCCACTAAAGGTCAGCTGGATGAAGCCACCATTGAATGGGATGAGCGCTCAGCTATGGGCGTGGTATTGGCGGCTAATGGTTATCCTAATGCTTATCCATCAGGTGAAGTAATCGGCTTGCCAGTAGACAATGCCGAAGCAAAAGTTTTTCATGCAGGCACCAAGATGGATAATGGTTCAGTGGTAACTAGTGGTGGTCGCGTACTTTGTGCTACAGCACTCGGTGCCAACACTAAAGATGCGCAAACAAACGCTTATACATTGCTTGAAAAAATCAACTGGCCAACAGCGTACTATCGTACAGACATCGGCTTTAAGGCGTTATAGATTTGATTATTGTCGGAGTTGATGAGGCAGGCCGTGGCCCACTCGTAGGCTCTGTAGTAGCTGGCGCAGTTATCCTGCCGAATGATTTTGACTTGCCAGAGCTAACTGACTCAAAAAAACTCAGCGAGAAAAAACGCGAGACATTGTATGCATTAATCACTCAACAATGTCAATGGGCAGTGGGCGAATCCAGCCCTCAAGAGATTGATGAAATCAATATCTTGCAAGCAACTATGCTAGCCATGAAGCGAGCTGTTGAGAACTTAAATATCAAATACGATCAAGTGCTGGTGGATGGTAATCGTTGCCCAGAGCTTGAAAATTGCCAATCAATTATCAAGGGGGATTTGACTGAGCCGGTGATTTCTGCTGCCTCGATTATTGCCAAAGTGACACGAGACAGACAAATGGTTGCATTAGATGAGCAGTATCCAGAATATGGTTTTGCCAAGCATAAAGGTTATGGGACAAAGGTCCATCTTCAAGCGCTGGCAGAGTTCGGTGCAATCAAACACCAACATCGATATTCTTTCGCACCCGTTAAGCGAGTACGAATATCAAATTAAAAGCTTGTTCCAGTCGTGCCAGTTAATTGATTAATTTTTTCTTGAATTTTGGCTTTTTCTGCTTCCAAATCGGCTTTTTTCTGTTTTAATTTTTCCTTCTTAATCGATTCAGTTACTTGAAGTTTGTCGCGCTTAATTTCAACTGCTGGCCTGGTCTTTAAATAATCAAACAGTCTAACCACTTGTTTAATACCTTTGGCTTTAGTCGCTATTTTGACGGCCTTATCGGCTTCACGTTTGGTGACTGAACCCATTAAATAAACTGTTTGTGCTTCAGTCATGACACGCACGTGTGTCGGATGAAAGACTTCTTGATTCTGAAACATTGCCTCAACCTGTAAGGTAATAGCCGAATCTTTTGCTCTCTTTAATAGGCTGCTATTAGACTTGACAGATACTTCATTAAACACTTGTTTAATGGCTGGTGATTGACGCTTTGCTTGTTTACTAATGTAGGTACGTAGCTCTTTGTTTGGCGCTTCGCCAGTAATAAGCACAGCCTTATTGTAAATTAGAAAATTAAGGTGTGCGTCATCAAGCTTAGGGTCTTCGGCCGTCCAGGCAGCTAGTTGCAAATAAGTGGTTTTGTCATCTAAGATAACACCAGCACTGCGACGGTCGTTATTAACAGAAATAATAGAACTAACGCTAGATATGCTTTGGATGGCAGGTAGGCAACCACTTAATAATACAGAATGAACAATGAGTAATGCAAGTAAGGCTAATTTTTTCATGTGATTTCCTAAAGCGTGAATGCGTCTTTAATCCAATTGATTTTAGGATATTTTAAATCAGATTCGATACCGACAACATCAAACCGACAGATAAATTCTTGATACTTAGAGTGCTGTTGTAAGTAATACTGCGCGGTGCGAATCAGCTTGGTTTGTTTGTTGTGGTTGATACTATCAGTTGCCGAGCCGAATTGCGTATTTTGTCGATAGCGAACTTCAACAAAAACTAATGTTTGTTCGGATTTATCGAGCATAATAATATCTATTTCACCCATTTTGGTTAAATAGTTTTGTTCAATGAGTTCGAGGCCGTGCTTGCAGAGGTGCTTAAGCGCAATGGTCTCTGCTTGATTGCCCACTTGTCGTTTAAAACTAAACATAAATTATGTCGTTATATATTGTCGCTACACCGATCGGAAATTTAGATGATATCACCTTTAGGGCGGTTGAAATACTAAAAACTGTCGATGTGATTTTGGCAGAGGACACACGCCATTCTAAAAGACTGCTGAGTCATTACGATATCAGCACACCGATGCGTGCATTCCATGAACACAACGAAACCCAAAAATCAGCTGTGATGATTAATGAATTATTAGCAGGTAAGACCATGGCGCTGATTAGTGATGCCGGCACACCACTGATTAGTGATCCAGGATATGTATTGGTGAGTGAGGCCAAAAAATCAGGGGTTGATGTGGTGCCGATTCCTGGGGCAAGTGCTATGATTAGTGCGCTATCAGCCTCGGGTGTTGCCAGTGATCGATTTGGATTTTTTGGGTTTTTACCCAGTAAACAATCGGCACGACTCAAGGCTATTCAAGCCATTGCCCACATTGACCAGACCGCCATTTTTTACGAATCGCCCAAACGCATTTTAGCTTGTGCGCAAGATCTACAATCTATCCTAGGTGATGGACGCATTGTGTGCTTTGCCAAGGAATTAACCAAAACGTTTGAAACCATTAAAACTGATACTTTGCCGGCATTGATTGATTATTTGCAAGCGGACGATGCCCATCAAAAAGGCGAATTTGTAATTTTGATTTCTGCCATTGATAAAAATGATAAAGTTTTGGGCGAGGAGCAGTTGGATAAAATATTGCCAATTTTACTCACAGAAATGGGTGCGTCGAAAGCCGCAAAACTAGCCGCTAAAATAACTGGTATTGATAAAAAATATTGCTATAAGAGGGCGATTGAATCATGAGTTACTACACACGCCACATCTTTTTTTGTAACAATGTACGTGAAGACGGCAAGGCTTGTTGTTCACAGCTCGGCGCTAAGCAAATGTATCGCTATGCTAAAGACAAATGCCGTGATGAGGGAAAACTCGGCGAAGGTAAAATTGGCGTGAGTGAATCGCGCTGTTTGGGTCGGTGCGAACATGGCCCAGTGGCGGTAGTGTATCCCGACAACATTTGGTATCAATACATTGATGAAGATGATATCGATGAAATCATTACCGAACATTTAATTGGTGGCACCATGGTAAAGCGTTTACAAATTAAGTAGTTTTTTCGCCAAATCTTGTACCTTTTGCTCCATTTCGAAAATTTCCGAATTATTTTCTAAAATATCAGTTGGTAATTTTTCACTTAATGCTAGGCGCTGTTTTCGGCTCGCTTGTGCTGCAATCATGGTTTTAGCAAGCTTTTCATCCAGTTTTTCACGTTTTAATAGCCTTTTGAGCTGATTTTCTTCGTTACAATCCACAACAATCGCTCGATCGAACAAATTTGACAAATTTTGTTCTGCTAATAAAGGCACTTCAACGACGACTAGCCGAGTGTTGAGTTTTTCGATGTCGGTTTGCATTTTTTCCAATATTTTTGGATGCAAAATTTCCTCAATAACTTGTTGATTTTCGCTGTTTTGAAACAGTTGTTGACGCAATGCTTGGCGATTAAGTGTTTGGTCATCATTTAGAACACCATTGCCAAAGTGCGCAACCAGTTCAACTAAGCCCTGTGTGTTAGTTTCAACCACTGTTCGAGCAATCACATCAAGGTCGATAATGGGCACACCCAATTTTTTAAAAATTTGGCTAACACTTGATTTTCCGCAAGCAATACCGCCAGTGAGTGCAATTTTAAGAGTTGACATAGTTATTGATTTTATCAACTGCACACAAGGAGTAGTAACAATATTGTAAGCTAGCTATTGACATTATTGCCAAATATATCGATAATACACGCTCTTTTGGTTATGTAGCTCAGCTGGTTAGAGCACGGCATTCATAATGCCGGGGTCGGTGGTTCAAGTCCACCTATAACCACCATATTCTATAAGGCATTAAGCCTTTTCATTAAATTCAATATTTTCTCGGGGCTGCCTCGGGGGCTATACGTTGAATTTTTTTATCTTCTTTGCTTGAAGCTTTCTACTAAAGAGTTTATAGTGGTAATTATTTTTTAATTAGAGGGTTGTGAGTAATGAAAAAATCAATCTTAATAATAGGTGTTATTGGTGTATTCATTGCCTTGTTGGTTATGACCCTGCCAAAAGCAAAGCCAGCAGACGTGGTAGTTATGTGGCACACTGGTTTGTATGATGCAAATTATGATTTGGTTGAGAAACACACTTCTGCCACCTCAGCTGACTACATTAAAAACAAAGGCGGTATAGCAAGGATCGTTAAAAACTACCAAGACAGTGAAAACAAAGAAGGTCGTGGATTGATTGAACTCATCAGTCATTCTGTCAATGCTGATAAAGCGATTGTAAATTACAAGTCGTCCTATCGTAAAACAGGTGCTACTGTATTTTTTCAAGACACGCTTTTTTTAGAAGACGAGTTATGGAAGGTGGCACCACAATTTTTAATCAAGGCTAAGTGACGTAATCTAAAGAGATTTGAACGAAAGACGAAGAAAAAACAGACTTTACCAAGCCCTAGAATACAATTATTTTAGTCTATAGACGCTGACAGCTCTCAAACCTACATTATTGAAATTAAGCGCCTTGATTGAAACGTAGTTTTTGCGTATAATTATCTAGTTTTTGTTCAAGGAAATTATATGCCATCACGCAGAGATCTAGCAAACGCCATTCGTGCTTTAAGCATGGACGCAGTTCAAAAAGCAAATTCAGGCCACCCGGGTGCACCAATGGGCATGGCAGATATTGCTGAAGTACTTTGGAACGAACACATGAAGTATAACCCAACTAGCTCTAAATGGGCTGACCGTGATCGTTTTGTTTTATCAAATGGCCATGGCTCAATGTTGATGTACTCGTTACTACATTTAACGGGTTTCGAGTTAAGCATGGATGATATTAAAGGCTTCCGTCAATTACATTCAAAAACTGCAGGACACCCTGAGTATGGTTACGCTGAAGGTATTGAAACTACAACTGGCCCATTAGGCCAAGGCATCACTAATGCTGTTGGTATGGCGATTGCTGAGCGTACATTAGGCGCACAATTCAACAAGCCAGGTCATACTATTGTTGATCACAACACTTATGTATTTATGGGTGATGGTTGTTTAATGGAAGGCTTATCACATGAATCATGTGCCATGGCTGGTACATTAGGCTTGGGTAAATTAATCGCATTTTGGGATGACAACGATATTTCAATTGATGGTCACATTGGCGATTGGATGGAGCGTGGCGTTCCAGGGCGTTTCAACTCATACGATTGGCATGTTGTTGCGGTTGATGGTCACGATGCAGATGCAATCAGCAAAGCGATCACAGAAGCTAAGGCTGTTACTGATAAGCCAAGTTTAATTTGTTGTAAAACCACCATTGGTTTTGGCGCACCGACATTGTCAGGTACACACGACTGTCACGGCGCACCATTGGGTGATGAAGAAATTGCAGGTACGCGTGCAGCCTTAGGCTGGGATGCGGCACCATTTGAGATTCCTGCGGATATTTATGCTGGTTGGGATCATAAAGAACAAGGCGCGACTGATGAAGCGGCTTGGAATGATACATTTGCAGCTTACAAGGCTGAGTTCCCTGAAGATGCGGCTGAATTTGAGCGTCGTATGGCAGGTGATTTACCAGCTAACTTTGCAGTTGAAATGGATAAGTTTATTACTAAGACTCAAGACGAAATGCCAAACATTGCATCACGTCAAGCGTCTCAACGTGCGATTGAAGCAATGGGTCCATTACTACCAGAAATGTTTGGTGGTTCTGCTGACTTAACCGGTTCTAACCTAACTAACTGGTCAGGCACGGTTAAGGTTAATGCTGATAATGCTAACGGTAACTACATCTCTTGGGGTGTGCGTGAGTTTGGTATGGCACACATGATGAACGGTATGGTTCTTCACGGTGGTTTCAAAGTTTACGGCGCAACATTCTTCATGTTTATGGAATTCATGCGCAATGCATTACGTATGTCATCACTGATGAAGATCGGCACAATTTATGTTTATACACATGACTCTATCGGTTTAGGTGAAGATGGTCCAACACACCAGCCAGTTGAACAAATGTCAACCATGCGTATGATTCCTGGCTTCCACTCTTGGAGAGGTTGTGATGCAGTTGAATCAGCAGTATCTTGGAAAATGGCAATGTTGAGAGGTAATGCGCCAACAGGTTTGGTGTTCTCACGTCAAGCACTAACGCCTCAGCCACGTACGGCTGAGCAAGTAGCTAACATTGAAAAAGGTGGTTATGTACTTAAGGACTGTGATGGCGATGCAGATATTATCTTTATCGCAACAGGTTCTGAAGTGGGCTTAGCAGTTGAAGCTGCTGAGGCAATGGATGCTAATGTACGTGTGGTTTCAATGCCTTGTACAAATGCTTATGACGAGCAAGATCAAGCATACAAAGATTCAGTATTAACACCAGGTGTTAAGCGTATTGCCATTGAAGCAGGCGTTGGCGATGGTTGGTACAAGTATGTTGGTATTGACGGTGGTTTGGTTTGTATGACAACCTTTGGCGAATCTGCACCAGCAGTTGACTTATTTAAAGAATTTGGCTTTACGGTAGATAACGTGATTGCAACAGCTAAATCAGTCATCGGTTAAATAAAGAATTAAACATAGGCCTTGCATGCAAGGCCTATGTTTTAATAAACATTACATCCTTTTGATGTAATCGTAATAAAAAGTAAATAGGAGTAAGAAGAATGGCAATTAAAGTAGGTATTAACGGTTTTGGTCGTATTGGTCGCATGGTATTTCGTGCAATAGCAAAAGATTTCCCAGAGCTAGAAGTAGTCGGTATTAACGACTTATTAGACAACGATTACTTAGCATATATGCTTAAGTATGACACAGCACACGGTCGTTTCGACGGTGAAGTTGCAGTAGAAGGCAATAACTTTGTTATCGATGGTAAGAAGATTCGTCTTTCAGCTGAACGCAACCCTGCAGATTTAGCATGGGGCGACATCGATGTAGATATCGCGATTGACTGTACAGGTTTCTTCTTAACTGAAGAATCTTGTCAAGCACACATTGATGCTGGCGCTAAGAAGGTTGTTCAATCAGCACCTTCTAAAGATGCAACACCAATGTTTGTATACGGTGTTAACCACACTGAATACGCAGGTCAATCAATTATTTCAGCAGCATCATGTACCACTAACTGTTTAGCACCAATTGCTAAAGTGATTAATGACAACTGGGGCCTTAAGCGTGGCTTAATGACAACGGTTCATGCAGCAACAGCAACACAAAAAACAGTAGATGGTCCTTCAATGAAAGATTGGAGAGGTGGTCGTGCGGTATTTGAGAACATCATCCCTTCATCAACCGGTGCTGCTAAAGCAGTAGGCATCGTTTTACCTGAGCTTAACGGCAAATTAACAGGTATGGCTTTCCGTATTCCTTCAGTTGACGTTTCAGTAGTTGATCTAACTTGTGAATTAGACAAGCCAGCAACTTATGAAGAAATTTGTGCAGCAATGAAAGAAGCTTCAGAAGGTTCAATGAAAGGTACTTTAGCATACACAGAAGACATGGTGGTTTCATCTGACTTCCGTGGTATTAGCGCTTCATCAATTTTTGATGCAAATGCCGGTATTGCACTTGACGATACATTTGTTAAGGTTGTTTCTTGGTACGATAACGAGTATGGTTACACATGTAACATGCTTCGTTTAGTTGAGCATATTGCTTAACTAATAAAAATTACGGCTCGCTAATGCGGGCCGTGTTTTTATGCCAGATTTATATATTCAAACCTCTCAGCTTAGTGTTGATGAAGTGATTGAAAATTTAAAAGAAGCCGTTCCAAACAATCAGTTTGGAATTTTGCATTCTTACGATATTAAACAAACACTGGCTGGTAAAGGCCAAGAGTTGACAGAAGAATGTCACGTGTTTGAAGTTTGCAACCCAAAGGTTGCAAAAGATATCCTTGAGAAGGATATGAATTTGGCAACAGTGTTGCCTTGCCGAATTTCGGTATATACACAGGATGGTGCTACCAAAGTTGGATTAGCACTGCCCTCTAAACATATTACTCAACTGTCAGATGCTGATGAATTATCATCACTGATTGACCCAGTTGAACAGACTTTGATTAAAATTATTGATCAGTCTGTTGTTTAGTAAGCATAAATAAGCAGGAGAATTATTATGTCAGTTATCAATTTATCAGATTTAGATCTAAGCTCAAAAAGAGTTCTTATTCGTCAAGATCTTAACGTGCCGATTAAAGATGGTGTGGTTACCAGTGATAAGCGTATTAAAGCCTCATTACCGACAATTGAAATGGCAATGAAGCAAGGTGCTAAAGTCATGTTAATGTCTCACCGCGGTCGTCCAGTTGAAGGTGAAGCTAGTGATGAATTTACTTTGCAACCAGTTGCTGATCGTTTAACAGAGTTATTAGGCGTTAATGTTCGCTTAGAAACCAATTGGTTAGATGGTGTTGAAATGAATGATGGCGAAGTGGTGCTTTGTGAGAATGTTCGTTTTAATGAAGGTGAAATGGCAAATGGCGATGACTTGTCTAAGCGTATGGCAGCGATGTGTGATATTTTTGCAATGGATGCTTTTGGTACCGCGCACCGCGCACAAGCCTCAACTCATGGTGTAGCTAAGTATGCACCCATTGCTTGTTCTGGCCCGTTATTATCGGGTGAGTTGGAAGCATTAGGCAAAGCATTAGACAATCCTAAGCGCCCAATGGTAGCGATTGTTGGTGGCTCTAAAGTGTCTACTAAATTAACCGTATTAGAATCTTTGTCTAAGATTGTTGATCAATTGGTTGTTGGTGGTGGTATTGCTAATACCTTTATTGCAGCACAAGGCCATAATGTTGGTAAATCATTGTGTGAGCATGATTTAATTCCAACGGCTAAAAAATTGATGGAAGACTGTGAAATTCCAGTGCCAACTGATGTGGTTTGTGGCAAGGAATTTTCAGAAGATACACCAGCAGAGACTAAGGCATCAGATGCGGTAGTTGATGATGATATGATGTTTGATATTGGCCCAGATTCAGCGGCTGAATTAGCAGAGATCATGAAAAATGCTGGTACCATTGTTTGGAACGGCCCAGTAGGCGTATTTGAGTTCGACCAGTTTGAAGGTGGTACAAAAACAGTGGCTATGGCGATTGCTGAGTCTGATGCCTTTTCAATTGCAGGTGGTGGTGACACTCTAGCAGCAGTTGATAAGTATGGTATTGAAGATAAAATTAGCTATATTTCAACTGGTGGTGGTGCTTTCTTAGAGTTTTTAGAAGGTAAAAAATTACCAGCCGTAGAAATTTTAGAACAAAGAGCAGCGGAGTAACACTTGGCAAGAAGAACTAAAATATTAGCAACACTCGGTCCGGCAACGGATAAAGAAGGTGTACTAGAAAGTATTCTAGCGGCAGGTGTGAACGTGGTTCGCATTAACTTCTCACATGGATCAGAAGAAGAGCATTTAGGCAGAGTTAAAGCAGTGCGCGAATGGGCACAAGCTAATAATACCTACGTAGGTGTATTGATGGATCTTCAAGGTCCTAAAATTCGCATTGCTTCTTTTAAAGATGGCATAAAAATTCAGCTAAACAATGGTGATTCTTTTGCTCTAGATGCTGATATGGATGGATTATTAGGCAATCAAGAATCTGTTGGTATTGCTTACAAAACGCTACCTCAAGAAGTTAAAACTGGCAACGTGTTGATACTAGATGATGGCAAGATTGTTTTAGAAGTGATTAGTATTGAAGGCAATAAGATCAATACTGTGGTAACACAAGGCGGTGTCTTGTCTGATAAAAAAGGCATCAATCTTCGTGGCGGTGGCTTATCAGCTAACGCACTTACTGAGAAAGACAAAAAAGATATTTTTACTGCGGCCAAAGCAAAAGCGGATTACGTGGCACTATCATTCCCAGTGAGCGGTGACGATGTGCGTGAAACCAAGCAGTTGTTGAAGGCAGCGGGCGCACATGCAGGTGTTATTTCAAAAATTGAACGAGCTGAAGCATTAGTAGAAGAAACCATTTTAGATATTATTGAAGAGTCAGCCGGCATTATGGTGGCTCGTGGTGATCTTGGTGTTGAAATTGGCGATGCTCAACTGCCAGCACAACAGAAAAGATTGATTAAACTAGCCAGATCAAATGACCGTATTGTAATTACAGCAACGCAGATGCTTGAGTCAATGATTGAGAACCCTATTCCAACACGTGCAGAAGTGTTTGACGTGGCAAATGCTGTGCTTGATGGCACTGATGCAGTGATGTTATCAGCAGAGACGGCAGCAGGCGATTATCCTGAAAATGCAGTTAAAACTATGCACGATGTTTGCTTGGAAACTGAAAAAAATCCAATTGCTAAAACTTCACATCATCGATTGCATGAAGATTTCCAAGCGATCGATGAAACCATTGCTATGAGTACGATGTATGCAGCTAACCATTTAGGTGTCAAGGTAATTGCAGCATTGACAGAAACTGGAAAAACAGCCATGTGGATGTCAAGGATGAGTTCGAATATTTCAATTTTTGCAATGAGTGATGACATCCAAACTTTACGTAAAGTAACGTTATATCGTGGTGTTTATCCGTGTGGTATTGAGAAGGCCGGTGTTAAAGATTGGATTCAGGTAAATGAAACAGTAATTGAAACACTGACAAAAAACGAGGTTGTAAAAGATGGAGATTTGGTAGTATTGACCAAAGGAATGTACAAAGGCAAATCAGGTGGAACCAATATGATGAAGATTGTTCGTGTTGGTGATGCTAATTATTAAATAGTAAAACAAGAAAGGAGAAATATATGTTAATTTCATTAAGGGAATTATTAGATCACGCAGCAGAAAACAGTTACGGTATGCCTGCGTTTAACGTTAACAATATGGAGCAAGTGCATGCAATTATGCAAGCAGCTGACAAAACTAACAGTCCAGTGATTATGCAGGGTTCTGCTGGTGCGCGTTCTTACGCGGGTGAGCCGTTCTTACGTCATTTGATCATTGCAGCAACTGAAATGTACCCGCACATCCCAGTAGTAATGCATCAAGATCATGGTTCTGAGCCAGCAATTTGTTTACGTTCAATTCAATCAGGTTTTTCATCAGTAATGATGGATGGCTCTTTAGAAGCTGACATGAAAACACCAGCTAGCTTTGAGTACAATGTTGCAGTAACTGCTGAAGTTGTGAAAATGGCTCACGCAGGTGGTGTATCAGTAGAAGGTGAGCTTGGTTGTTTAGGTTCATTAGAAACTGGCATGATGGGCGAAGAAGATGGCCACGGTGCTGAAGGTAAATTAGATCTTGACATGTTGTTAACTTCAGTTGAAGAAGCGGCAGATTTTGTTAAAGCAACAAACGTTGATGCCTTAGCAATCGCGATTGGTACTTCACATGGTGCGTACAAGTTTACTGCAGAGCCTACAGGCGATGTGTTGCGTATTGACCGTATTAAAGAGATTCATGCGCGTTTACCGAACACTCACTTAGTGATGCACGGTTCATCGTCAGTACCACAAGAATGGTTAGAAATTATTAACTCACATGGTGGTGATATGGGTCAAACTTATGGCGTTCCTGTTGAAGAGATTCAAGAAGGCATTAAGAATGGCGTACGTAAGGTAAACATTGATACTGATTTACGTATGGCTTCTACGGGCGCAGTTCGTAAACATTTGATTGAAAATACTTCAAACTTTGATCCGCGTAAATTCTTAAAAGATTCAACAGCAGCAATGTCTGATATTTGTGCGGCACGTTTTGAAGCATTTGGTTCTGCAGGTAATGCTGATAAAATCAAAGTATCTTCATTAGACACAATGAGTCAAAGATACGCTTCAGGTGAATTAGACGCTAACATTACGTAAGCATCTTAGCATCAAGCTTGAAAGGCTCGTTTTTATAACGGGCCTTTTTTGTTTTTCAGGTGATACAATAAATCATGCAAATCAATAAACATTATTCAGTAATCGTGATTGGCGGTGGCCATGCTGGCACTGAAGCCGCCTTGGCTTCTGCGCGTATGGGTGTGAGTACGTTGTTAATTACGCATAATATTGAGACGCTTGGTCAGATGAGCTGTAATCCTGCGATTGGTGGTATTGGCAAGGGGCACTTGGTCAAAGAAATTGATGCTATGGGTGGCGCAATGGCAACTGCTATTGACAAAGCCGGCATTCAATTTAGAACCTTAAATGCTTCCAAAGGGCCTGCTGTACGCGCAACACGAGCACAAGCAGATCGTGTTTTATATAAAGCAGAAATTCGCTATATTTTAGAGAATCAGGAAAACTTATCTTTATTCCAGCAAGCAGTTGATGATCTCATTATTGAAAACGATGTGATTAAAGGTATTAAGACCCAAATGGGTTTGAACTTTTATGCTGATAAAGTCATTCTCACTTCAGGTACGTTTTTAGGTGGTGTGATTCATATTGGCCAATCGAATTTTGAGGGTGGCCGTGCCGGCGATGCACCTTCTAACCCGCTATCAAGAACACTGAGGGCTTATGATCTCGGCGTAGGCAGGTTAAAAACAGGCACACCACCAAGATTGGATGGTCGCACGATTGACTTTAGCGTATTGCAAGCACAGCCTGGCGACACCCCATTGCCGACTTTCTCTTATATGGGTAAAGCATCAGACCATCCACAGCAGATCCCCTGTTACATTACCCATACCAATGAAAAAACACATGATCTCATTCGTGAGGGTTTAAAAGATTCGCCTATGTATACCGGTAATATAGAAGGTATTGGTCCACGATATTGCCCATCGATTGAAGATAAGGTGGTGCGCTTTGCTGAACGAGACTCGCATCAGATTTTTGTTGAACCTGAAGGTTTGACCACGAATGAAGTATATCCAAACGGCGTGTCTACATCACTGCCATATGAAGTGCAAGTTGATTTTATTCGCTCGATTAAAGGATTTGAAAATGCACAGATTATTCGTCCCGGCTACGCGATTGAGTATGATTATTTTGATCCACGAGGCCTTAGGCAAACACTTGAGGTTAAGAAAATATCTGGCTTATATTTTGCCGGGCAAATTAATGGCACCACTGGTTATGAGGAGGCTGCAGCCCAAGGCTTGTTAGCGGGCGTAAATGCTGCATGCGCTGTACAAGCTAAAGATCCGTGGCACCCAAAACGTGATGAGAGTTATATTGGGGTAATGGTGGATGATTTGATTACCAAAGGCACTAACGAACCATACCGTATGTTTACTTCACGTGCCGAGTACCGTTTACTTTTGCGAGAAGACAATGCTGACGAGCGCCTAACACCCAAAGCCAGAGAATTAGGCTTGATTGATGATGATCGTTGGAAAGCATTTGAGAAAAAATATGATGTGATTTTGAAAGAAAAACAACGTTTAAAAACCACTTGGGTGCAAGCAGATGATCAGCAAGCAAGCGATGTATTGGGCGTTAAATTAAATCATGAGTACAATCTGGAAACACTGTTAAAACGACCTAAAGTTGATTATCAATTACTCAGTAAAATTGTATCAGCCCAACCTTTTTTACAAGATCGATTGTTGATTGAGCAAGTAGAAAATCAGGTGAAGTATGAAGGTTATATCAAACGTCAACTTGATGAAATTGAGAAGTATCGAAAGAATGAAAACACATCTCTGCCCGAGTCAATGGACTATGACTCTATTCAAGCGCTATCGGCAGAGGTAAGGCAAAAGTTAAGTCTTCATCGCCCAGAGACCATTGGTCAAGCTAGTCGACTTCAGGGTGTGACACCAGCTTCTATTTCTATTTTATTGGTTTATTTGAAAACTTATAAAGTAGCTTCATGAGTGAACTTCGGCAGATCTTGCTAAGTGGTGCTGAGCAGATGAATCTATCATTAAAGAGTCAACAAACAGAGCGGTTGCTAAGTTATCTTGAATTAATGACTAAGTGGAATAAAACCTATAATCTCAGCGCTATTCGAGACCCACAATTGGGCGTTAAAAAACACTTGCTCGACAGTTTATCGATCTTGCCTTATATCAATAACGGTTCACTTTTAGATGTGGGTGCAGGTGCAGGCTTGCCTGGTATTGTCTTGGCAATTATGAAACCAGAGCTTTCGGTGAGCGTGCTTGACAGCGTTGGTAAAAAATGTCGATTTATGCAATTTGTAAAAACACAATTACAACTTGATAACCTCAGTGTGATTAATGAGCGAGTTGAAGTATTCAAGCCTCAAGCTTGTTTTGCACAAATTACTTCAAGAGCCTTCGCTGAAGTTGATAAAACATTAAAACTCACTCAACATTTATTGTGTGATAATGGTCGCTACCTATTGATGAAGGGCGATCATTTTTCACAAGAAGCGATGCAAGGTGTTTTAATGACGCCGCATCAAATCAATGTGCCTTATGTATCAGATGATCGATTTTTATTAGAAATACAATTGGGATAAATATGAAAAAAATACTGACCTACTTATTTGTACTTGTTCTGATTGTAATCGGCGCAATGGCTTTGTTCTTTGATGGTATTACTAAGAGTGCAATTGAAACTTATGCACAGCAAGCCTTAAAAACACCTGTGCATATTGCCGAGTTTAGAAGTGATTTATCAGTAGGCAAGGTTAATATTGATTTTGTTGAAGTGAGGAACCCAGAACATTTTAAAAATGAAAATGCCTTCGTCTTAAATCATTTAAGTTTAATCATTGATACTGAAAGTACAGATGATCTAATTGTTATTAAACATTTAGAATTTGATGGTTTGTTATTCACGCTTGAACAAAGTGACAATCAAGTTAACTTAGTGACACTGCTTAAGAATTTAGAGCCAAAGTCAAGTGTGTCTAGTCAGAATGCAGTCAAAGATCAAGCAAATAAAATTGAAAAACAAACTGAGGCTCGAGTCATCATCAAGAATTTAACCCTTGTTAACACCCAACTTAAAATTGACACCCAATGGTTTAAGGGTGTTGTTGATGTACCAGATGTAAGTATTCGTCATTTTGGTGCGCCCAAAGGCATTACTATGAGTCGTGTTGGTTCAGAGTTGATGAAATTAGCACTTCGTCGTATTCAAGACGAAGTAGAGAATCAAGGGCTTAGACTGGGTGAAAAAGAAATTAAAGAAGGCATACGCCGACAATTAAAAGGGGAGCTAGAAGGTATAAAAGGCAAGCTAGATAGCAAAGCTAAAGACTGGCTTAGAAAATTAGGATTATGAAAATTATTGATTCCCATTGCCATATTGACCGCGTTGATTTGGATCAGTTTGGTGGCAGCATGGAGAGTATGCTTGCCCACGCTAAAGATTTATCAGTAGAAGAATTTTTGTGCGTTTGCATTGATCTTGAACATTTCGATGACGTGTTTTCTTTGGCAAAATCGCACCAGCAGATTTATGCTTCGGTGGGTGTGCATCCAGTTGAGCAGGAAGGTAAAGACCCAAGTGTTGAAGAATTATTAGCCCTAGCAGATCATGAAAAAATTATTGCTATTGGTGAAACAGGGCTGGATTATTTCCATGTTAAAAAAGACACGGCTGATTGGCAGCGTGAGCGTTTCAGAAGGCATATTGCAGCCTCTAATCAATCAGGCAAACCGATGATTATTCATACGCGTGAGGCTAAGGCTGATACCATTGAGATCATGCAACAAGAACAAGCGCAAGCAGGGGTTATGCATTGTTTTTCTGAGGATTGGGAGACTGCTAAAGCGGCTTTGGATTTGGGCTTCTATATTTCATTTTCTGGCATTATTACTTTTAAAAGTGCAGCTGATTTACGCGAGGTTGCTAAGAAAGTACCGGCTAATCGCCTATTGGTAGAAACCGATTCTCCTTATTTAACACCTGTGCCGTACCGTGGCAGAGCAAATTCACCCGCTTATACGTATTATGTAGCTGAAAAATTGGCAGAAATACGCGGGGTCAGTGTTGACAATATTGCACAACAAACTACGCAGAATTTTAACGATTTATTTTTCTCAAAATAATGGCAGTTTCTTTTAAAACCATTGATGAATTTTCCGAAGGTCAGCGTCTAGACAACTATCTACTAAAGCATCTAAAAGGCGTGCCAAAGTCACATGTTTACCGAGTCATTCGTAAAGGCGAAGTGCGGGTAAATAAGGGGCGAAAAAAAGCAGAATACAAATTACAACTAGACGATGTGGTGCGTATCCCACCGATTCGAGTATCAGAATCAGGGCAAGTTGAAGCATCAGATAATCTGAAACAATTATTGACTGATAGTGTTCTATATGAAGACAAAGGCTTGTTGATTATTAATAAACCAAGTGGTTTGGCTGTGCACAGTGGCAGTGGTGTAACCATTGGCGTGATTGAAGCTTTGCGTAGCATGTATAAAGATCCGGTTGAATTAGTACACCGACTCGATCGGGCAACCTCGGGTATCTTGCTGATTGCAAAAAAACGCAGTGTTTTAAAAAATCTTCACGAACAGCTCAGCCAACATCAAATGGAAAAACGTTATACCGCTTTAGTTAAAGGCACTTGGAGTAAAAAACGTCATACCATCGATGCGCCGTTATATCAAAACTCACGTTATACGGTGGTTGATACTAAGGGTAAAGAAGCAATTAGCCACTTTCAACCTTTGAAGAATTTTCATCAACAAGATTTTGAAGCGTCACTGGTCGAAGTGTTGATTGAAACTGGACGCACGCATCAAATACGCGCACATGCCAAACACGCAGGTCATCCGATTGCTGGCGATGATAAATATGGTGACCCAAGATTTGATGCCGAGATAAAAACAAAAGGTTTGAAGCGTTTATTCTTACACGCACATCAGCTCACATTTACCAACCCACTCACGAATGAGATTCAAAAAGTACAAGCACCATTAACGCAAGACTTGCAAGATTTCTTAAAACAGTTATGAATGTTTACTTTCGTCTGATGCGCCTTGATAAGCCTATCGGCATTTATTTGCTATTATGGCCAGCTCTATGGGCGTTATTTTTAGCGGCAGATGGATGGCCTCGGTTGGATTTGATAATTATCTTTGTGTTAGGCGTTACCATCATGCGTTCGGCTGGTTGTGTGATTAATGACTATGCCGATCGAGAATTTGACAAGCTGATTGAGCGTACGCAACATCGCCCAATCACCTCGGGTGAAATTACAGCTAAGTCTGCTTTGATTTTATTTTTTATCTTAATGCTTATTGCCTTTGGCTTGGTGTTAATGACCAATAGTCTAACTATTCAGTTGGCCTTTATTGCTGCAGGGCTAGCGACACTCTATCCTTTTACTAAGCGTTGGACACACTTGCCTCAGTTTATATTGGGCTTGGCTTTTGCCATGAGTGTGCCAATGGCATTTGCTGCAACAAATGGTAGTGTGCCTGATAGTGCTTGGTGGATATTTTCTGCAACGGTTATTTGGACAGTTATTTATGACACCATGTATGCCATGGCTGATCGAGAAGAGGATATAAAGATTGGAGTAAAGTCCACAGCGGTATTGTTTGCAAAATATGATAAATTGATCATTGGAATACTGCAAATTTGTTTATTATTTGTGTTTTTTAAAATTTCAGAAATTTTCAAATTGAACGTTTTTTACGACATTTCCGTGATTTTAAGTGCATTTTTAATGATTTATCATCAAAATATGATCAAAAATAGAGAGAAAACAGCCTGTTTTCAAGCTTTTTTACATAATAATTTTATTGGTATGATTATTTTCATCGGAATCGTGGCTCACCTTGCTACATAAGGATTATAATGTTGCATAAATGCAAATATTTTTATTTTTTGTCTTGTTTTTAATCAGTTTTTAGTATTATTCCCTCAATAAAACTTGACAAGTGTGGTTTTTGTAGTAAAAAGTTAATAACCAACTAAAAAGGTTGGGGTTTTTATAACTAAAGAGGTGAAACTATGTTTGATACTATTATCGGTTCATTTAAGAAGTTGACAGAAGCTGGTTTAGCTTTAATCGCATTAGCAATTGTATTGCAAGTGATTTTTGGCGCTAGTGTTCCATTTATTGGTGGTGATATCATTGGCACCATTACTGGTATTGTTGCACAATTAGGCGCAAATGGTCTAGTTGGTTTAGCTGCAATTGCTGTTATCTATTCTTTGTTTACACGCGACTAGTTAATACATAAATACCAATAAAAAACCCGCCGAAAGGCGGGTTTTTTAGTTTCTAAAGAAAGACTAAATCCCTCTTAGTAATTCATTAATGCTGGTTTTAGAGCGAGTCTTGGCATCTACTTGTTTTACGATAACTGCACAGTAAAGTGAGTAGCTTCCATCTTTAGATGGTAGGTTTCCCGATACCACAACAGAGCCTGCTGGAATACGTCCGTAAGAAACTTCACCCGTTGCACGATTGAAAATCTTAGTTGACTGACCAATGTAAACGCCCATTGAAATAACAGAGCCCTCTTCAACGATTACACCTTCAACTACTTCTGATCTAGCACCAATGAAACAATTATCTTCAATAATAGTTGGAGATGCTTGTAATGGCTCCAATACGCCGCCAATACCGACACCACCTGAGAGGTGAACGTTTTTACCAATTTGTGCACAAGATCCAACCGTTGCCCAAGTATCAACCATAGTGCCAGAATCTACATAAGCACCAATGTTGACATACGACGGCATTAGCACCGTATCTTTAGCAATGAAAGAGCCACGACGTGCACTGGCTGGTGGTACCACACGTACACCTGCTGCTTTAAATTCTTCTGGGGTAAAATCTGCAAATTTTGAAGGCACTTTGTCGTAGTATTGAGTAAACCCACCAGCCATTGGCATATTGTCTTCTAGTCTGAACGAAAGTAGCACAGCTTTTTTAAGCCATTCGTTTACAGTCCAATCACCGATAGCTTGTTGTTCAGCAACACGGGCTTGACCAGAATCTAATAAGTGGATTGCTTCAGCGACAGCTTCTTTGATCTCTGAGCTGGCTGTTTGCGGGTTCAAGTTAGCTCTATCTTCAAAAGCCGCTTCAATAATATCTTTCATGGTCAATCCATTAAATAAAAACAGATCATTATATCAGAGGCGTATTTTGATACTAAAGCTTAGCCATGTTGTTGAGCCATATCAGTGTATCAATAACTGTATTAATGATATGATGCATTAATTGATTTAATGCCAAGTAAGTGAGAATGAGTAAAGACAATATTCAAATAGACAACCTCTATACAGAAGGCGAGCAATGGATTCAAAACTTAGGTGAAAAAACCGTTCATGCTAAGCGCATGGGGGGAAAGTTTCGATTACTTAAATGGTTTGGCACTTTGGTTTGGTTGCCTTTTTTTATTGCGCCTTATATCACTTGGAATGGGAAACAGGCAATATTGTTTGATATTGAAAAGAGACAGTACCACCTGTTTGATATCACCATATTTCCACAGGATCTCTGGATGTTAACCATAGTATTATTATTTTTAGCCATTCTATTGGCAGTAATGACTACGGTATTGGGCCGTGTGTTTTGCGGCTACTTTTGCTTCCAAACAGTTTGGACAGATATGTTTACCAAGGTTGAGGAATTTTTTGAAGGACCACCTGTTAAGCGTCGAAAGCTAGAGGCAGCACCATGGGATTCGACCAAAATCCGGATTAAAATTAGTAAACACGTGGTTTGGCTGGCCATTGCTTTTTTATCTGGCGTTACTTGGATGCTATATTTTGGTGTGTCATGGTTTGATTATTTTGATGGTTCGGCTTCTAGTACCACACTTAGCATTACTGCCTTCATATCATTGGGCGCCTATACTTTTGCTGGACATATGCGTGAACAAACGTGTTTGTGGATTTGCCCTTATGCGCGTATTCAAGGGGCAATGGTTGACAAACAAACCATTATGCCGACCTATGATCATTATCGTGGAGAACAGCGTGGTAAGCTTAAAAAAGGCCAATATGCACAAGGCCAAGGTGATTGCATCGATTGTCATCAATGTGTGGCCGTGTGTCCAACCGGTGTTGATATTCGTCAAGGGCAAGAATATGGTTGTATTACTTGTGGCTTGTGCATTGACGCTTGTGATTCAGTAATGACCAAAGTTGGTAAAGCAACAGGCTTAATTCGTTACACCTCGCTTGAGGAGATGAAATTTAATAAACCTTTTATTGCTTTATATAAGCGCCCTAGAGTAATCGTGTATTCAACTATTTTAGTGCTAGCTTTATCAGTGTTAGGGGCTGGCTTGTTTAGTCTTGCGCCGATGGATCTTAAAGTACTACATGATCGACAGCCACTTTTTGTACAGCTATCCGATGGTTCGATTCGTAATAAATATGAGCTAAAAATTATGAATAAGACGCACGTATCAATACTAGTCGATGTCAACTTTAAAAGTGAAATTTCTCATTTAACTTCTCAGAGGCAACACAGAAATATCACCATATCCTCAGGTAATGTGAAGTCAGTTTATGTTTATTTAAAAGCGTTTGAGCGCGACGTCGGCGATAATAGTGCGGTTGTTTTTGTGGTGACTGGAAAAGATACAATGTTAGAATACGAGTCATCTTTTTTCACACCTAAGAGTATGCGATGACTTTTCAAAAAAGCCCAATGGCAGTGTCCATGTTGGTACTATTTTTAATTTTAGTCATCGCAACGTTTTATCGCATCATTACCGCGATAGAGACTCATCCTGGATTGGTGGTGGAGGACGCCTATTTGAGTGGTGAGGCCTATGGCGAAACATTGAATGCTAGAAATCAATTATTAGCCCAGGGTTGGACTTTAAATCTGAACACGCCCGAAATTGTAAAACATAGTATCGAACAAACTTACACGGCAGTTAGCGCTAAAAATGGCAAAGTGTTTTCGACCGCTAAGGCAGTCGCTTATTTTTATCGACCATTGGAAATGAAGCGTGATTTTTCTAAACCCATGTATGTGAATAAAGAGGGCGTGTATCAAGTAGAGGTGGTTTTGCCGCTTAAGGGAAGATGGGATGTAGTGATTGAAATAACTAAGGCTAGTTTTTTACAACAAACATCAGCCAAAATGTTTGCTCAGTAATATAAATAAGAGCTAATCTTCGTGACAATGATTGTGGTGATGCTCGTAAGTGGCCATTAATTCATCCATTTGATCAGCAAACAAGTCATTAAATTGACTGTCTTTAATAATAGTTTCAGGTTGTCCCATGCAGCAAATATGGCGATACAAACACAACACCTGAGTTGATTCTTTCATTACTCGGTGTAGATCATGTGAGACCATGAGTACTGCACAGCCTTGTTGTTGATGAATGTCTTGAATAAGCTTGTACAAATGCATTTGACCATTCACATCTAGATTTTGAGCGGGCTCGTCTAGAATTAAGACGTTGGGTTTGTTTAGTAGGGCGCGGGCGAGTAAGACACGTTGTAATTCGCCACCAGAAAGGCTTTTTAATGGCGAATCTAGTAAGCTTTCAATGCCTGTTAATAAGGCTGTTTTATGTAGAAAGTTCTGCGCTACTTTTTGATTTAAATTAAGAAAGCCGACCACTGAAATTGGAATAAATGGATTGGGGCTAAAAGTCTGTGGCGTATAACCAAGCCTGATGTCGCCTGAGCGTTTAATATCACCACTATCAGCTTTGATCAAACCTAACAAGACCTTAATCAAAGAGCTTTTTCCTGCGCCATTGGGCCCAATAAGTGTGATAAATTCACCTGCTTTGAGTTCGAAACTAACGTCATCTAGCACAGATTTTCCATGATGACTTAAGCTGATATTATGGGCGCTAATGAGTGCTTGAGAAGTGGTCACAACAGTTTGATCAAATAAAGTCTATTTTATACCTCAAGATGTCGTTAAGTCTTATCTTAATGAGTAAAAATTGGTAAAATTCTGAATAGTATTTCCATTATTTTTAAAACCTGACTAAAAACTCCTTAGCATGCCACATCAACTTATCTTATTGGACGGATCAGCCTTTTTATTTAGGGCTTATTTCTCTACCCTTTCGCAAAATTTAACCAACGACGATGGTTTTCCTACGGGCGCTATGTTTGGCGTTATTAATGCGATTAAGCATTTACAGCGAAAATATCCACAAGCCAAACTAATTGCTATTTTTGATGCCAAGGGTAAAAATCATCGACACGAACTTTACCCACAGTACAAAGCCCACCGTAAACCAGCTGATGAAGAACTGGTGATGCAAATCGAACCACTGTACGAAATTATCCGTGCCATGGGCTTTCATTTTATGTGTGTGCCTGGGGTTGAGGCAGATGATGTGATTGCCACTTTAAGTCGTTGTGCAGATGAGAACAAGCTGAAAACCATTATTGCTAGTGGCGATAAAGACTTAATGCAACTCGTGAGTGACAACATTACTCAGCTCAATATGAAGGGCGACTTATACGATCAAGCAGGCGTAGTAGAAAAGATGGGTGTACGCCCTGACCAAATCTTAGATTTGTTAGCGTTGACTGGCGACAGTGCGGATAATATCCCAGGCGTGCCAAGCGTTGGACCAAAAACGGCAATTAAGTGGCTAGATCAGTTTGGCGGTATTGAAGATATCAAAACCAATGCAGATCAAATTAATGGTAAAGTCGGCGAAAAATTACGCGATAGTTTTGAGTTGTTAGATTTGTCTTATCAGTTGGTGACACTTAAATTTGATGTTGATTTACCATGCGATATTTTGATGGATGAACCTGGTCCTGATAACGCTAAATTAGCCAGTTTGTTTCAGCAATATGGATTCTCAATGTGGCTTAAACAGTTAAATATCACTAATGAATCGTCTACACCAAAGTCAGCAGCACAAGCAACAACTGAACCCTTGGTTAATGTGGTTGAAAACGTGCCAAGTAACGATTTCATGGCTGACTACTCTCAAACGCTGGTATTAGACAATCAAACTTTTGAAACATTGGTGCAAAGATTAGAGAAAAGCGCGGCTTTTGTTTTTGATTTAGAAACGACTTCACTAGATTATATGAATGCTCAAATTGTGGGCTGGGTATTTTTAGTGGATAAGGACAGTTTTTATGTGCCAGTTGCACATGATTATTTAGATGCCCCAAGGCAATTAAATTTTGCAGATGTGTTGGAAAAATTAAGGCCTATTTTAGAAAATTTTGCTATTCATAAAACAGGTCAAAACTTAAAATATGATACTCATGTTTTAGCCAATTACGACATTTCATTAAAAGGCATTAGTGATGACACCATGGTGAAATCCTATTGTTTAAATTCAGTGGCGACACGACACAATATGGATGATTTGGCGCAGCATTATCTGAATTATCAAACCATTCATTTTGCTGATGTGGCGGGCAAAGGCAAAAAACAAATTACCTTTAATCAGGTCGGGCTAGAGCAAGCGTTTCCTTATGCTTGTGAAGACGTGATTGTGACACAAGAGCTTAATCAAGTGTTGGATGGTGATTTGGCACAATATCCTAAATTGGCTAAACTGTATCAGACTCTGGAAATACCATTAATCGAAGTATTGGTGCGTATGGAGCGCAATGGTGTAGAGCTAGATGTGAGCGCTTTGAATATACAACAAATTGACATTGCAGCGCAAATGAAAGACATTGAATCGCAAGCATTTGAGTTAGCGGGTGATGCGTTTAATTTAGAGTCACCCAAGCAGATTCAACAAATTTTATTCTCTGATGATGGTTTGGGCTTAGAGGCCAAAAAGAAAACACCCAAAGGTGCTCCATCTACCAATGAAGAGGCGTTAAAGTTGTTAGACCATCCATTAGTTGATTTGATTCTAAGCTACCGAACACTCACTAAACTTAATTCAACCTATTTGGAGGCTTTACCTAAGCAAGTAGATCTTAAAACTGGACGATTACATACTTCGTATCATCAAGCGGTGACAGCCACAGGGCGCCTTTCTTCTTCTAACCCAAATTTGCAAAATATCCCCATTCGTTCTGAGCAAGGTGCACGTATTAGAGGTGCTTTTATTGCCAACAAAGGCAACGTGATTATTGCAGCAGACTACTCTCAGATTGAACTTAGAATCATGGCGCATATTTCACAAGATGAAAGTTTGCTAGAAGCCTTTAATAATGATGTAGATGTCCATAGCGCCACGGCATCGATGATGTTTAATGTGCCGCTTGATGAGGTCACAAAAGATCATCGTCGTAATGCTAAAGCCATTAATTTTGGTTTGATTTATGGCATGAGCGCCTTTGGCCTTGCCAAGCAAATTGATGTGTCAAGAACAGAGGCTAAAGCTTATATCGATGCTTATTTTGAAAATTACCCAGGTGTTCTGAGCTATATGGATAACACCAAAGAAATAGCCAAAGCGCAAGGCTATGTTGAAACTGTGATGGGTAGGCGTTTATACTTACCACAGATTAATGCGAAGAATAAAATGCTACAACAACACGCCCTGCGCACAGCAATTAATGCACCAATGCAAGGCTCTTCGGCTGACATCATTAAAAAAGCCATGCTCGATGTTTATCAATGGATTGGCGATGACAATCCTGACATTAAAATGATCATGCAAGTGCATGACGAGCTAGTTTTTGAGGTGAAAGCTTCAAAGGCGGATGAATTTGCACATAAAATACAAACATTAATGAGCGATACCTATCCATTAGACATTCCGCTGGTGGTTGATGTGGGTATTGGCGATTCTTGGCAACAAGCACACTAAAGGCTATGAAAGAACAAATACAAACCCTATTAACGCAAAGTTTAGAAGTCTTAGTAACTAATGACGTCCTAACTGAAGTGCCAGACAATATCCGTATTGACCATTCTAAAGATAAAACACAAGGTGATTTTGCCTCTAATATCGCCATGATGCTTTCTAAACAAGCCAAATGCTCGCCGCGTGATTTGGCTCAGAAAATCATTGATAATTTGCCAGATTCTGCAGAAGTAGACAAGGTGGAGATTGCCGGCCCAGGCTTTATTAATTTCTTTATGTCGCAAGACTCGAATGCTTCGGTTGTTAGTCAAATTATTGACCAAGGTAAGGCTTTTGGTTTGTCCAATGTGGGCGTTAAACAACGTGTTTTACTTGAATTTGTATCGGCCAATCCAACCGGTCCGTTGCATGTTGGCCATGGTCGAGGCGCTGCTTATGGTGCCACTGTGGCTAATTTGTTGCGAGCAGTTGGCTTTGAAGTAGACAACGAATATTATGTGAATGATGCGGGTCGTCAAATGGATATTTTGGCTACCTCGGTTTACTTGCGCTATATTGAAACAGAGAAATTTCCAGATAATGGCTATAAAGGTGATTATATTTTTGACATTGCTAAGCAAATTAATGGCATCGATAAGTTGGATATTTTTGCAGAAGTGCATGCTGACGAGAAAGACGGTGGCGACAAAGAAAAGCACATTGATGATTTGATTGCAAACTGCAAAGCCCAGTTGGGTGGTAGTTATAAAGTCGTGTTTGATTTGGCTATTGATCAAATTCTGGAAGGTATTAAAACTGATTTGGCAGAATTCGGCGTTGAATACCAGCAGTGGTTTTCTGAGCAATCATTAGTCGATAGCGGGCTATCAAGAACCACCGTTGAAGCATTGCAAGATTCTGATCATATTTATGAAAAAGATGGCGCGCTTTGGTTTAAAACCACAGATTTTGGCGACGATCTTGACCGGGTCGTGGTGCGTGATAACGGCATGCACACTTATTTTGCTTCGGATATCGCCTATCACTTAGAAAAATTTGAGCGTGGTTATGACAAAATTATTAATATTTGGGGTTCAGATCATCATGGCTATATTGCTCGAGTTAAAGCCTCTATTAAAGCACTTGGATTTGATGAAAGCAAGCTAGAAATTCTATTGGTGCAATTTGCTAATTTGTATCGAGGTGGTAAAAAAGTTGCCATGTCGACGCGTAGTGGCTCGTTTGTTACTTTGAGAGAATTACGAAAGGAAGTTGGCAATGATGCGGCACGTTTTTTCTACATATTACGTAAATCAGAACAGCACATGGACTTTGATTTAGATTTAGCCAAATCTAAAACCAACGAAAATCCAGTGTTTTATATTCAATACGCCCATGCTCGTATTTGTTCGGTACTGAAGCAAGATGCTGGCGATGTAACAACGATTGATTTGTCATTACTTAATAACGAAGCAGAAAGCACTTTAATCAAACAACTGAACCGTTATAAGGATGTGGTGCAATCTTCAGCGCTTAATTACGAACCTCACTTGCTGGCATATTATTTACGCGAATTAGCCGGTGATTTCCATAGCTATTACAATAACAGTGAATTTTTGGTCGAAGACACTACGTTGCGAAATTCTAGATTATTACTCATTAGTGCGGTGAAGCAAGTCATTTCTAACGGGTTAAATTTACTTAGCGTGAATGCGCCTGATTCAATGTAATGATAAGCGTGTATGAATGATCAGGCGCAAAGAGATCAAGCCTTAGACGTCACACAATCTTATATTGTTCAAGCCCCTGCAGGTTCAGGCAAAACTGAGTTATTAACACAGCGATATCTTAAGTTACTGACCACTTGTTCAGAGCCTGAAAACATTATCGCCATGACCTTTACCAATAAGGCGGTTGATGAATTAACGGAACGGATTCTATCGGCTTTACAATCAATCGATCAACCTCGACCAGAAAAAGTACACAAGCAAGTCACTTATGATCTGGCACAAGCTGTAATGGCGCGCTCGGATGAGCGAAACTGGCAAGTATTAAACAACCCCAAACGTTTAAAAATATCTACTATTGACGGCCTATCTAGTTTGATTAGTAGTCGTTATCCTTCTAAGGCACAATTAATACCTCGCCAAATTATGGCGGCACAATGGCAACGAAATCAAGCTTATAAGCAAGCCGCAATGCAAACCCTGCTACTAGTCGATGATCCACAGCACAGTAAAGCAATTGCTCATTTGTTATTGTATTTGGATAACAATGTAGAAAAGTTTTATCGCCTGGTTATACATATGCTGTCTAAGCGTGATCAATGGCTAATGCGATTGTATCGGGGCGAAGTATTAGATGCCGATGTTTTAAAAAATAGTGCGCAGAAGATTGTCATTCAACACCTATCTCATTTAGAGCAAGTGGCTAAGTTACATTTGGATCAATCATTTTTTGAGCTAATGACATCAAGCGCTGATAGTGAGCAAGCTCAAGTTAGCAAACTGCCGGGCCATCAGTTGACAGACTTGGCTAAGTGGCAGGCGATTGAGTCTTTGTGTTTAAACAAAAAAGGCTTGTGGCGCAAAAAGTTAGATAAAAATTGTGGCTTTCCTGTTGAGTTGAAAGCGCAAAAAAATGCGTTAATGGAGCATCTGCAGGTATTGTCGACGCAAGATTCATTACGAGAGTTGCTACATCAAGTAACGCAATTACCAGCGCTTGATTTTTCTAAAATTCAAGCAGACACATTGGCAGTGATTGCACAAGTGTTAAAACTTTGTGTTGCACAACTGAGTCTGCACTTTGAACAAAAACAAGCACATGATTTTATCGAAGTGGCGCTGAATGCCAACCAAGCGTTAGATGATCGGTCTAGCGTTAGTGATATTGCTTTATTTTTAGATTATCAATTGCAGCACTTGTTGATTGATGAATTTCAAGATACTTCTGCTTCACAGTTTAATACCATTGAAAAGTTGATTAAGCATTGGCAACTAAATGACGGGAAAACCTTATTTTTGGTGGGCGATCCCATGCAGTCGATTTATCGATTTAGAGAATCTCAAGTAGGATTATTTTTACAAGTTAAGGTAAGCGGTATTGCTAATATTAAACCCACTTCGTTGTTATTAAGTACAAATTTCCGCTCATCTAAGAGTATCGTAGAGGGTAATAATCGATTTTTCCAAGATATTTTCCCCACTCATGAGGATATCTATCAGGGCGCTATTGCTTATTCATCTTCTCAATCTGCCTCAAACACAACACAACACCAAGCGATTAATTTTCATCCTTTTTTGAATGATCAATTTGCAGACGAGGCGCAAACAGTATTGGATATTGTGCAATCCACCTTGGCTGAGCACCCCACCAGCAAAATAGCAATTTTGGTTAGAAGCCGAACACACTTGGTGGAAATCACGCCTTTGTTAAAGCAGCATAATATTGAGTTTGAATCGTTAAAAATTACCCCACTTAAAGACCACCTATTAACACGAGATCTATTCTCATTGGCACGAGCACTCATGCATCTCGGTGATAAATTAGCGTGGTTAAGTGTGTTGCGATCCCCTTGGTGCGGGCTAACGCTAGACGACATTTTGGTTTTATCAGCAGACGATAGTCAAATTATTTATGCGCAACTAACTAACGAAAAAACTTTAGCGCAATTAAGCCGAGATGGTCAAAAAAGAGCACAACATTTACAGGTGTGCTTACAAGCGATTTTGGATAATCAAGGACGGTTTAATTTTGTTGAATTACTAACTTTTGCGATTGACCAGCTGGGCATTAGTCGGTCATTATCACAAGCTGATGCGCTAATTAAAGACCAGTTTTTGTCTATTGTTAATACTTGCGAACAACAGCAATCATTAGACATTGAGACAATTAAGGCTGCCTTAGATGAGCTGTATGCACCGAGTGAAACAGCAAGCGTAAAGCTCATGACCATTCACCAGTCTAAAGGCTTGGAATTTGATACGGTGATTATGCCAGGGCTTGGTCGTGGCGCTCGAAACGACGACTCGCCAATGATGCACATGAAAGAATTTGCTGATCAGTGTTTATTGTTAGCCCCTATTAAATCATCGCTTGATACGAATGAAGGGCAAACGTATACGTATTTAAAATTTATTGAAGCACAACAAAATAAATTTGAAACCATGCGTTTGCTTTATGTGGCGATGACACGTGCCAAACAGCAGTTGCATTTATTAGGTCATGCTAATCAAAATCACCAAGTTGCAAAGAAGAGTTTGCTAGCATTGCTCATGCCTTTTTATCAAAATGTGTTTGATCAAATACCAGCATCTCAGGTGTCAGCTGAAACATCTAATCAAGCACCACCTTTACAACGACTCAAACAAATAATAACGCCATCAGTCAACGAACAAGAATTAGGTGAAACGCTAGAATATCAGCAAAATTTTGAACGCTTATTTAAGAGTTTATTAGGCACTTTAATTCATCAATATTATGAACAAGGTTTGTTTGATCCAAGCGCAGATAACATTAAAGCCCGACTACTTGAAATCGGTACACCGATAGATGAGATTGATCAGTGGCAAGATTTTGTATTAAAACTACTTAATAATACCAAGAGTGATCCGCAATTTGAGTGGCTATTCAAAGATCGGTCTTCGACACTGATTGAGGCTGAATTTGTTACGGATGATCGTATTATTGCTATTGATCGGCTGTTTATTGATAATGATATTTTATGGATTATTGACTTTAAAACAGCAGAACCTTTGGCAGATGAGTCGCTTGATCAATTTATACACCGACAACAATCGCAACACACTAAACAATTGTTGTTTTATAAAGAAGCGTTAACCGGTGTTTATAACAACCCTATTAAGTGCGCGCTTTATTGTCCTGCGGTAAGTCAACTGATTGAAATAATGCATTAATCATCGCCACTGCATCACATCCTGCATCAAATGCCTGGTGTTGATTGTTGAAATCAATACCACCAATACCAACAACAGGAATAGTAAGCACCTTCTTTGCTTGGCTAATTATTTCTAAAGAGCAATACAGTGCGTTAGGTTTGGTGCTTGAGGGGAATAGTGCGCCAAAAGCCACATAGTTAGCGCCTTTATTTTGCGCGGTTTTGGCTAGTTTGATATCGTTATAGCAGGACACGCCAATCACGGCATCATCGCCTAATTGTTGCCGAGCAATGAGAATAGAGGCGTCATCTGTTCCTAAATGCACACCATCGGCGTTGATTTTTTGCGCCAGGTTAATATCATCGTTGATGATAAATAAAGTATTATGTCTTAAGCACAGCTGTTGTAATTGTTTGGCTTCATTGAGTTTGATTGAGGCATCAGTTGTTTTGCGACGATATTGTAGTATGCTAATTTTATGCATAACCATGGCTTTTTCTACAGCGTCAAGCTCGAGTATTTTGTTGGGCGTGATAGCGTAAATGCCAGAAATTTTTTGATTCATGAATAGATATGAACTTTCAGTTTAGAAGTAATTTAATTATCACCTTATTCATTATAGTGATTATTGGCGCTATGTTGATTTTGATAAAATTATTATCTAACTCGTTTGATGAAGTGGATCCAATGTTGACTGAGAATGAGATTATGGCACAAGAGGTGTCTTATTTAGAAAAAATTAATCAATTCTCTTTGCAAGAATTTGACGATCGTCAAATTCTTTCTCATTTTGTTAAAGCGAAAAGTTATTTTAATTTTAGAAATCGCCCTGCTTTATTGTTAGATCCTAGGGTGACTACCTATGATGAGGCAGGAAAAGAAAACTATATATTGAGTGCTCAACGAGCGAATTATTTAGACAGTGGTGAAATTAAATTTACAGAAGAAGTGGATATTCACTCTAATAGTGGCGTTACTCATAAAATAAATACAGAAGAGCTTATTATTGGCACAAAAACAGACGACCTAGTGAGTCATAAGAAGGTGACATATCTAGGTGAACGAGGAAAGATTATTGCTCAAGGGATGTACATGCATACTAAGCAAGATAAACTGAAGTTAACCGGGAAAACGGTGATCTATCAAGATGGCGGACAAAGAATATTAACCAAAAATTTGAATATTGATCAGTCTAATGGAAAGAAGCATTATTATTCTGAGGAGGACACGTCGTATTTGGCTAAATATAACAAGATTTACTCATCTGGCATTGACCTCAACATGCAAACAGAGTTATTAACGCTTGCTGGCAAGGTTGAGATATTGCAAAAATCAGGCTCTAAAATTAATACCAAAAATTTGAGCATTGATCAATCAAAGGGTGGCGAAGTGTATCGAACCAAAGAAAGTATTCGTTACCAATCTAAGGTGGCTGATATTAGCGCAATTGGCATGCATTATGATGCAAAGAACCAAAAGATAAAATTAACAGGCGGTGTTGTAGGTCGTTATGAATAGAGTTTTTTTGATTTATTTATATTGTGCATCTTTTGGTGTGTATGCACTACCTGATGATGCGAAGCAGCCTATTCAGGTAAAGGCCTATACCGTGGTAATTGATGAGCAAAAAGGTCTGAGTACTTACACTGGTGATGCCAAAGTTTCACAGGGTTCTTTGATGTTGAGTGCCTCTAAGATTGAGCTATATAGTAACCAGAAAGAAGTGACTAAAGTCATAGCAATAGGCAGCAAGAAGAAGCTTGCTTATTACAAGCAAAATCAGCCGAATCGTTCTCGATTTATAGAGGCTAGAGCCATTAAAATCAACTATCTAATTAAAAAAGAGATTGTGCAATTGCGCGGTAAGGCTCGTTTGATACAAGGATTTGATACGTTTAGTGGCGGCACACTTGATTACGACATTAAAAATGACAAAGTTATTTTAGAACAATCAAAAGACGGCAAGGAGCGGGTCAAATTTAAAATTAAATTGTAGTTGATATGCCTTGTTTAAATGCAGCAAGCACTATGTGGCTTAGAAAGTTCAGAAGAATTCCAGTTACTCACAACTGCAAACTGGTGGGGATTGTTAGTATTGGCGATGCACATCGTGCGATTCTTAAATCGTGTATGACGTCATAACCACGCCTTTCCTAGTTAACTCTTGACCTGTTTTTAACAGAGTATCTCTTAGGGGGTATATTAAAATATCACCATAAAATAATGCGTTAAAAAAGCCTGCCGGTATAATTTATCCTTTTAAATTAATACAGGGTTAGACATGTCAAAATTAGTCCCACCGCACGGCAGCGACACAATTAATGCGTTAGCATTATCAGGCGATGCATTAACAGCAGAATTATCAAGAGCTGAATCTTTAGCGAAAATCACTTGCTCTTCAAGAGAAGAGGGTGATGTGGTTATGCTTGGTATCGGTGGTTTTAACCCATTAGAAGGTTTTATGGGCGAAGCAGACTGGAAAGGTGTTTGCGACAACATGACAATGGCTAATGGCTTATTTTGGCCAATCCCAGTAACGTTATCTACGGATGACGAAGATGTTAAAGCCGGTGATGAAGTGGCGATTGTAAGCGGAAAGTCTGGCGATATTCTTGCCACAATGACAGTAACTGAAAAGTACACTATTGATAAAGACCACGAATGTGAAACAGTTTATAAAACCACTGAAGATGCGCACCCTGGTGTTGTTATGGTTCAGGCGCAAGGCAAATACAATCTTGCAGGTCCTATTAAAGTCTTATCAGACGGCGGCTTCCCTGCGAAGTTCGGCGATTTATACATGACACCAGCTGAAACGCGTGCTTACTTTGATGAGAAAGGCTGGAAGACAGTTGCAGCATTCCAAACACGTAACCCAATGCACCGTTCACACGAGTACTTAGCAAAGCTTGCAGTAGAGATCTGTGATGGCGTGATGATTCACTCAGTATTAGGCGGCCTTAAAGCGGGTGATATTCCTGCCGATGTTCGTTCAGAAGCAATTTCAACTTTAATTGAAAATTACTTTGTTCCTAACACGATTTTACAATCTGGCTACCCATTAGACATGCGTTACGCCGGCCCACGTGAGGCATTATTACATGCGTTATTTAGACAAAACTATGGTTGTTCACATTTAATCGTTGGTCGTGACCATGCAGGTGTTGATGATTATTACGGTCCATTCGATGCGCATAACATCTTTGATGAGATTGCTGATGATGCGTTAGTTACGCAACCACTTAAGATTGACTGGACATTCTGGTGTCACGAATGTGGCGGTATGTCTTCAATGAAGACTTGTCCACATGAAGCAAAAGATCGTGTTCTTCTTTCTGGTACTAAGGTTCGTAAGATGCTTTCAGATGGTGAAGACCTTCCTGAAGAATTCTCTCGACCTGAAGTGGCTAAAGTGTTGCAAGCGTACTACGCAACCATTAAAGCGGAAGACAAAGTAGAAATTAAGTTGAGCGGACATTCAGCTAAGTAATAAGTAATGACTTATATTAGTTATTTCTTGTAAAGAAAACTTTTTATAAGTATAATAATTTGATTTTTGGCGCGCTCAAACGTATCCAAGATTGAAAAAAGAACTACCGAATTATTGACAAGGTTGTTAATAATTTTAGTTTGTGATTAATAAAACCCTAAGGAGGAAAAATGGATATCACTACAACACCGATTGCTGGTCTTTCGGAAATAATTTCATACAGCACTATGGAGAGCTTTGTTTACGTAATGTTCGCATTAGTTATTGTTATGACGCTTGTCGATGTGTGGCACAAGAAGAGCATGAGATGGTTCAATGAAAATGCAGCTAAAGGCAAATTAAATGCAACTAAAGATCTAAGTGCTGGTGACAAATTAGGCGTTGCATTTTCTACGATTGTAGTAGATGTTCTTTCAGCGGGTGAATTCTGTAATTTCAACCGTAAACTTGCACACCTTCTTACCATGTATGGTTTTATTTTATTCAATGCGATGACAGCAATCATTATCTTTAGTGGTGCTGCTGAAGCAGCAAACACACTTTATGCTCAATTATGGCATGTAGGTGCAATCATGTTGGCAGTTGGCGGCTGGTGGTTCTGGTTATTCATCAGAGTTGACGTAGCAGCAGATGGCAACAAATGGTACAACATTTCAGCAATGGATATGTTTAGTATTTCATTAATCGCAACTTCTACATTTGCTTTAATTTGGTCTTATGTTGGTGGCGGTACAGGCGCAACATTCGGTCTATTCATTCTATCTGCGATTTCATTATTTGGCGGCGTATTATGGTCTAAGTTTGCACATATGTTCTTTAAGCCATTTGCAGCTTACGAAAAGCGTACAGCGAAAGCAGACGGTTCAGCATTGAACTTACCAACTATTACTAGAGATGATCCTGAGCAACAAAAAAGACACTCTATGGAGCTATTGGTAGATGCACCTATGAATATGGGTCTTGGTATTAAGCGCGAAGCGCCTAAGCACTACTAACATTAATTAACTAATTTAAAAAGAGAGGAAAATAATATGCCAACTTTTGTATATATGACTCGTTGTGATGGTTGTGGACATTGTGTAGATATCTGCCCATCCGACATTATGCACATCGATAAGAAATATCGCCGTGCTTTGAATATTGAACCTAATATGTGTTGGGAGTGCTACTCATGTGTTAAAGCATGTCCACAAAACGCAATTGACGTACGTGGTTACGCAGACTTCGCACCATTAGGACATAGTGTTCGTGTAATTCGTGATGAAGAAAAAGGCACGATTGCATGGAAAGTTAAATTTAGAGATGGTCGTGAGAAGAATTTCTTATCACCGATCACTACTAAGCCATGGGGTTCAGCGATTCCTAACTTCAGAAACGAACCAGAGCCAAGCCAAGCAGACCGCGACAGTGAGTTGTTGTCATTTGAGCCAGAGTCAATTCGTTTAGATGATGGTGGTTTACATACGTTAGAGTCTAACGGTTTGAAACTTGTAGAAGGAGTATATTACTAATGAAAACAATTATTGAAGATAACATTGATATTTTAGTTGTTGGTGCTGGACTAGGCGGTACAGGTGCTGCTTATGAAGCTAGATACTGGGGTCGTGACAAGAAGATTGTAATTGCTGAGAAAGCAAACATCGATCGTTCTGGTGCGGTTGCTCAAGGTCTATACGCAATTAACTGTTACATGGGTACTCGTTGGGGTGAAAACAATCCTGAAGATCACGTACGTTATGCACGTATGGATTTGATGGGTATGGTTCGTGAAGACTTAGCTTTTGATATGGCTCGTCACGTTGACTCTGCAGTACACAAATTTGAAGAATGGGGCCTTCCATTAATGAAGGATCCTAAGAGAGCTGATTTACCTGAAGGTGATATCGGTAAAGGCGCATACATGCGTGAAGGTCGCTGGCAGATTATGATTCATGGTGAATCTTACAAGCCTATCGTTGCAGAAGCAGCGAAAGTTAATGCGGACGAAGGTAAGACTTTTAACCGTATTATGGTGACACACTTATTAATGGACGATGCACAAGATAATCGTGTTGCGGGTGCTGTTGGTTTTAATGTACGTACAGGTAACTACCACGTATTTAAATCTAAGACAGTTATTGTTGGTGCCGGTGGTGCATCTAACATCTTTAAGCCACGTTCAGTGGGTGAAGGTGCTGGCCGTGTATGGTACGCACCGTGGTCTTCAGGTTCAGCTTATGGTTTATTAATCGAAGCTGGTGCGAAGATGACGCAAATGGAAAACCGTATCGTTCTTGCACGATTCAAAGACGGTTATGGTCCAGTTGGCGCATACTTCTTACATCTTCATACATACACTCAAAATGGTTATGGTGATGAGTATGAATCTAAGTGGTTCCCAGAATTAGCAGAGAGAGTTGGTAAAGCGTATCTTGATACAGAAAACCAGCATTTCTCTCACAAGCCTATTCCAACTTGTTTGCGTAACCACGCATTCATTTCTGAAGTTGCTGCAGGTCGTGGTCCAATTCACATGGTTACAGTTGAAGCATTCCAAGACCCGCATTTAGAAGAAGTAGGGTGGGAGAACTTCCTAGGTATGACTGTTGGTCAAGCGGTATTATGGGCTGCAACAGACATCGATCCTAAGTACATCAACCCTGAGTTAACAACATCTGAGCCATATGTAATGGGTTCACATGCAACAGGTTGTGGCGCATGGTGTTCAGGTCCTGAAGATATTTCAGGCAACATTCCTGAGTACTACTGGGGTTATAACCGCATGACAACCGTTGACGGTTTGTTTGGTGCAGGTGACTCTGTAGGTGGTACGCCACACGCATTCTCATCAGGTTCATTTACAGAAGGTCGTTTATCTGCGAAAGCTGCTTGTAAATATATTGACGATGGTAAAGCTAATGGCATCAATATTTCTCAAAAACAAATTGATGATCGTAAAGAAGAAATCTACAGACCTTTAGAGACTTATACAATTGGTCGTAACGAGATCGTTGGTGGTACTGTATCTCCAAGCTACATCTTGCCATTCCCTGGTTTACAGCGTCTACAGAAGCTGATGGACGAGTATGCAGGTGGTGTAACAGTGCAATACATGACTAACGATAAACTTCTAAACATGGGTCTACACAAGTTGAAGATTCTAGAAGAAGACTTAGAGAAAATTGGTGCAGAAGATATTCACCAGTTGTTACGTGCATGGGAGCTTAAGCACCGTCACCGTACTTCTGAGTGTGTTGTTCAACATACATTGTTCCGTGAGGAAACTCGCTGGCCTGGTTACTACTACCGTGGTGACAAGATGAAGCTAGATGATGACAATTGGCATGTATTGACAACTTCTCATCGCGATCGCGTTACTGGTGAATACAAAATGGAGAAACAACCGTTGTATCACTTGATTGACGAGAAGTAAGAAAAACTTGCTTAATAAAGGCTTAGCAATAAGACTTTATTGAAAAATTTAAAAAACCAACATAAGCTTATGTTGGTTTTTTTACTTCTATAAAAGGAGAAATATAAAATGGATATTCTTGATAAAACTGATAAAGAGCTATTAGATATAGCACGCCCAATGTGGGATGATTTGGTAAAATTTTCTAACAATGCAAATTATGGCGCATTTACTAGAAACTTTTCTGAAGAGATGCTTCGTGGTGCAAATGAAATTGAGATGGGCAAACAGTTTGCTAGAAGCGAACTAACCAAAAATTTAAATGAAGAGGTTGAGTTCCTTGGTACGATTCGTCGTGGTGATCACGCTACTGTTTTATTCAAACAAAAACATAAGAAGAAGCCGGGGGAGTGGTTAGGTCGTTTAGTGCTTGGTTATGAAGACGATGAAATAAAGATCTTCGGCGCCACTATTTTTTAATTGGTTATGAGTAATATGATTATTGAAGATGGAAAATTTGTTGAGCTTACTTATGAAGTCGTTGACAAAAAAACCAGTGAAGTATTGTCTGCAGTTGAGTTTCCATTAGGTTATATACAAGGTATTAGTGAAATCTTATCACCGGAGGTAACAGCTGGGCTAGTAGGTCAGGTTGAGGGTGACATTGTTGAACTTCCTGTTGATGTAGACCAAATCTATGGCCCTAGGGATGAGACTTTAGTCGCAACGATGCCACTTGACAGCTTAGATGAAGATTTAAGAAAAGTTGGCACCATGATCCCAATGGAAAATGACAAAGGCGAACGTATAAACTTTACAGTGATAAAAGTTAATGATGACTCAATAATGTTGGATGGTAATAATCCACTTTGTGGTCGAAAAGTAATTTTTGTCCTTAAGGTGATTACAGTACGTAATCCAACAGATGAAGAGGCGAGACTGGGTGGTCCTGTTGACGATACGCCTAACTTTGCAAACGCACAACCAATACAGTAGATACTATTATGGACTTTACACAATCAGAACTTGATACAATTCAAAAGCACGTTGATGATCGCTGGAGAGACAAAGATCATGGTGTGCACTTAGCCGATATCGAAGTAGATGGAACAGAGCGAGCTGCTGCTGTTTGGGAGCATAAACACTACACTTTTATCATTCTAAAAATTGGCGCTTTCACTTATAGGAACTTGTTTTATTTTTTAAGAAAAGACCGTTTTGATACAGGCGTTGATGAATTTAATGATCTAGATGAGTGTGTTGATTCTTTGATGAAGTGTCAAGCAGACTTCTCGTTATCCAAAAGTACCAAAAATTTAAAACCTAAAGAAGATAAATAACTTTAGTTTATTGAATTAATTAAAAAGGCGTGCTTAGCACGCCTTTTTAACGTCATTTATTTGATAAATTCCCTTATAATCTTGCTAACAAATTAGTATTTTTGAGGAGAATATATATGACTGTACCTTTCCTAGGTGAGTTGGGTGAAATAGAGGCGTTATTTTTCGTAATATTCTTGGTATCGATAGTCTTTGGTATTGTCGCACGAAAAACAGACTTTTGCCCCTTAGGTGGCATTGCAGATGTCGTTCATAGTGGTAACACAGGCCGATTGTCGATGTATTTCTTTGCTATTGCTACCGCAGTACTTGGCGTTACTATTTTCGAAGCATTAGAAATCATTAGTGCAGACAGCACGCGCCCTCCATATCGTATGAGTCAGTTCCGTTGGCCTGCTTATTTAGTTGGTGGTGCATTTTTTGGTATTGGCATGACTTTGTGTCGTGGCTGTGGCATGAAAAGTATTCTCAATCTTGGTGGTGGTAACTTAAAAACTATCGTTGCTATCCTGGGCATGGGTGGTGCGGCTGTGTTGATGCTGTATGTTGAAGGATTTTTTAACGATTATTTCTTGTCATGGGTCTTGCCTGCCTCTCCTAACTTAGGTGATTATGGCTTTGAAATGCAGGATCTGGGTACGATTATTGGCGGCTTTATAGGAGTTGAAACTTCTGCAATGCGTATTGTTATTGGGTTAGTTTTATCGTTATCAATCATGGGCTTAGTATTTAAAAGCAAAGACTTTGTAGCTAGACGTGATAACTGGATTGGTGGCTTTATGATTGGTGCGCTGATTGTGGGTGCATTTTACATCTCTGGCGGTCCATTAGGCGAGTTAGCCAATGAGGCCTCTGATTTTAGTGACAACCCTCAGTATGGCATGGGCACACAATCGTATACCTTTATCCGTCCAATGGGTGATTTGCTTTATATTGCTTCAAACCCTGAGTGGTATATTGTAACCTTTGGATTGGTGGCTTTTTTGGGTGTTGGTACAGGCTCAGTGTTAATTTCTGTCTTGACTAGACGCTTCAGAATCGTTTGGTTTAATTCTATTGGTGAGGCACTACGATATGCTGTTGGTGGCGTTATGGTCGGCATTGGTGGTATTTTAGGTATGGGCTGTACATTAGGTCAAGGCATTGCCGGCACTTCTACTTTGTCTCTGGGGTCTTTTTTAGATTTATTTGCCTTGATGTTGGGTGCGTATATTGGTATCCGCATGCAAAAAAAATTCATGCATGATCATGTAGTGCCTAGTGCTGATTAGCAATTTTCTTTAGGCCTAAAAAAGGCGTGCTATTGCACGCCTTTTTTATTATCTTTTAATTAACTACCCTAGTAAAGGAGTGCCTAGTAAAGGAATAATCATGATTGCAACGATGTTGATAATCTTGATCAGTGGGTTGATCGCAGGACCAGCCGTATCTTTATACGGGTCACCGACAGTGTCACCAGTCACAGCAGCTTTGTGTGTGTCTGATCCTTTTCCATGGCCTTCACCCAGTTGACCGTCTTCGATGTATTTCTTAGCGTTATCCCACGCACCACCACCGGTAGTCATTGAGATAGCAACAAAGATACCAGTTGCAATAGAGCCGATTAATAAACCGCCTAATGCTTCAGCACCTAGTAGTAAACCAACAGCTACTGGGAATAGGATCGGAAGCATTGATGGTACGATCATTTCTTTAATTGCAGATTTAGTTAGCATGTCAACGGCTTTAGAATAGTCAGGCTTTTGTGTGTAATCCATAATGCCTGGCATCTCTCTAAACTGACGACGTACTTCTTCAACAATGCCACCTGCTGCGCGACCTACGGCTTCCATTGCCATTGCACCAAATAAGTAAGGCACTAAGCCGCCTAAGAATAAGCCAATGATAACCATATGGTTTGACAAATCAAAGCTGATTGGATCGAAACCAGTCCTAGTATTTAGTTCATTTGTAAAGTCAGCAAACAATACTAACGCTGCAAGACCTGCAGAACCAATTGCATAACCTTTAGTTACCGCTTTGGTTGTGTTACCAACCGCATCTAATGGATCAGTGATGTTACGAATTTCTTCAGGAAGGTCTGCCATTTCAGCAATACCACCCGCATTATCAGTAATAGGGCCATAAGCGTCTAGTGCAACAATAACACCAGTCATAGACAACATAGCAGTTGCCGCAATAGCGATACCGTATAAGTCACCTAATGCATGCGCACCCCAAATACTAGCACAAACGGCTAATACTGGTAATGCTGTAGATTTCATGCTTAAGCCAATACCAGCAATAACGTTAGTGCCATCACCTGTTTTAGAAGCTTCTGCAATATGTTGTACAGGTCTGTGTTCAGTAGCAGTGTAGTATTCAGTAACCACAACCATCCACGCAGTCAGCGCTAAACCAATCAGAGAAGCGTAGAATAAATTCATACCCATGTTCATCTCGATAGTAACAAAGTAGAATGCAATTGCCGCTAAAACTGCAGAAACAATTAAACCTTTGTAAAGCGCACCCATGATAGAGCCACCATCAGACACTTTAACAAAGAAAGTTCCGATAATTGAAGCGATGATAGATACTGCTCCTAGTGCTAATGGATAAAGAATCGCATCATTACCTAGACCTAGCACGCCAGCTAACATCATTGTTGCAACGATGGTTACTGCGTAAGTCTCGAATAAGTCAGCCGCCATACCTGCACAGTCACCAACGTTGTCACCAACGTTGTCAGCAATTACTGCAGGATTGCGCGGGTCATCCTCTGGAATGCCTGCTTCAACTTTACCAACAATATCAGCACCAACATCAGCACCCTTGGTAAAGATACCGCCGCCTAGACGTGCAAAGATTGAAATCAATGAACCACCAAAAGCTAAGCCAATCAATGCGTGCAACGCTTCTTTTTGTGGAATTTCAAAAGCAGTCAAGCCCATGTAGAATCCAGAAACACCTAGCAATGCTAAGCCAACTACCAACATACCAGTAATAGCACCACCTTTAAAGGCTACCTGGAAAGCAGCATTCATGCCTTTTTTTGCTGCCTCTGCTGTACGACAGTTAGATTTAACCGATACGTTCATACCGATATATCCCGTTAAACCTGATAACACAGCACCAATAAAGAAGCCAAAACCAACTGTCATTCCTAAGAAGTAAGTGATTACAGCTAATAACACAACACCAACCATGCCGATTGCTGCATATTGACGATTTAGATAGGCACTTGCACCTTCTGCAATCGCATCTGAAATCTCTTTCATTTTGTCACTACCTGGCGATTGTTTGTAAATCCAGGTCATTGTGTATAAGCCGTATAAAACAGCAATTATTGAAGCCCCGATGGTCATAATAAGTATATTCATTATTACTTTCTCCTTTTGGTGATGTTTTATTTTTTCCAGAAAAATATAATATCATAAGCAACTGATTTTAAATTAAAAAAAAATGGCTCGATAAACGAGCCATTTTTTAGTTAGTATTTCTATATTTATTGGTGTTAATCTTTTTTCCAATAGTTGGTTTCAATACCCTCTCCAAGATCAGCCTCAACTAATCTTGACCTAAGTTTGAGTAACTTTTCTAATAGCGCAGGCTCTGCTTTTTCATAGCCTTTTACATCAGGCACTCGTTTAACAACAACACCTAATAATTCTGTAATTGCATTACCAATTGAATTTTGCGAAATAGTCACAATTAACTTACCTTGGTCGTTGCGATAAATCAACTGCTTAAAGGCTGGTTGCCAGCGGATTGATGATGCAAATTTAGGGTCGTCAATACAATGGTCTCGAACTTTTTTTGCTGCTGATAAAAAACAAGTGTTAAATAATAGCGTGTTTTCAATTAAATCAGGAAAATACGCCTCTTTAGGTACTGCTGAATTTCTACATGACACTTGAGAAAAGAAAGTCCTGTAAAAATCAAGAAACCCCTTTAAAACTAAATCATACTCATCCCAAAATTTAACATTTTTTAAGCTTTCGATACCACCTGTCACTTCCCAACTTGGTAGTCCTTGTGGATAGCCAGTTAATGACAGACTTGAAGCTTCACCAGCAATAG
>CAJVCM010000014.1 GCA_910595815.1 Candidatus Thioglobus plumae | reverse complement strand
TCTAAACAAGGCTGGCAACTATGGTTAGATCATCAAACCATGCTGATTAATGAGAATAACCTTAATATGCTGGACGAAAAAGCACAAAGCTACCTTAAAGAACAAATGGAAAAATTCTTCTTTTCTGAGCAAGGTGCGGACGACATTCAAGGGTTCACCCCTAGTAATTAAATCATGGCCAATCTATTTATTATTGCCGCTCCTTCTGGTTGTGGAAAAACCTCTTTAGTTAAAGCTCTGATTGAGAAAGTAGATAGCTTGTGCGTCTCGGTATCCCACACAACGCGCGCCCAGCGCCCAGGTGAAGAGCACGGTAAAAACTACTTTTTTGTTTCTAAAGAAGATTTTAATGAGATCAGCAACAACGATGGTTTTATTGAATCTGCCCAAGTCTTTGATAATTATTATGGCAGTGCCAAACAAACCGTTAAAGATCTGCTTAAACATGGGCAAGATGTCATCTTAGAAATCGATTGGCAAGGTGCACAACAAGTCAAGCAAAGCTTTACAGATGCAATCGGTATCTTTATCTTGCCACCATCAATTTCGGCCCTAGAAGAGCGCCTAACCGATCGAGGCCAAGACAATCAAAGCATTATTGATCGAAGAATGAAAGATGCTGTTAGTGAAATGCAGCATTTTGATGAGTTTGATTATTTAGTCATTAACGATGATTTTAATATCGCTCTAAACGATTTAACCCATATTATTTATACACAACGCCTCAGCTTGGCTCAGCAAACACAGCAGCAGCAAGATTTGCTTAAACAGTTGATATAACAAGCAAATTGCGTATAATATCACTCCTTACTAATATTAACCGTTAGTTATAATATAATTTTATGAGTCAAGAATTCGCCTTACCTGCTGTTAGAGCCTCAAGTTCGTTAGAGCCTCAAAAATATCCTCCGATTCTTACCCCGGAAGAAGAGCATGCGTTGGCTATCGAACTTTACGAAAATCACGACCTTAGTGCGGCAAGAAAATTAGTCTTGTCACACATGCGTTTTGTGGCTTTTATTGCTCATGGTTATAAAGGCTATGGCTTAGAACAAGCAGATCTTATTCAAGAAGGCACTATCGGTTTAATGAAGGCGGTAAAGCGCTTTAATCCACACAAAAATGTACGACTGGCATCTTTTGCCGTGTATTGGATTCGTGCCGAAATTCACGAATTTATCTTTAAAAATTGGAAAATTGTCAAAGTAGCCACCACTAAGGCGCAACGCAAATTATTTTTCAAACTTAGAAAAGCCAAATCACACATCTACAATTCGTTAAATGAATCACAAGCGGATGAAATTGCGAATGATTTAGGCGTGCGCCGTAAAGACGTACTAGAAATGGAATCACGTCTACAATTTAACGATGTAGCCTTTGGCATCTCTGATGATGAAGACTCATCTGCGCCTGAGCATTATTTAACTGATAATAATACGCAAACACCTGAGCAATTATTACTCAGTAATGACACCCATAAAAACCAACAACAACAGCTTTACCAAGCACTCTCTTTACTAGATGCAAGAAGTTTAGATATTTTGCAATCCAGGTACTTGAAAGAAGAAAAAACGACCCTACATACTTTAGCAGACAAGTATGGTGTTTCTGCTGAGCGGGTTCGTCAACTTGAAAACAAAGCAATGCAAAAACTTAAAGCAACCTTGGAAACTCAAGCGCTTTAATCAAAAGTTCAAGCGATTTGCTTTAATAAATTTATTGTTTATTCATTAGGAGAAAAAATGAACATTCGTCCCCTTCACGATCGTGTGATCGTTCGTAGAACAGAAGAAGAAAAAACCACCGCTAGCGGTCTTATCATTCCTGATTCAGCCACTGAAAAACCTTCAAAAGGTGAAATCTTAGCAGCTGGTAATGGCAGAGTTAACGATAACGGTGATGTGTTTGCCTTAGATGTTAAAGTCGGTGACCAAGTATTGTTTGGTCAGTATGCTGGTACTGAAATCAAAGTCGATGGTGAAACATTACTAGTCATGCGTGAAGACGATATTGTCGCAGTTGTTGAATAAAGGAGATTAAGAATGTCAGCAAAAGAAATTAAATTTGGCCCAGAAGCTAGAAACCTAATGTTAGATGGCGTTAACATGCTTGCTAACGCAGTTAAAGTAACGCTAGGCCCTAAGGGTAGAAACGTTGTTTTAGACAGATCATTTGGTGCACCAACTATTACTAAAGATGGTGTATCGGTTGCACAAGAAATTGAACTTGAAGGTAAGTTTGAAAACATGGGCGCACAAATGGTGAAAGAAGTCGCTTCTAAAACCAATGATGTTGCTGGTGATGGCACGACAACAGCCACCGTACTAGCACAAGCATTAGTTGCTGAAGGTGTTAAATCTGTTGCTGCAGGCATGAATCCGATGGATCTAAAGCGTGGCATTGATAAAGCCACAGAAGCGGCAGTAAAAGCATTGCGTGATTTGTCACAGCCTTGTGATGATACGAAAGCGATTGCTCAAGTAGGTACAATTTCAGCCAACTCAGACTCATCAGTGGGTAATATTATTGCTGAAGCCATGGAAAAAGTGGGTAAAGCCGGTGTAATTACCGTTGAAGAAGG
>CAJVCM010000013.1 GCA_910595815.1 Candidatus Thioglobus plumae | reverse complement strand
AAAGGCTTGTTGTAGCCTTTTTCTTCTTTCCAAGTATGAATATCAGCCTGTGTGACGTGCTTAGCACCTAGCTGAATACGCGCCATATCGTCCGGCGTATTCACCATAAAAAACAATAGAAATGTAATTAGATTAACACCTAATAAAATAGGAATACTATATAGGGCACGTCTAAGTATGTAAGTCCACATGATTAAAGTATTTTAGCAACAAAAAAGCCAGCATAAAGCCGGCTTTTTCAATATCAAACGATTTGTTTGCTTAACCTATTTTGCACCAGTTTCCGCCGTTGCAGAAATTGGTTTGTTATAACCATAGTTACTCCAAGGAGTACTATTACCCCATGGGCCATTGCTAAAACCTTTATTAACCCAAGGGTTGTTACTAAAGCCTTTGTTACTCCACGGACCGTTACTAAAACCTTTGTTGCCCCAAGGTGAATTACCAAAGTTAGAATTATTCCAAGGAGTGCTATTACCCCATGGGCCATTGCTAAAACTTCTATTACCCCAAGGGTTATTACTAAAGCCTTTGTTACTCCACGGACCGTTACTAAAACCTTTGTTGCCCCAAGGTGAATTACCAAAGTTAGACTTATTCCAAGGAGTGCTATTACCCCATGGGTTGTTGCTAAAACCTTTGTTACCCCATGGACCGCTGTTATTAGAATCAAACTCATCCATCATATCGTCCATCTCTTCACTGAACCAATCAGGTGTAAACATTGAGTATGGGTTGCTACCAAAAATACCGTTGTTATTGTTAGAGCCACCCCATGGACCGTTGCTAAAACCATTGTTACCCCAAGGGCTGTTATTACCACCCCAACCAGCTGTTGCATTTAATGCTAGGGTTAATAGTGAAACTGTAATCATTTTTTTCATCTTACTCTCCTCTGATATTTAAAAAAAAGAGAGTTCATTATAAACCAATAATTTTCATTAGACGAAAAAAAACCAGCAACAAGTGCTGGTTTTTTCTAGCAAAAATAAATTAAATTATTTTACTGCAGCCTGTGGAGCAGGTGCTGCTGTTGCAGTTCTGTTCCAAGGACCGTTGCTGTATGGGTTGTAACCATAGCCACTGTTGTTGCTATTGGTATTAAACTCATCGTCAAGCTCGTCAACCATATTGCTCATTTCTTCCATGTACCAACGTGGATCCCAGTAATCGTATGGGTTGTATGAGAAAATACCGTTGTCTTTCTGGTAGCCGTTAACGTTGTTGTTGTTAAAGCCGTTGTTCCAAGGCATGTCGTTGTTGTTAAAAAATGCGTTAGCACCTAGTGAAAATGCTAATAATACTACTGCGAAAATCTTTTTCATTGTCTTATCTCCATATTTTGTAATTGTTAAAGGAGTGAATATTATAACATAATAATATTATAAGTCAATACTATAGTTTCAAAATGAGCGTAAATTAGAATCCGTTTGAATAAGGACTAGGTGGTTCGTTAAATCGATAATTACTAGGATAAGGGCTTGGTAAATTATAATCACTCATATTGCCCGGATTGACAAATGATTGCGCTGCAGGCGTCATAAACATCGGCTGAGGTTGTGCCGTCTTGCTGTTTTCTGCCTGGTAAGCCTGATCTGGCGTTGGCATTTGACTCATGTCAAAATGTGAAGCATTAATGTTGTAAGGTCGGTTGTTATAAGGATAGCCATAACCTTGATTACGTTTATCGCCAAACATATCGTTATCAGTTACTTTCTCCATCCAGTACATAGGTGTCCAGATTGGCCAGTTGTTATCTTTATAATCGGGGCCGAAACTATTAAAGTCCAAAAATGCATTCGAATTAAGACTAACGACAAGTAAGGTTGCTACAAATAATTTTTTCATCAAAACTCCCTATTAAATAAGACTTAATTATAATATCAAACATGTCGACAAAACAGATATTACAGTCCCTTTTAGAACAGCGAATCTTAGTGCTAGATGGTGCCATGGGTACCATGATCCAAAAGCACAAGCTCAGCGAAGAGCAGTATCGTGGCGATCGTTTTAAAGATTGGCACATTTTAGTGCAGGGAAACAACGATCTTTTGTCTCTTACTCAGCCAAAAATTATTTTAGATATTCACCGATCTTATCTAGAAGTGGGTGCTGACATTGTTGAAACAAACACCTTTAACGCTACCAAAACTTCCATGTCTGATTACAAGATGGAAGAATTTGCTTATGAAATCAATGTAGAAAGTGCTCGCCTAGCGAAAGCTGCTTGTGACGAATTTTCAACCGAAGACAAGCCGCGTTTTGTGGCGGGTGTTATCGGCCCGACTTCACGCACTTGTTCACTCTCACCGGATGTGAATGATCCTGGCTTTAGGAATGTTACTTTTGATGAGTTGGTTGGTGTGTATATGGAATCAACTCGTGGCTTGATTGAAGGTGGCTCAGACATCATCTTAATTGAAACTATTTTTGATACGTTGAATGCCAAGGCGGCTATTTTTGCCGTACAGCAAGTTTTTGAAGATGATGGGGTTGAACTGCCTATTATGATCTCGGGCACGATTACTGACGCTTCTGGCCGTACGCTGTCTGGACAAATGACAGAGGCTTTTTATAATTCATTGCGTCATGCCAACCCTATTTCTATCGGCCTTAACTGTGCCCTAGGCCCTGATTTATTACGCCAATACGTGGCTGAAATGTCGCGTGTATCTAACACCTACACCTCTGCACACCCGAATGCTGGTCTGCCAAATGAGTTTGGTGAGTATGACTTGGGCGCCATTACCATGAGTGAGCAAGTGGGTGAGTGGGCTGAGTCTGGCTTGGTTAATATCTTAGGTGGCTGCTGTGGATCTACACCTGACCACATTAAGGCCATTGCTGATGCTGTTGATGGACTGCCGCCCAGACAAATACCCGAGATTAAACCTGAGTGTCGATTATCTGGTTTAGAGGCTTTCAATATTGGCGAGGACTCATTATTTGTTAATGTTGGTGAACGTGCTAACGTTACTGGCTCTGCAAAGTTTAAGCGCCTCATTCTAAACGAAGAGTTTGAAGAAGCACTCGATATTTGCCGAGCCCAAGTAGAAGATGGCGCACAAGTGGTTGACATTAATATGGATGAAGGCATGTTGGATGGCAAGGCAGCCATGGTTCGATTTATGAATCTGATCGCCTCTGAGCCGGACATCTCTAGAGTACCCCTGATGGTGGACTCATCCAAATGGGAGATTATTGAAGCTGGCCTTAAATGCACACAAGGCAAGGCAATTGTTAACTCCATCTCGCTGAAAGAAGGTAAAGACAACTTTATTAAATACGCACATCTGTGTAAGCGCTATGGTGCGGCAATTATCGTTATGGCCTTTGATGA
>CAJVCM010000012.1 GCA_910595815.1 Candidatus Thioglobus plumae | reverse complement strand
GCTTGTCGTCGTCTGTCCTGTGTCTATCCTGGTATTTGCCCAAATTTGGGGACGGACCATAAGCCATTGACTAAATTGTACCGACGCGCACGCAATTTAAAAGGTGTTAAGCGTATTTTTATTGCTTCAGGTTTGCGCTATGACTTGGCTGTTCGGGATCCGGAATACATTAAAGAATTGGTTACTCATCATGTAGGCGGGCGTTTAAAAATTGCACCTGAACATACTGAAGAAGATACTTTGTCAAAAATGATGAAGCCAGGTATTGGTGCTTATCATCAGTTTAAAAAACTGTTTGATCGTTATTCTAAGCAGGCAGGAAAAGAGCAATATTTAATCCCTTATTTTATTTCCTCCCACCCAGGGACCAGTGATGAGGATATGCTAAATTTAGCACTTTGGTTAAAGCGTAATGACTTCAAACCTGATCAAGTGCAAGCCTTTATTCCCACACCTTTAGCAATAGCTTCTGCTATGTATCACACTGAATTAAACCCACTAAAGAAAATTACTCGACGTTCAGAATCAGTAAAAACTCCGCGCAGTGGACAACAACGAAAATTGCATAAAGCTTTTTTACGCTATCACGATCCTAAAAATTGGGATGTGTTACGAAAGGCGTTAAAGCGAATGGGGCGTAGTGATTTAATAGGCAATACAGAGGAATGTTTAGTGCCTTACTTTAGAGCGAGCAACACACCAAGACAGCAGCTTACACGAAGAAAAAATAATGATTTTCATCATCGTATTTCTGTAAAAAATTCTAAGAAAATTAAGGGAAAACGATAAGCCTCCCAACAAACTAAGCAGCCTTTCCAGGTCTTTTAAAAGTTACAGCAGTTCAGTTTGAGTGTTTATTAAACGTTAGCTAATCTTTTTACTGCTTGCTCAATATTGTCCATACTCGTTGCAAACGAAAAGCGCACATAGCCTGGCGCACCAAAGGCCGAGCCGGGAACTAAGGCGATATTAAGTTTTTCTAAGCAATAAGTTGAGAATTCGACATCATCTTTGAGCTTTAGGCGTTTAATCAAACCTTCAATTCTAGGGAAAGAATAAAACGCACCTTGTGATCTTGGGCATTCAACACCGTCAATGGCGTTTAGCGCATTAACGATATACTCATGACGTTCTTCGAACGCAGCCACCATGGTGCCGATAATACTCTGATCGCCATTCAGCGCTTCTAATGCCGCTGCTTGGGCGATAGAGCACGGATTAGAGGTTGACTGACCTTGAATTTTTTTCATGGCTTTAATAATAGTTTCTGGGCCTGCGCCATAACCAATACGCCAGCCTGTCATCGCGTAACCTTTGGAAACGCCATTAAGGATGATAGTGCGATCTTTAAGTGAAGTATCAGCCATGACGATATTGATAAAGTCATCATTTCCCCAACGAATGTGCTCATAGATATCATCGGTGATAATCAATACGTGAGGATGATTTTTTAGTACATTGGCCAGTGCTAGTAATTCGGCTTTTGTATAAACTGCACCCGTTGGGTTAGAGGGGCTGTTCATCACAAATAACTTGGTGTTACTATTGATACTAGACTCCAGTTGCTCTGGCGTAATTTTGAAATCTTGTTCTAATCCGGTTTCTACGATCACCGGTGTGGCATTAGCCAAAATCACCATGTCAGGGTAACTAACCCAGTAGGGCGCTGGAATGATAACTTCATCACCTTCATCCAGCACTGCTTGACAAAGATTATAAAACACCTGTTTACCGCCGGACGATACCATGACTTCGGTGGTAGAGTAGTCTAAGCCGTTCTCACGCTTAAATTTATCGATGATGGCATTTTTAAGATCTGGTGTACCGTCAACAGCAGTGTAGCGCGTTTGTCCGTTTTTAATAGCGTCAATGCCGGCTTGTTGGATGTTTACTGGTGTATCAAAGTCAGGTTCGCCTGACCCCATTGGTACAATTTGAATGCCCTGAGATTTGAGTTCATTGGCTTTGGCGGTAACGGCAAGTGTGGCTGAAGGCTTTACTTTTCCAACCCGATCCGAAAGAATTGTCATTGTCTTTTAAATTGTTTAAAATCGAATGTTTTATGTTAATGAAAAATCACACGTAGTGGGTAAAAAATTTCAACTAGAATCGCAATTTTCTCCATCTGGAGATCAACCAAAAGCTATTAAGGCTTTAGTGGATGGTGTGAATGCGGGTGAGAAGTTTCAAACGTTGCTTGGCGTAACGGGTTCGGGTAAGACATTCACTCTGGCAAATGTGATTAAACAGACTAAGCGTGCGAGTTTGATTATGGCGCCAAATAAGACTTTGGCGGCGCAACTGTATAGCGAAATGAAAGAATTTTTCCCACACAATGCGGTGGAATATTTTGTCTCGTATTATGATTATTACCAGCCAGAAGCCTATGTGCCGGCGAGTGATACCTATATTGAAAAAGATTCCTCGATTAACGAGCAAATTGAGCAAATGCGCTTGTCTGCTACCAAGGCTTTGCTTGAACGTGATGATGTTATTATCATTGCCAGTGTTTCAGCGATTTATGGTTTAGGTGATCCAGACAGTTATATGCAAATGTTGTTACATCTTGGTGTGGGTGAGATCAGCAATCAGAGGGAGATACTCTCGCGTTTGTCACAAATGCAATATACACGTAATGATGTCACTTTGATGCGCGGGCATTTTAGAGTTAAGGGTGAGGTGATTGACGTCTTCCCGGCGGATTCTGAAGAGCAGGCCATCCGTATTGAAATGTTTGACGATGAGATTGAGGCGATTTATTGGTTTGACCCTTTAACGGGTGAAAAGCTTAAATCTTTGCAACGTATTACTATTTACCCGCAAACGCACTACGTTACTCCCAAGTCTAAAGTCCTTAATACTTTAGACGATATCAAGGCTGAGCTTAAAGTGCGACGTAAAGAATTGTTATCAATGAATAAATTGGTAGAAGAGCAGCGTTTGACTCAGCGTGTACAAATGGATATTGAGATGATGCGTGAGTTGGGTTATTGCAACGGTATTGAAAATTATTCACGTTATCTGTCTGGCAGAAAGCCTGGTGAAGCGCCACCAACGTTGATGGATTATCTGCCTGATAATGCATTGGTGATTTTGGATGAGTCGCATGTAACCGTAAGTCAAATTGGTGGTATGTATAAGGGTGATCGCGCGCGTAAAACCACATTGGTTGAGTACGGCTTTCGCCTACCCAGTGCGCTCGATAATCGACCATTGAAATTTAATGAATTTGAAGATCGTGCACACCAATGTATTTTGGTGTCAGCCACACCAGCAGCTTATGAACTAGAAGTGTCGAATGTAATCGCTGAACAAGTGGTTAGACCCACCGGATTGCTCGACCCTGAAATCGATATACGTCCAGTAGATACCCAAGTAGACGATCTACTCAGCGAGATACATAAATGTGTGAAAGTGGGTGAGCGCGTGTTGGTGACTACTTTGACTAAAAGAATGTCTGAACAGCTGAGTGATTATCTGAATGATCATGGCGTTAAAGTGCGTTATTTGCATTCTGATATCGATACCGTCGAGCGAGTAGAAATTATTCGCGATTTACGTCTTGGCGTATTTGATGTATTAGTGGGCATTAACTTGCTTCGAGAAGGCTTGGATATTCCTGAAGTATCATTGGTGGCAATTTTAGATGCGGATAAAGAAGGCTTCCTTCGCTCTGAACGTTCGTTAATTCAAACGATGGGACGAGCTGCACGTAATGTGAATGGCAGGGCGATTTTGTATGCGAATCGAATCACGGGCTCAATGCAGCGTGCTATGGATGAAACTAGTAGACGCCGAGAAAAACAAGAGGCTTATAATAAAAAACACAACATCACCCCTAAAGGCGTGGTGAAGCCAATTATTAATATTCTAGATACTGATATCACCAGTCAAGAAAATGACGATAATATGGTGAATGAAAACATTCAAAGACAGCTTTCTCCCGTGCAATTAGCCAAAGAGATCAAGGTGCTAGAAAAACAAATGTACGCTTTTGCAGAAGAATTACAATTTGAGCAAGCAGCGGATGTTCGCAACCAAATAAAACAACTTAAAGATGGTCAATTTAAACATTAACGAAATATTCTATTCACTACAAGGTGAAGCACGTGAAGTGGGCTTGCCAACGGTATTTGTACGTTTAACCGGTTGCCCATTACGCTGCACGTATTGTGATACTGAATACGCCTTTAAAGGCAACAACATGCTTAGTATTGATCAGATACTCACCGAGATTAAGCAATATAACACACGTTATATTTGTGTTACCGGTGGTGAGCCACTCGCCCAAATTGATTGCCATGTTTTGTTAGATGCATTGATTAAGGATGGTTATCAAGTATCGTTAGAAACCAGCGGTAGTATTGATATTGGTGCTGTCAATCCTGGTGTGTCAGTTGTAATGGATGTCAAAACCCCATCATCGAATGAATCCAAGCACAATAAATATGACAATATTGCCAAGCTTAAGCTTAAGGATCAATTGAAGTTTGTGATTGGCTCTGTCGATGATTTTGATTGGAGTGTTGAGACAATGAATCAATACCCAACCGAAGCTGGCGTACTGTTCTCACCTGTATTTGAAGCAGTTACGCCAACACAGTTGGCTGACTGGATTTTAGATAAGCAACTGAATGTGCGCATGCAAGTACAGATGCATAAATTACTCTGGGGTGACGAACCAGGCAGGTAATTAATTAACGGTTATCTTTTGTACTTGTAGCCTTGGCTTGTCTAATTTTGGAATTGACACTTTTAAGACGCCGTCTTTGAAGTCTGCACCAATGTTATCTTTGTCACCATCACGTGGGATAGAGATTGCATGAGAAAAACTTGTAGATGATTTGGCGCTTTGATTATCTGATATTGTTTCGCTATGATGTACACCTTTAATGACCAACGTATTTTTATGAGCTGAGATATCGATATCCTCTTTACCCAGGCCTGAGAGCTTTACTTCTATCACATAGCTATTACTGTCTTTATCAAAGTATTGCCTTGATTGTGAGTTAAAACGATTTGTCGAATACTGTAGTCGGTTTATTTTATGATCTAATTGTTGGAATTGTCGATCAAAATCTCGCCAAAATCCATTATTAAAGCCGTTGTTAAAAAACCCTGACTGAAAAGGCCCATGAGCACTCACCAGAGCTGGTATTAATAGCGCGATGATTAGTAAGATTTTGTTCATATATCACCTCTAATATTTATCAATATAGTTATGTTTGTATTGTACAAATATAAGTTCAGATTTTCAAGCGGTATTAGGCAAGCTTGTCATCTGCTACATGATAGATCGGATCTTCTAGTACGTTGACTTCTACTAAGCCTTTGGCGGTTTTGAGTAGTAAGCGACATTCGGCGCTAAGGTGTTGTAAGTGCAAAGTTTTACCTGCTCTTTTGTAACGTCCAGCTAATTTATCAATGGCTTGAATAGCCGAGTGATCTAACGCCCTAGCATCCTCAAAGTCAACGTACACATTGTCTGTGTCTAATTTAGGGTCAAATAACTCTTGGAAATGCTCTTTTGAAGCAAAGAATAAAGTACCTTTGACTTTGTAGACATTATCGCCATTGTCATTTTGATCTTTCTTAATATAAATTTTACTGGCTGATTCCCACGCGAAAGATAGAGCAGACAGTATGACACCAACAACAACTGCTAAAGCTAAATCGCTAGTCCATAGAGTAATAACCGCTACTGAGATGCCGGTAATAACATCTAGTACTGGCACCTTACCAAACAACCTTAATGTGCACCATTGGAATGTACCAATCACCACCATCATCATTACGCCAACCAGTACAGCAATTGGAATCATTTCAACATATTCAGACAAATAAACAATGAAGGCTAATAATGTAAGCGAAGCAACAATGCCTGATAAGCGACCACGACCACCTGACTTGACATTAATAATACTTTGACCCACCATGGCGCAACCACCCATACCACCAAATAGGCCAGTCACTGAGTTTGCAAGACCTTGACCAACACTTTCACGATTGGGTTGCCCTGTGGTTTCTGTCAGGTCATCAACAAGATTAAGCGTTAATAAACTTTCAATTAGACCAACTGCTGCTATTGTTACTGCAAAAGGAAATATTACTTGTAGCATTTCCAAATCAAATGCTACATTTGGTATGTTGAATGGCGGAAATCCGCCTTTGATAGAGGCTATATCACCTACGGTGCGTGTTTCAATTCCTAGGGTAATTACCGCTAAAGTACCTGCAATAACGGCAACTAGGATTGCAGGTACGGTTTTAGTGATTTTTGGTAAGAAATGAATAACCGCCATGGTTGCTGCAGCAATGGCTAGCATAATCACTAGCGGTTCGCCAGTAATCCATGTGCCGTCTTTTAATTCAAACTGCTTAATTTGCCCGGCAAAGATAACCAAGGCAATGCCATTAACAAAGCCTAAGAATACGGGGTGTGGTACCAAACGAATGAATTTACCTAGTTTAAGTACGCCAAATAGTATTTGTAGGATGCCAGCCAAAATTACCGCAGCAAATAAATATTCTGTGGCTTGCTCTAGCGTACCACCTTGTTCAAGAATTAAGGCGATTAAAGGTGCAACTACCACAGCGATTGCGCCTGTTGCTCCGGAAATCAT
>CAJVCM010000011.1 GCA_910595815.1 Candidatus Thioglobus plumae | reverse complement strand
GATGTAGCATGAAAAAAACAGCAGTAAAATTATGTATCGGCTTGGCGCTAGCTATCAGTACAACCGCACAATCTAATTGGGGTAATTCAGCAGGGATGATGCCTTTTGGTGGCCAAGGTTTTTCTCAACAAATGCAGCCTTTTGGGGGTAACAGTATGCCGTGGGGCGGTGGACAAAGTTCCAATCAATCAAGATATCAGCCTAGATACAATCCTTACAATCGTGGAGGTTATGGAGGGGGTTATCAGCAAGCACCACAGGCACAACCTTTCGGTGGCATGGGTATGATGCCTTTTAGTGGCATGTCGCAGCCTCAACCTCAATATCGCCAACCACAATCATCGTTTATGATGCCTGGCATGGATCAAGGTATTCGCTCTATGATGGAGCCTGGAAAAATCATGGCAGAAGAGGCAACACCAGGCATGTATATGAAACCAACTTGGCGTTAAATTAATTTTATCAATTCAACACACAAGCTTCATATAGATTGAAGCGCTGTAATGCCAGTATTAGTAGAAGCAACCTCAGTGATAATCAAGCGCTCAGCCATTGATGAAAAATGGCCTGGAGGCTGGGAGTCATTTGTACGAGATGTTCCTAATCAAACACTTTGTGCCGATACTTTGCTTGCACGAGTAGGTTTTATGAACCCAGATGATGTTGAGTCGTATATAAATTCGCTTCAGAAAAAGGGCTTTATATATTTAAGCAAAACTGATGAGGATGATTTAGTCGTCGCTGATCAACTGCAAGGATTATATGTCAATTGTAATTGGGTGCGGTTTGGCCGTGTTAATCATGATCATGATTCTGAAGAGAGTGTGGCAGCATGTGTTCATGTTGATGACAAAGGCGATCCTATCATGACACCAGATTGGTGGAAGTTTGAAGGCTCTTTAAGCCATACATTTGCATTTGCACCATCAGAGCTTGTGGATAAGAGCTTGAAATTTTTAAGACATGAAAATGGTGTAGATGTGTATTTAAACAAATTAACAGGTGAAGAAGTTTATTCAAGTAGAACTGGAGAAAAATAATTAAAAGTCAAATTTGAATAATGTTACAATATTCAAATGAATACAGAAGCACAAAACCATGGCGGTGCTAGAGCAGGCGCTGGACGTAAGAAAAATTCAGGTAAGTTTAAGGAAAATACCAAGGTGATGCGCGTACCGGCTAGCTTGGTCGATACGGTCAAATCAACACTTGAGGTGTATAAGTCGCAATTAAAGTCTGATGTTGTTGTGTCTCTACCGGCAGATAACGCAGCCGATATTACTACTCCTATTTTTACCTCACGTGTGCAGGCGGGTTTCCCCTCCCCTGCAGATGATCACTTAGAGGGCAGGCTTGATTTAAACAAGTATTTAATTCATCATCGAGAAGCTACTTTTTTTGTGCGTGCACAAGGTGAGTCCATGCTCGGTGCAGGGATTCACCCTGGTGATATTCTAGTGGTAGATAAGTCTCTTATTGCTAAAAGCGGTAAGATAGTGATTGCCGTGGTGGATGGTGAGTTTACAGTTAAGCGCCTTCATAAATATAAAGGCAATATTACTTTGAAAGCAGAAAACCCTGAGTTTGACGATATTGTCATTAGCGAGGGCAGTGAGCTTATTATTTGGGGCGTGGTCACCTCAGTGATTCATCAGTATGCCTAAATCTAATCAACAAAAGTTTGCATTGGTTGATTGCAATAATTTCTATGCTTCGTGCGAACGGGTGTTTGATCCAAAATTAGAACGAGAACCTATCGTCGTACTTAGCAATAACGACGGCTGTGTGATTGCACGCTCGAATGAAGCTAAAGCGCTCGGTATTAAGATGGGCGTGCCGTATTATCAAGTTAAGGATTTGATGATTGACAAGTCGGTGGTGATTAAATCTTCAAACTATCCCTTGTATGGCGATATGTCATCACGGGTGATGAGTATTGTTGGTGAATATGCGCCCGTGCAAGAGGTATATTCGATTGATGAGAGTTTTTTAGATTTATCAGGGCTGATGGTGAACTTGAATACACACATGCAAGCACTTAAAAACCAAGTTAAGTCGTGGACAGGGGTGCCAGTTTGTATTGGCATTGGCCATACCAAGGTGCGAGCAAAGTTGGCCAATCGTATTGCTAAGATTTACCCAAGATTTAACGGGGTGTTTGATATTGATGTATTGCCTGACAATCGATTTGAGAAGTTGTTAGCTTCAGTTGATGTGGGTGATATTTGGGGTGTAGGGTCAAAATCAGCGCTTAAGCTTAATCGTGTTGGTATTACAACGGCACTCAATTTTTACAAGGCAGATATTGGTATTATTGAAACCTTGCTAGGAGTGAATGGAAAACGCATCTATAGAGAGTTGTATGGGCATTCTTGTTTAGCAATAGAGGAAGTAGCACCAGCAAGACGACAGATTGTATCCTCTCGTTCTTTTGGGACTGATTTAAGCACTTTTGATGAGATTAACCAAGCATTGACCGCATTGACAAGAAAAGCTGTTAATAAGCTTAATAAGCAATCTTTGGCAACAACCTCGATGAGTGTTTTTATCTGCACCAACCCCTTTAAGAAGAATGTGCCTTGCATTAACTTGTCAAAAACCATTGGCATGAGTGCGCCGATTAGCAATGAAAAGCTACTCATCCCTTTGTGTGCAAAATTATTAAAGCAAATTTATGAGCCAGGCTATAGGTTTTATAAAGGTGGTGTGACATTGGGTAATTTAACTTTAGATAAAAGCCAGCAAGATTTGTTTGTGGTTAATGACAAGAGTACTCAATTGAGCGATCAGCCCTATGGGCATTTATTGCGCTATGCTAGTGAACTGGGTAATGATCGCTGGTTGCCAAGGGCGGAGTTTCAATCCAATCGATTTACAACACATTGGAATGAGTTGCTAAGCGTATGAACAAAAAAAAGCCCGCTTATGCGGGCTTTTTAAATACTAAATTTTACACATGAGGTATTTTTTAGAATGGAATGTCATCATCAAAGCCGGAATTATCTACTGGTGTGATCGGGTCAGACGCAGGTGCTTGCGCTTGAGGTGCGGATTGTCTTGGTGCGCCGCCAGCATCGTCACGACGGTCAAGCATTTGTAAGGTGCCATTAAAGCCTGAAACTACCACTTCAGTGGTGTAGCGATCAGCACCAGATTTATCTTGCCATTTACGAGTTTGAAGTTTGCCTTCAACAT
>CAJVCM010000010.1 GCA_910595815.1 Candidatus Thioglobus plumae | reverse complement strand
TCGCTTGAGATGGGCTAGTCAAGCCTAAATGTGAATAGGCTAAATCTGTTGCACTACGACCACGTGGTGTACGCATAATAAAACCTTGTTGAATTAAATAAGGCTCTACCATGTCTTCTAATGTACCACGATCCTCACCAATGGCGGTTGAAAGCGTATCTAGCCCCACCGGACCACCTGAAAATTTTTGAGTCATGATCGATAAATAATCTCTATCCAATTGCTCTAATCCGCGTTCATCAACTTTAAGCGTTATCAGCGCCTCATTAGCGAGTTTCTGATGAATTACGCCATTGGTTTTTACATCAGCAAAATCACGCACTCGGCGCAACAAACGGTTAGCAATTCTTGGTGTGCCACGTGAACGTTTAGCAATTTCAAATGCACCCTTTGTTTCAATTTGAATACCTAGAATGTCAGCCGAACGCTGAACAATTTTCTGTAAATCTTTTACTTCGTAAAATTGTAGACGTTGCACAATGCCAAATCGATCACGCAGTGGAGAAGTCAACATACCGGCGCGAGTAGTGGCGCCAATCAGTGTAAAGGGTGGTAATTCTAACTGCACGGAATGTGCTGCCACACCCTCGCCCACCATGATATCAAGCTTAAAATCTTCCAAAGCTGGGTAGAGGATTTCTTCAACGACAGGGTTAAGGCGATGAATTTCATCAATAAACAAAATATCATACGGCTCAAGCTTGGTTAAGATGGCAGCCAAGTCACCAGAACGTTCTAATACTGGGCCAGAAGTTTGCTTAAGCCCAGCACCCATTTGGTTAGCGATCACATTGGCCAATGTGGTTTTGCCCAAACCAGGAGGGCCATAAATCAACGAATGATCCAGTGCGTCGCCACGCTTTTTAGCCGCTTTAATAAACAATGACATTTGTGATTTTACGTCATCCTGGCCAATATATTCACTGAACGAGTCTGGGCGCACTGATGTCATGACAATGTCTTCGTTACCTTGGTCTTGTCCGCTTATTAAAGAATCTTCTTCTATCATTATGATTATTATTTTTTTATTGGCTTTATGTCTGTCAACATTAGTTTAATTTTAATGGGTTTTTTCAGATGGTTAAGACGAATCAACTTTGGATATTTAATATTATTAATTTGCTGATAACGCGTAACTTTAATCACCCAATTATCTTGGATATTTTCCTTATCTTTAAAAATGATCTTAGGTAATTCCAGGATTGGAAAATACCAACCAACTTCACCAATCATCCACTGCTTAAAATTGGTTGAAATAAGTTTTTTGTCTACCCACAACCCTTTAGAGTTAGACTCTATAACAACCTCTCCAAGCCCCAATACGGCGCTCAATGTCAATTTATAAAATTGACCTTTAAATGCAATATCAAAACCAGAATTTTGTACTTTCTGGTCAACAACACCGCCAATTCTGCCTTTTGCTTGCCACACACTTGGAATGATATCTATGACATTAGCGGGATAAATGGTTGGCTTGTTTAATGTCATGCCACAACCACTCAACAATAGAGCTAATAACCAAATTCTAATCATGGTGTGTATTCTAACATTAGCTTGTATAATCAAGCGTTTGTTTAGTTTTATTTATTAAATCTTAATTGATTCTTATGCAGCATATTGCAATTTTGAGTGTTAACCATCAACTCGCCCCTGTTGAAGTTAGGGAAAAAGTTGCCTTTGCACCTGGAGAACTATCCAGTGTACTAGGGCAATTTAAGAGTACTGCTGGTGTTGAAGCCTGTGCCATTCTCTCTACTTGTAATCGCTCGGAAGTTTATGCTATTATCAACACAGATAACGCACAAGAAATACTGAGTGATTATTTAGCTAACACACACAATATTAAACGCTCAGAACTTGATCCTTATTTAAGTTATTTTGAAGGCGATGGTGCGGTTGAGCATATTTGCCATGTGGCAACCGGATTAGACTCTTTAGTCTTGGGTGAGCCTCAAATCTTAGGTCAACTCAAAGACGCTTACCACGCCGCTAAAAAAGCAAGCACACTCAACAAATTATTAGAAAAACTATTTCAACACGCTTTTTCAACCGCTAAAAAGGTTAGAACCGATACAGGAATTGGGTCTTCTCCTGTTTCTGTAGCCTATTGTGCCGTTAAGCTGAGTGAGAAAATCTTTGCCGATTTAACTGAGCAAACAGTGATGCTAATTGGTGCGGGTGAAATGATCGAGTTATGTGCACAACACCTCAATCAAAAAGGTGTTAATAATATGATTGTCGCCAATAGAACAGTTAAAAATGCAGAAAAAATTGCCTCACTTTATGGTGCTAGAGCAGTTAGCCTTAAGCAGTTTTCTGACTTGATTCACGAAGCGGATATTATTATTTCCTCTACTGCTGCCTCTGTGCCTATTATCGGCAAGGGCCTGATTGAAACCGCGCTCAAACTGCGAAAGCATAAGCCTATGTTTATGCTGGATATTGCCATTCCAAGAGACATTGAACCTGAAGTTTCTCAGCTGGATGATGTGTTTTTATATACTATTGATGATCTGCAACAGGTGGTGAACGATAATATCGATTCTCGACAAAGAGAAAAAGCACTGGCTGAAGAAATTATCGTTGGCCAAAATAAAAAGTTTGATAACTGGTTGGCTGCACTGCCAAATGAACAAGTCATTCAAGATTACCGTCAAAATGCCTATAAAATTAAAGAGACGGCAGTTGAAGCAGCGCTCAAAAAACTCAAAAATGGTGGAGATTCAGCAGCAATTATTAATCAATTAGCTGACCAGTTGACCAATAAGTTGTTACACACACCTTTTGGCAACATTAAACAAGCCTCTACTGAACAACTAATCCAGTGTAAAGGCTGCATCCCTAAAAACAAAACAAAAAAATCATGAATACTTCTATTCTGACTAAACTTGAACAATTATCCATGCGTCTAGAAGAAGTAGGTGTCATGCTGTCTGACCCTGCAGTGGCATCAGATCAAAACAAATTCCGCGAACTGTCTATTGAGTATTCACAACTAACACCAGTTAACGAACAGTTCTCTCAATACTTAGCCACACAAGCAGACATCGAGGCGGCTGAAACCATGCTGCTAGAAGATGATGATGAAATGCGTGCCATGGCCAAAGAAGAAATATCAGAAGGCAAAGCCAAATTAGAACAGCTCGATTTAGAACTTAAAAAATCCCTACTGCCTAAAGATCCAAATGACGCTCGCAACATTATTATTGAGATTAGGGCAGGCACTGGTGGTGACGAAGCATCAATATTTTCAGGCGACTTATTTAGAATGTATTCTCGCTATGTTGAAAAACAAAAATGGCAAATAGAAGTGATGAGCTCTAACGTTGGTGACCATGGCGGCTTTAAAGAAGTTATTGCCCGCATTAGTGGTGATAACGTTTATGCAAAACTCAAATTTGAATCTGGTGCGCACCGTGTACAACGCGTACCAGAAACCGAATCTCAAGGCCGCGTACACACTTCAGCTTGTACAGTAGCGATTATGCCTGAGGTTGAAAATATTGAAGAAGTCAATATCAACATGAGTGATGTTCGTGTTGATACCTTTAGGGCAAGTGGTGCTGGTGGTCAGCACGTGAATAAAACCGACTCTGCTGTGCGTGTGACCCACATCCCAACAGGCACGGTAGTTGAGTGCCAAGATGGGCGTTCACAACACAAAAACAAAGCGCAAGCAATGTCAGTATTAGCTTCTAGAATCCTTGATGCACAGCAACAAGTTCAACACAAAGAACAAGCATCGACGCGTAAAGAGCTAATCGGAAGTGGTGACCGTTCACAACGTATACGTACTTATAACTATCCACAAGGGCGTATTACTGATCATCGTATCAATTTAACGCTGTACAAATTAGCCGAAATTATGGAAGGTGATTTAGAATCAATTATTGAGCCTTTAATTGTTGAGCAGCAAACTAACCAACTCACAGAATTGAACGACGCTCTAGCTTAAATTTTTAGGTGCTATCAACTGAGAGAGTACAAATAAAATACCGAGTGAAATAACAATGGCAGGCCCTGTAGCTACATCGTAATACATAGATCCACTCAAGCCAATAATAACCGCTGCCATTGAAATAAAAATCGACTGAAATACCATTTGACTAGGGGTGCGTGCAAACACTCTGGCAATCGCAGGTGGAATAATCAACAATGAAGTAATAAGCAACACGCCAACAATTTGCACCGAAACTGATACTGCTAATGCAATCATCAGCATAAACAGTAGTTGATAAAACATATGTTTAAGCCCTTCTGCTTTGGCCAATTCTTCATTTAAAGTTAACAACAATAAACGTTGCCAGAAAACAGACATTAGCACCACAATAACCGCTAATACTGCATACACCCAAATAATGTCATTCCGAGTGATGGATAAAATATCTCCAAACAATAATGAGAAATAATCCGTATTGGCGCCACCAACTAACGCAAGCACAACAATACCTAGCGAAAGTGCAATATGAGAAAAAATACCTAAAATAGCATCATTCGATAAAAATTGTCGTTCTTGTAAAGTTACAATCAAGAAGGCAAAAATTGCACCTACGATAATCAAGCCAAAATGAATGCCCAACCCGCTGGCTAAACCGAAGGACACGCCTAATAATGCACTGTGCGAAATCGACTCGGAAAAATAACTCATGCGTTTCCAAATCACAAAGCAACCGAGTGAGCCGGCAATAATAGAGATACCCACAGCCGCCAGGACTGCTCTAAGAATAAAATCTTCCATTTAAATTAAAGCAAGGCCTACTGGCAACTCTTGCATAAACCATAAAGATATAAGCAATGATCTGTTAACTGATAGCCGTGTTTTTTAGCTACATCATGTTGATGTTGCTCAATTATATCATCTGTAAATTCGTCGATTTTTCCACATTTGACACAAACCAAATGGTCATGGTGCGCTGTATTAGATAGTTCAAATACTGACTGGCCGTTATCAAAATTAAGTTTATTAATCATGCCAGCTTCTTCAAACTGGGTAAGTACACGGTAAATCGTTGCCACACCAACTTCTTCACCTTGCATAATCAAAGCGCGGTAAATATCTTCAGCACTCATATGGTGATTTTCACTGGTTTCTAAAATTTCTAAAATTTTTAGTCTTGGCAGTGTAACTTTAAGTCCAACACTTTTTAAATCTTGGGCGTCCATGTCCAATATCCTTGATGTAAAATCAACTTAACATTTTAATCCTTAAACCAGTCATGAAAAAAATAACTTTAGTTGCGTTATCACTGCCTTTCTTATCGGCATGTTCACCGTCTATGCTGGAATTGCCAGAGATGCCTGAGATGCCTGAGATGCCTGAGATGCCAAGTATGTCAAAACTCATTCCAGATATTTCATTACCAACACTATTTAGGTCAGATATTAACCAAGGCTCTATATTGGACCGGTTTAGCATCAATCAGCTCAAAGTAGGTATGACAAAAACCGAGGTGCAAGATTTAATTGGCTCACCCAGTGTGGCCGACCCATTCCATAACAACCAATGGGACTACATCAATCATTCAACCCTATATAAAAAAGACAACATTAATTATCGATTAACGCTAATATTTGACAAGAACACACTTAAAAATATTGACACTTCTAAATTAGAGTCACTACCGCCACTGACTGAAAAAGAACAAGAATTAGAAAACAAACGTCTAGCTGAAGAAAAAATAATTGCAGAACGTGCCGCTAAAGAAAAAGCTGAGCAGGCCAAATCTAAAGCTAAATCCAGAGCCGTGGCCGTTAAAAAAGCTGCAGCACAGGCTAAGGCTTTAAAAGAAAAACAAGCTGCCCAAGCAAAGGTAGCAGCGAAGGCAAAGGCAATTGCTGATAAAAAAGCAGCAGATGAGGCTAAAGCATTGGCTGAAAAGCGTGCTGCTGATAAGAAAGCTTTAAAGAAAAAACAAGCCGCCGAAGCAAAGGCAGCAACCCGAGAAGCGGATCT
>CAJVCM010000009.1 GCA_910595815.1 Candidatus Thioglobus plumae | reverse complement strand
ATTGGCGGCGGCACCATGACCACGCCATTTTTAACTTATAACAATGTTGATATTAAAAATGCCATCGCCACCTCAGCGGCAGTGGGTATGCCAATTGCGGTTGCAGGTGCATTAGGGTTTATTGTCGTTGGTTGGGATCTAGAAAGCACCAGTGGTGGTTTAGGATTTATTCATACCCAAGCGCTGATGAGTATTGTGGTTGCTAGTGTGTTTTTTGCACCCTTAGGTGCCAAAGTAGCGCACAGCGTTGATGGCAAAAAACTCAAAAAATTCTTTGCAATATTTTTGGCTTTCCTAGGCTTAGCCGTATTGTCTTTTTAATGCAATAGGCAAGGCCTATTGCATATTACTAACCTTGCCAAGGCGGTGCAAGAGCGTGATTTACGTCTAAATGGTCGAGTATTCTGGCCACGACAAAATTGACCAAGTCATCAATGGTTTTTGGATTTTGATAGAAGGCCGGATTGGCATCCATGATTACCACACCTAGGCGTGATAGCTTAAGCATATTCTCCAGATGAATGGCTGAATACGGGGTTTCTCTAGGCACTAATATGAGTTTTTTCTGTTCTTTAATCACCACATCGGCAGCGCGATGCATGAGGTTGTTACCATGGCCATTAGCAATAGCCGAGAGCGTACTCATGGTGCACGGCACCACCACCATTGCGCGTGGCGGGTTAGAGCCAGAGGCAACGGGTGCTGTCCATTGATTTTTAGAAAATACTTTAATTTGGCCATCTTTAGCGCCCAAATATTGCGTTAGATTTTGCTCTACTGATTGAGTATCGCTACCCAAATTAAGGTTAGTTTCCATGGCGATAACAGTATTGGCAGCAGTCGATATCATCACATAAATCAACTCTTGAGTTTTGACTAGCTCTTTGAGTAGGGTAATGGCGTAAGGCATGCCTGAGGCGCCAGTGAGTGCAACTGCAATTGGTTTCATAGGTTCGGTATTAGTTTGTTAAAAATATCATCAAAGCTACCGTTAGACATGACCACAAAGTGACCTTGGTTAATTTGGGTTAGTTGATTGACGATAGCATCAACAGATTCAAACAAACAATCAATATCAAATAATACATCAATATCCCAGTCGATATTCTGAGGTCTTAGTATTAGCACTTGGTCGGCATCGGTAAGCGCATCAACTAAGCTTTGTTGATGAAAGCCTGATTTCATGGTGTTAGATCTAAGCTCTAGAACAGCAATGATATTTTCAGTGCCCACTTTAGCGCGCAAGCCTTGAAGTGTGGTTTGAATGGCACTTGGGTGATGGGCAAAATCATCATACAAAGTAATATAATCAGTTTTATGTTTAACTTCTAAACGGCGCTTTACCCCTTTGAATGTATTTAACGCCTCACAAGCCACATCAAATGGAACACCAATATGGTGTGCTGCATAAATAGCACCCAAGCCATTTTGCATATTATGCTCACCGAGTAAATCCCAATTAACAGTATGCCCTTCAACATCAAAATGACTGCTTGTTTTGGTGGTGGTTAGTTGCTGAGCAGGCAAGGCCTGCTCAGCAGACCATAGGCCTTGCTTTAGTACTTCAGCGATGGCTTGGTTATTTTGTGGGTGGATAATTAGCCCATCATTGGGTACGGTACGAAGCAGATGGTGAAATTGTTTTTGGATATCTTTGAGAGAATCAAAGATGTCAGCATGATCAAATTCTAGATTATTGATTACCAAAGTTTTTGGGTGATAATGCACAAACTTTGAGCGCTTATCAAAAAAAGCGGTGTCGTATTCATCGGCTTCAATCACAAAGAAGTTTGAATCAGTCAGGCGTGATGACACGCCAAAATCCTCAACCACGCCACCAATCAAAAAGCTGGGATTGTAGCCCGCGTATTCTAAGATGCAAGCGAGCATGCTCGCTGCGGTGGTTTTGCCATGAGTGCCTGACACGGCTAATACCCACTTATCACGCAGGACGTTCTCACTCAGCCATTGTGCACCTGAAGTATAAGTGTATTGCATGGTTAAAATTTCTTCAACACAAGTATTACCACGCGATAGCGCATTGCCAATAATAAAGACATCGGCTTTGGGCATGTCAGCCACGTTATAGCCATGAGTGTAGTCAATATTTTGTTCATCCAATTGCGTACTCATGGGTGGATACACGCCTTGATCTTGGCCAGTGACTTTGTGCCCGAGTTGTCTGGCAATTAATGCCAGTGAGCCCATGAATGTACCAGCAATGCCTAAGATGTGTATGTGCATTGTTATTTGGCTTGAAATTTTAATGAGGCAGAGTTAATGCAATAACGCTGTCCTGTGGGTGCAGGGCCGTCAGGAAATACATGACCAAGGTGCGCATCACAGTTTTTGCATCTGATTTCTACGCGGGTCATGCCATGGGCGTTATCTTCGATTGAAGAGACGCTGTCAGCCGTGGCAATGTCATAAAAACTAGGCCAGCCAGTGCCAGAATCAAACTTAGTTTCGGATGAAAACAGCACTTGATTGCAGCAAATACAAGTGTAATCACCTTGCTCATGATGGTTGACATATTGGCCAGTAAATGGTGCTTCCGTACCGCACTGTTGGGTGACTTTAAACTGTTCTGGCGTTAATTTAGATAAATCCATTCGTGTATTATATGGGCATTTAAACCATTCTTCTTCACAACCATGAAAAAGTATTTAGTTGGCGGTGCAGTTCGTGATCGCTTATTAGGCATTGCCGATAATAACACTGAGAAAGACTGGGTGATAGTTGGTTCATCACCTGACGAGATGTTGGATCTTGGCTATCGTCAAGTGGGTAAAGAATTTCCGGTTTTTTTGCATCCGGGCACACAAGAAGAATATGCACTGGCTAGACTCGAGCGCAAGGTTGGCAAAGGCTACAAGGGCTTTGAGTTTGATACTTCAAAATCAGTCACACTTGAGCAGGACTTATCACGCCGTGATTTAACCATTAATGCGATTGCTGAGAAAGATGGGGAATTGTTTGATCCCTTTAACGGCCAAGAGGACTTAAACAACGGCTTGTTAAAACACGTATCTGACGCTTTTAGTGAAGACCCTGTGCGTGTATTGCGTGTGGCACGATTTGCCGCACGATTTAAAGTATTCGGTTTTAAAGTGGCACACTCAACCCATCGGCTGATGAAAGACATGGTTGTCTCAGGCGAGGTCGATGCATTGACACCTGAGCGTGTCTTTAAAGAGCTTGAGAAGGCACTGTCTTACGAAACACCGTCGGCATTTTTTAAGGTGTTATCGGCTTGTGGTGCTGATGCAAGGGTTTTCCCGATGCTGAGTCATAATGCACACACAACCCATGACAATGAGTTTAAATTTTTAGATCGTCTGAATACCCATAATCCGGTGATTAAGTTTGCTGTTTGGTTGCATAATGAGCGTGCCGATACCATTGAGAAATTATGTCAGCATATTAAATGCCCTAAAGAGTATACGCAACTTGCAACATTAACGAGTCAGTGGCGAGTGATTGCTGATCAACTAGAGCAGCAAGATGCAGAAGGGGTGTTGGCATTTTTTAATCGAACCGATGCACTGAGACGCAAGGAGCGTTTTGAGCAATTACTTGCAATATTTGTTTTGCTGGGTGTTGAGGTTGAGCCGATAAAGCAACTGCGTGATCAGTTGGGTTCGATCGATATTGCCAGTCTTGATAAAAGCAATATTGCTAAGGCAATTCAGGATAAGAAATTGTCAATTATTGCGTTATTTTACAACTCGACAAAGTGAGTCGTATTCACAATACTCACAAGCGCCTTTAGTCGGTAGTACCTCGGCATCACCTTGTTGATAGTCGAGACTGGTTTGGTCTAGTTGTTGTTGCCAGAGTTTGAGCTGTTGGTCCCAATCGGTGCAAGACTTTTGCCCAGAAGTTTTCTTTGGTAAAGATTCTTTGTCTCTAGCCAAACCGGTGATGCTGATTTTATCTGCCGCCGGCTTAATAAAGGCAATACCATCGGCTGGATTAGTGGTGGCATAAATGGGTAATTGCGGTTCTTTGATTGGATCTCCACACCAAGGGTTGCTTGGTAAGTTGCCGGTCTTGTAATCAAAGATAATACGGTCGCCGTTGTCCATTTCATCAACACGATCAAGGCGCGTATTAAAGTGCAAACCAGCAACATTGGCCTCGATGGTTTGTTCGGTGGCAATGACTCTAAAGGCATCACGTTGTTTTTCGGTGGCAATAAATTTATGAATCAATTGTTGTAGTCGATCGTGCTCGATTTGGGTAAAGCCGGAACGTCCATAACGCTTTAATTCATTTTGAATGGCGGTATCAATGAGCTGATTTAATTTGTCTTCACTGTAAGCGATCAAATCAGCAGAAGATTGCACTTGTCGATAGATAAACTCCAATACTTTGTGCACTACATCCCCTTGTTCTGCACGATTAAGACCAAGATGTGGCGCATCAAATTTTTTAATATTAAGGCGATGGGCGAAGCCTTTAAAGGCACAAGCCATTTGGTCTTTTAGAATACCCACGCCGCCACTCACCTGCTTGTCAGCTAGTGGCACGGCTTGAGTATCGTTAATGGTTTCTAATGGGGTAGGCTGATGCAGGTGTTTAGGCGTTTCGATTTCGTTATTAAAAGTCAGTAGCGGTGATCCGTGTTGCTCGCTCTCAAAGTGAGTTTTGGCATAAGAGAAATTCACTTGATCAGATAAATTGATTAGGTTGTTCAGCGTATCTTTGGCATCTTTGGCAATCAGTTCAAAATTACTATGAGGAATTTGATGTTGTGCAGCAATGTCGTTAGGGATAAAACGCGGCGAATTAAGCGCTGCTGGCAAGAAATCATTGGTCATGCCGAGCACCCACGCCTCGTCAAAATACAGGCCTTCTGCTTCCAAACTGCCGAGTATTTGAATCGGAGTTGTGGCAGATTGCGCTTGGAAAATCACTTGGGATAGCCAGGTTTGTAAATCGACAACGGCTTGTGATACGCCAACTTTATCGGTGATTTGGGCTAATTGATTTAGCCCCAAGCTGGTTTGCTGGTATTTGTTAAATAATTGGTATTCAACACTGGATAAGGCTCTGTCTGTTGCAAAGCCCCAAGTTTGTAAATGCGTGTTAAAGTTGAGTAGCCATTGATCGTGCTTTTGTTGGCCACTTGCGGCTTGTGAGTTAATGTTATTAATCAGTGTTTCTAATAAAGGTGTGTTAATTAGATGTGGACTAAGTTGGTTTAATTTAAAGTGTGTTTGTGACCAAGATAAAACCTGATTCACCAATAATGCTCGGCTTGATTGTTCAATCTGAGCGTGAGCAATATAGGGTGAGGTGATAACGGCGTTAAAGGTCTCAGTGCTAATGTGGTTGCTTTGTAGTTGTTGAGAGAGCTTTAATACTAATAGTAAATGCCGAATGAATGGGTAGTCAGTCAGCGGCAAACCTAGAGAAATGTTGTAGGCTTTTTGTCCTGTGCCAATCAGCACATCATCGAAGACCTGATCAAAAATTGATTTGATTTGGTGGTGTTCACTGTTGAGTTGTGGGCTGACAATGGCAATGTGTTTTTCTGGGTGTTTTCTATGTAAATCTTTAGCCCAAGTAGCAACATGAAAAATTTCATCAGAGGTTGTGTTAAAGATTTGGTTACTACTGTTTGTGTTTGGCTGATTTGCGCTTAGGACTTGATGGCCAATATTGGCAAACAGGCCTGATTGCTCAGGTGTGAGTGTTTTAAAGCCGTAAAGATGGGGTTGGATAATTTCACGATCACGGTTTAAGATGAGTGTGGATAAATCATTAACATCAAGCACATTAAGCTCAAGTTTGGTTTGTTGGTAATCCAACATCCAGGCGCTAAATAGCTCACTATTTTGATGGTGTGAATTAAGTAATTGCGTGGGGTTGATTAAATGCGCATGGCAATAATCCATATTTTTTACCACTTCGTCTAGTAGGCGAGTATCAACTATTTGGCCTAAGCGCATCATGGATTGATTGATGAGTGTTCTAGATTCGATGGCTGAAATAAGACGCTTAGATGAGTTGGGATTAATGGCTTTCCAAGTGTGCAGCAGGTATTGTTTCCAAGCAAATGCCTGAGGGAGTGCCGAGGTGCCTCGTTGCAGGTTCCAAGTTTTTTTAAAAGCTAAGACTTGTCGATTGTTAGCTAAAACGACACTGTCTTGGGCGGTTAGCGATGCTAGATCGGCATTAATCCACATAGCCGAAGAAAGTATCGAGTCGATTCCAGATTATCTCTAGGCCTTGTTTTTTTAAACTAGAAAAAAGCTGTACCTCTACATAAGGGTGTGGCTCGATAGCACGCCTAACTTTGAGTAGTGCATTGCTCGCTGCACCTTTTTTGAGTTTGTCTGATTTGGTTAGTAAAATTTGTGTGGGTAGGTTGATACTGACACACCAGTCCAACATCATTTGGTCAAATTTTGTCAGTGGACGGCGTGCGTCCATCACCAAAACTGCACCTGCTAAGCAACGACGTTTTTCAAAATATTCACTCATGTCAATGTGCCATTGCCGTTTAATACGCTCAGGCACTTTGGCGTAACCATAGCCCGGTAAGTCAACTAAACGACGATTTTCATCCAATTCAAAAAATACCAAATGTTGCGTCCTACCAGGTGTTCGTGATACTTTAGCTAATTTATTTTGCTGGGTTAGCGTGTTGATAGCACTTGATTTTCCAGCGTTAGAACGTCCAGCAAAAATTACTTCATAGCCTTGATCTTCTGGGCAATTTTTGAGGGATGGGCAAGAAAGTACAAATTTAGCTTGATGATAGGTAGTGCTCATGAGAGATGTTTGGATGTGTTTAAAATTTACGGTGTTTATTCTACCGTGAAATCTTGTAAGTAAATTGGCTTAGCGCATTAACAAGTGGCTTGACAGTTGGAAAAAAACGACAGAATGTTCTTTTTTTGAAAAAAACAGGTATAATTCAGGTTCGTGGTATATTGTTATCATTAGTTTAAGATAATTTATTAGTTTTAAAAAAAAGGAGAAAGTAATGAAAAAGATTTTATTAGTAGCAGCAACAGTTGCATTATCAATTGGTTCAGTTCAAGCAAACCCATACATGGCATTAGGTTGTGCAGGTTGTCACGGTGGTGCTGGTCAAGGCGCAAGCGCTCCAGCGTTAGCAGGTAAAGATGCATCATGGATTGTTCAGCAATTGAAAGATTTCCAATCTGGTGCACGTAAGAATGCAACAATGAACGCTATGGCTGGCATGGCTGCAGGTCAAGAGCAAGCAATCGCTGATTTCTTAGCTTCAAAATAATTTTCATTGCGGCTACAGCTGCAATAAATTATTTATAGGGTTTAGTTGTTAAATCCTATATTATGATAAGCCGATATTGAGTATAATATCGGCTTATTTTTTTGTAAAAAGGAAACACACATGAATAAATTAGCGCTTATTTTTACTGCGACACTTGTCTTAATTTCAACTCATACGTTTGCCATAGGTGATGCGACTCTTGGTCAAGCCAAGGCGACAACTTGTATTGGTTGTCATGGCGTCAATGGTAATTCGGTAGTACCAAGCTTTCCAAAGCTAGCGGGCCAAAGTGAAGATTATTTGTTGAAACAGTTGCAAGATTTTAAATCGAGTGCCCGTATTGATGGCATGATGGCGGGTATTGTTGCCCCATTAACAGATGCAGATATGGCTAATCTAGCCGCTTATTATGCCGCACAAACAGTTTCTCAAGGTGTAGCTAAAAAAGATGCAAATATTGCTTTGGGTCAAAAAATTTATCGTGGTGGTAAGAAAGAAACTGGTGTGACTGCTTGTATTGCTTGCCATGGGCCGCAAGGTAAAGGTATTCCAGCTGCAGGCTTCCCAGCGTTATCTTCGCAACATGCAGCCTACGTATCTAAGCAGCTTAAGTTGTTTCGCCAAGATTCGATTAATGCTCAAACAGGTGTCAGCAACCCAAGTAGAACTAATGACTATGAAGGTATGATGATTAACTTTACCAAGAGTTTAACCAACGCAGAAATTGATGCAGTTTCTGAATATATCGCTGGTCTACATTAAAAATTTACTTTTAATGATTTTTTAATCTTTAAAAATTAAAAAAAAGGCAGCCCTGACTGCCTTTTTTATTGCACATGAAAATACGACCCTATCGGGTATAATTCATTCTTTTTTAAGCACAATATTGGATTTATAATAAATGAAAACTTCACTAGAAACATTAGACGGCCTTAAAAGATCATTAACGGTTAAATTACCTGCAGATATCTTTAAACAGAAATCAGATGCAGTTTTGCAAAAAATGGCCTCACAAGTAGCCATTGATGGCTTTAGAAAGGGTAAGGTGCCTTTGTCTATTTTGCGTAAGCAGTTTGGCGATAACGCAACTTCAGATGCGGTGAATGATATTGTTAACGAAACTTTAGTGGATGCATTGGCTGACGTAAAAGTAACGCCAGCAGCACGACCAACCATTACTAAAATAGATTCGAAAGACAAAGAGGAATTTTCTTACACGGTTGAATTTGAAGTTTATCCTAAGATTAAAGTGTCTGATTTTTCTAAGTTAAAAATCGAGCAAACTGAAGTAAAAATTACCAAAGCCGATGAAGAAAAAACCTTAGAGGGTTTAATTACTCAATCAACTGAATACAAATCTGTAAAGCGTAAATCTAAAGAAGGCGATCAAGTAACGATTGACTTTGAAGGCATTATGAATGGCAAAGTATTCGATGGTGGAAAATCAACTGACTTTCAATTGATATTGGGCAAAGGCTCAATGATTAAAGGCTTTGAAGATGGACTAACTGATGTTGCCCCGGGAAAATCAATCAGCTTGGATTTAACTTTCCCTAAAGATTATCATGCGCCACAGTTAGCAGGCAATGAGGTTACTTTTGAAATCACTGTGACAGATGTGGCTTCTCCTAAAGCGCCCAAGTTAGATGATAAGTTTGCTGAAAAATTTGGCGAAAAAGACATGGATGCCTTGAAAAAAAGCATGAAAGAGCAAATGCGTGTTGAAATTGATAACCGCCTTGCAGAAGAGAATAAAAATGCAATTTTTGATGCGTTATTAGTAGCAAATGATTTTACTGTGCCGCAAGCCAGTATTGATAGTGAAGCGCAGAACTTACTTCAAGAAATGCAAGAGCGTATGCAGCAACAAGGCATGCAGCCTCAAGCCGATCTAGAAGCATCTGCTTTCAATACAGAGGGCGAGCGCCGTGTTAAGTTAGGCTTACTGATTGGTGAAGTTGCGAGCAGTAATAAGCTCACCGCAAGCAAGGAACAGCTTGATGCCAAGTTAGAAGAAATGTCACAGATGTATGGCGAAAATGCACAACAAATGATAGACTACTACAACGAAGATCCAACAAGACTCACGCATGTTGAGTTATTAGTGGTTGAAAAAATGGTGCAAGATGTTGTTTTAGAAAAGGCAACTGTTACCGTTAAAAATAAAAAATTTCAGGAAGTGACAGCGCCAGCGCCACAACGAGCATAAATGACAATTCAGAACTTAAATCAAATCCCGATGGTGGTGGAGCAATCTGCCCGAGGCGAGCGCGCTTATGATATTTATTCGCGTCTTTTAAAAGAACGTGTTATTTTCTTAGTGGGCCCTGTTGAAGATTACATGGCTAACGTGATTGTAGCTCAACTGTTATTTTTAGAATCTGAAAACCCAGATAAAGACATTCACTTGTATATTAATTCACCAGGCGGGTCAGTTTCTGCGGGTTTGGCTATCTATGACACTATGCAGTTTATTAAGCCAGATGTCTCTACTTTATGTATTGGTCAAGCAGCGAGCATGGGTGCGTTATTATTAACTGCTGGTGCTGAAGGTAAACGTTTTGCCTTGCCACATGCGAGAATGATGATTCACCAACCTTTAGGTGGTTTCTCGGGTCAAGCTAGTGATATTGATATTCACGCAAAAGAGATTTTAAAAGTGAGAGAGAAGCTTAATCTGATATTGAAATCACACACTGGACAAAGTATTGCTACCGTTCAAAAAGATACAGACAGAGATAACTTTATGTCAGCTTCTGAAGCAGCAGCATACGGCTTAATTGATAAAGTACTTACAAAACGCTAAGGAGTTTTAGTCTATGGCAGCAGATATCGAAGAATTAAATTGTTCATTTTGTGGCAAAGCTAAAGCTGAGGTTAGTCGCTTAATTGCAGGTCCAGGTGTTTATATTTGTAACGAATGTATTGAATCATGCCATGATTTAGTACAAGAACAAGCGCTTAAAGAAATTACAGATACCCATCAAGAATGGGATTACAAGCCTAAAGAATTATTAGATTTTTTAAACGACTATGTGATTGGGCAAGACCATGCTAAAAAGGTGCTTTCTGTTGCAGTTTATAACCATTACAAGCGCCTACAAAGTGGCTATATTTCCAACGATGTTGAGTTGGATAAGTCTAATATCTTAATGATTGGCCCAACAGGCTCAGGTAAGACGCTATTGGCGCAAACACTAGCGCGTATCTTGGACGTGCCATTTACAGTTGCCGATGCAACCACGCTGACTGAGGCGGGTTATGTGGGTGATGATGTTGAAAATGTGATTAAAAGTTTATTGTCAAAATGTGATTTTGATGCGGACCGTGCAGAGCGCGGCATTATCTTTATTGATGAAATTGATAAAATTTCACGTCGTTCAGATTCTCCCTCTATCACCCGTGATGTTTCGGGTGAAGGTGTGCAGCAAGCCATGCTTAAGTTAATTGAAGGCACAGTGGCTTCAGTACCACCTCAAGGCGGACGTAAGCACCCTAATCAAGAAACCATCGATGTAGACACCTCAAAGATTTTATTTATTTGTGGCGGTGCGTTTGATGGTTTAGACAAAATTATTGGAAGACGAGTTGAAAGCTCGACTAGTATTGGTTTCTCTGCTGAGGTAAAAGACGAGAGTAAAGAAAAAACGTTAACGGATCTGTTTGAGTTGATTGAACCAGAAGATCTAATTAAGTACGGCTTGATTCCAGAATTGGTCGGTCGTTTGCCAGTGCAAACTGCGCTAGGAGAGCTAGATGAAGATGCTTTGATCCAAATCTTAACGGAGCCTAAAAATTCAGTAGTTAAACAGTTCCAAGAAGTGTTTTTAATGGAAGGTGTTAAATTAACATTTAAAAAGCAAGCCCTATCAGCGATTGCCAAGTTAGCCATTAAACGCAAAACAGGTGCTCGAGGTCTGCGCTCTATTCTAGAAGACTTATTATTAGACACAATGTTTGAATTACCATCATTAGATGATGTAAACGAAGTAGTAATCGACAAAGCAGTGGTTGAAAGAGAGAAGGCACCACTAATGGTGTATCAGCCAGCCAAGAAACCTAAAAAAGCTAGCTAACCCACGCGGCCTGCACTCAGTTGGAATTATTTGATCGTCAAAAAGACGCTGTAGGGCAAGGTGAGAGAACCTTGTTGGTTTATGTTGAGTTGCCCTCAACACGCAATATTCACAATGCCAAATCTGAATTTAGAGAATTAGCTGAATCAGCAGGCTTAGATATTGTTGAAGCTATTCAAGTTAATCGAAATTCGACCAAAGCTCAATATTACATTGGCACAGGCAAGGTTGACGAAATTGCACAGATGGTTAAAGAGCTTGAGCTTGATTTAGTTATCTTTTCGCCAGAGTTATCTCCCTCCCAAGAGCGCAACCTTGAAAAAACATTAGAGTGCCAGGTGATGGATCGTACCGGCCTTATCCTTGATATATTTGCATTACGAGCAAATTCTTTTGAAGGAAAGCTGCAAGTTGAACTAGCTCAACTTCGCCATTTATCAACTCGATTAGTACGTGGTTGGACGCATCTAGAGCGCCAAAAAGGTGGTATTGGTATGCGTGGTCCAGGTGAGACGCAACTAGAAACAGACAAGCGATTAATCGCTGTACGTATTAAAAATATTACCAAACGATTAGATAAGGTGCATAAGCAGCGTGATTTAGGCCGAAAATCACGAGTTAAAAATGAGCTGCCTATGATTGCATTGGCGGGTTATACCAATGCTGGAAAGTCGACTTTATTTAACAGGCTGACTGATGCGGGTGTATTTGCACACGATCAACTCTTTGCCACACTAGATTCAACCATTCGACGTGTGATATTGCCAGCCTCAGGCGAGGCTGTTATTGCCGATACAGTAGGTTTTATTCAAGACTTACCTCATGACCTGGTTGATGCTTTTAAATCCACGCTAGAGGAAACAAAACGCTCTGATGTACTACTACATATTGTGGATGCAGCTGACGAATACAATATTGAAAAAATTGGCCAAGTAGAAAGTATTATTTTGGAAATCGGTGCGGATAAAATCCCCACTATTTTGGTGATGAACAAGATTGATTGTTTGCCTGATTTTGAGCCAAGGATGGATCGTGATAAAGACGGTAGAATTTATCGTGTATGGATTTCAGCACAAGCAGATACGGGTATTGATTTTCTTTATCAAGCATTAGCAGAACAGCTTAGTGGTATGATGACACGTGCCAAAATACAACTGGATGTGCAATCGGCTTATATTCGTAGTGAGATCCACAATATTGGTTATATCCACAATGAGAAGGTGGATGATTTTGGTGCTTGGGTACTTGAAATTAACGTGACAAACCACTATCTATCTAAATTATTAAACAAACAAGGTGTTGAATTGTTATGGGAACAGAAGCCACAACAGAAGTAATTGATCTAACCCAGGAACGAGTGCCTTTATTACCTTTGCGTGATGTGGTGGTTTTTCCGCATACAGTTATGCCACTTTTTGTCGGCAGAAAATCCTCTGTTAATGCGATCACTCAAGCAATGGGCACCAATAAATTCATCTTTTTAGTGGCACAAAAAGATGAAAAAACTGAGAATCCTGTTAATGATGATTTACATCAGGTAGGTACGCTAGCAACAATCTTACAAATGTTAAAGCTACCTGACGGCACGATTAAAGTTTTGGTTGAAGGTGTTAAACGTGCGAAGATTGATCAATTTTTTGAAGCGGATGACTACACTGAAGTTTCAGTTAGTGAATTTAATCTAGAGTCTAGTGAAAATATTGAAGTCAAAGCGATGATGCGTTTGGCATTAGATGGTTTTGAATCTTATATTAAACTTAATAAAAAAATACCTGAAGAGGTGTTTAAAGTGTTGCAAGATATTTCTGATGTTGAGCGTTTTAGTGATGTCATTATTGCCAATTTAAATCTTAAGCTTAATGAAAAACAATCCCTGCTTGAGGGCGACCATGCTAAAGATAGATTGGATAAGGTCTTGGCAGTTCTTCAAGGTGAGATCGATGTGCTCAGTGCTGAAAAGAAAATTCAATCTCGTGTGCGCAAGCAAATGGAGTCTAATCAAAGAGACTACTATTTGAATGAACAAATGAAGTCGATTCAAAAAGAATTGGGGCAGGCTGAAGACGAAAATGAAATTGAGGATTTGCAAGTAAGTATCAACAAAGCAAAAATGCCTAAAGCTGTTAAAGCCAAAGCAGAATCTGAGTTAAAGAAACTTTCTCGTATGTCTTCTCAATCATCAGACGCTTCCATTATTCGCACCTATATCGAAAATTTATGTGATGTGCCATGGAAGAAAAAAACCATTATTAACAAAGATCTAGATAAGGCCCAAAAGATTTTAGATGGTGATCACTATGGGTTAAATAAAGTCAAGGAGCGAATCTTAGAGCATTTGGCTGTACAAACACGCGTTACCCACAATAAAGCCAATATTTTGTGCCTTGTTGGCCCTCCTGGCGTGGGTAAAACTTCACTGGGCGAGTCGATTGCTAAAGCGGTTAATCGCAAGTATGTGCGCATGGCGCTAGGTGGCGTGCGTGATGAGGCTGAAATTCGCGGTCATAGACGCACTTATATTGGTGCTATGCCAGGTTCTATCGTGCAAAAAATGCAAAAAGTAAAGGTTAAGAACCCACTATTTTTGCTAGATGAAATTGAAAAAATGGCCAGTGATTACCGAGGCGATCCATCTTCAGCAATGCTAGAGGTGCTAGATCCTGAACAAAACCACACATTTAATGATCATTATTTAGAGGTTGATTACGATCTTTCTCAAGTGATGTTTGTGGCAACAGCTAACTCACTTGATTTGCCACAGCCGTTGTTAGACCGCATGGAAATTATTGAATTATCAGGCTATACTGAAGATGAAAAAGTACAAATTGCCAAGCGTCATTTAGTCGCAAAGGCGATGGAAAATAATGGCATCAAGTCGAGCGAGATTGATTTTAAAGATTCGGCTATTTTAGATATTATTCGCTATTACACACGCGAGGCCGGCGTTCGTAGTTTGAGTCGTACTATTAGTACGATTTGCCGTAAAGTGGTAAAGGAAGTTGTGCTTAAAAAACGCAAAAGTAGAGCGATTATCAATGCTAAAAGTTTGTCAAAATATTTAGGTGTTAAAAAATTCCGCTACGGTTTGGCAGAAGAGCATAATCAAGTGGGTGAAGTAACAGGCCTAGCATGGACATCGGTAGGTGGAGATTTACTGACTATTGAGGCTACTACTTACAAAGGCAAAGGCAAACTTAATTACACGGGTCAGTTAGGCGATGTAATGAAAGAATCCATTCAAGCAGCAATGAGTGTTGTGCGTACGCGAGCAAAAGAACTTAAAGTTCCAGTAGATTTCCATGAAAAACTTGATATCCATATTCACGTACCTGATGGCTCAACGCCTAAAGATGGACCAAGTGCGGGTGCAGCAATGTGTACGGCATTGGTGTCGGTATTAACAGGACGTAAAGTTAGAGCTGATGTGGCAATGACAGGCGAGATTACACTTCGAGGCGAGATTACACCGATTGGCGGTCTTAAAGAAAAAATGTTAGCTGCCTTACGTGG
>CAJVCM010000008.1 GCA_910595815.1 Candidatus Thioglobus plumae | reverse complement strand
AAATAAGCCTCCATAAAACGCTCATGATTGTTATAAAGGGTGCGCATTTGCCCTGGCCAAGATCTGGCCAAAACCAAAATACCTTCTGATTCACCTTCTAATACCTCGCCCTGCTCATTCACCACTTGTGGCTCAATACCAAAAAATGGTATGCTAGCTGATCCTGGCTTAAGCGCAGTGGCGTAAGGCATTGGCGTAATCATATGACCGCCTGTTTCAGTTTGCCACCAAGTATCTACTACTGGACAATTACCTTGGCCAATCGTATGATAGTACCATTCCCAAGCTTCTGGATTAATCGGCTCACCAACCGTACCCAACAGTCGCAAACTTGAGCGAGAAGTTTTATTAACAAACTCATCACCTGCGCCCATCAGTGCACGAATTGCAGTCGGTGCGGTATAAAATATATTCACTTGGTGTTTATCAATCACTTGCCAAAAACGAGAGCAATCAGGGTAAGTAGGCACACCTTCAAACATCAATGTCGTCGCACCATTGGCTAACGGGCCATAAACAATATAAGAGTGTCCTGTTACCCAGCCAACATCTGCCGTACACCAATACACATCACCCTGCTGATAATCAAAGGTGTACTTATGCGTCATCGCTGCATACAGCAAATATCCACCTGAGGTATGCAACACTCCCTTTGGTTTGCCTGTTGAGCCTGACGTATAAAGAATAAATAAAGGTGTCTCCGCATCAAATGGTTCACACGGGCACTCAGCCGGCACGTCGCTTACTAAATCGTGATACCAAATATCTTTGGCGCCCCAATGCACTTCACCCTTAGTGTGCTCAACTACAATTACAGCATCCACACATGCGCAAGCACCGATGGCTTTATCGACATTGGCTTTAAGTGGAATTGATTTACCACCACGTACACCTTCATCAGCAGTAATAACAATCTTACATTCTGAATCTAAGATTCTATCTTTAAGCGCTTCAGGTGAAAACCCACCAAACACGACTGAATGAATCGCACCAATACGAGCACAAGCCAGCATAGCGTAGCTCGCCTCAAGAATCATTGGCATATAAATACAAACACGGTCGCCTTTTTTAACACCCAGTTTTTTTAAACCATTGGCAAATTTTGCCACTTTGTCGTGCAGCTGTTGGTAAGTAACGGACTCGCTGACATCAGGATTATCACCCTCCCAAATAATAGCGACTTGATCGGCCCGATCATTCAAATGTCGATCAATACAATTGTAAGCAACGTTTAATTCGCCGCCTTTAAACCATTCGATTTGACCCTGACGATAATCAATATTTGAAGTTTGAGTCCAGTCCTTATCCCAGTCCAAAAATACCTTGGCTTGTTTGGCCCAAAATGCATCAGAATCATTAATAGACTCAGCGTACATAGCTTGATAAGTTGCCTCATCACACCAAGGTGTTCTGTTTGATTTTGCAATTGGGTAGGTTTTCATGAGCTTGATTTATTAAATAAAATAAGGCTTTAAATCATACCTATATATTTCTTACAGGCGAAAAAAAATGACGCAAAAGCGTCATTTTATTGAATTTATTAAGTGTTTGAAATTATGCGTCAGTATCAACCACTTCAGTAACTTCGTCAACACCTTCATCAACAGCTGCTACTGATAATTCTGCTTCAACTTCTTGAGTGGTAGCGGCGTCTTGAACTTTTTGCTGTGCAGTAAGCTCTTCTTCCATTGCATATTCTTCTGTTAAGATTGAGGCATTAATTAAACCTGCCTCAATTTCTCTAAGAGCAACTACCGTTGGTTTATCTTTGCCAACATCTAAAGTTGACCTGTAACCACCTGAACTTAACTGGTGTGCACGCTTAGCGGCAACCAATACTAATTCAAAACGATTATCAACAAAATCTAAACACTCTTCAACAGTTACTCTTGCCATAATTCTAATTCAAATACGATAAAATGAAGCAATTTTACACGAAAAACAAACTTGAGTCGATGGAAAGATTAATTGTTCTAGATACTGAAACTACGGGCATTGAGCCTTCAGAAGGTCATCGTATTATTGAAATTGGTTGTACCGAAATCATTGATAGAGAAATTACTGAAAATAATGAATACCATCAATACGTTCAGCCTGATCGCCTGGTAGGTGATTCAGAAAGAATTCACGGCATTAAAGACAGTTTTTTAAAAGGAAGTCCTAAATTTGAAGAAATTGCCGAGGAGTTTTTAGAATATGTTGAAGGCGCAACTCTGGTTATTCACAACGCACCATTTGACTTAGGTTTTCTAAATCATGAGCTCAAACTCATGGGTGTTGACCAGCGCATTGAAGATAATTGCACGATTATTGATTCACTAGAGCTCTCTAAACAACAACGTCCTGGCACCATGCATAACCTAGATGCACTTTGTCGTCGTTTTGAGATTGATGCCAGTGCACGTACTGTGCATGGCGCACTACTCGATGCGCAAATTCTAGCGCAAGTTTATTTAGCAATGACGGGTGGTCAATCAACCTTATTTAGTGATAATAGTAACAACGATGATGACAAAGCCAAAGCCCGCGCAATTATCAGAGTGGATGATGCCCGCGCTAAAATTAAAATAATACTCGCTAACGAAGCCGAGCTTGAAGCTCATAACTCTTACTTTAAATAATATGCAATATCAAGACTTACGTGAATTTATCACCGAATTAGAAAAACAAGGCGAACTCAAACGCATATCAACACCGGTTGATGCATACCTTGAAATCACAGAGATTTGTCGTCGTACGCTTGATAAGCAAGGTCCTGCGCTGTTATTTGAAAATGTTAACGGCTCTGACATACCGGTACTTGCTAATTTGTTTGGCACCACGCGGCGCGTTGCCATGGCCATGGGGCAAGAAGATTTAGCTGCCTTGCGAGAATTAGGCAAACTGTTGGCCGAGCTCAAACAGCCCGAACCACCCAAAGGTTTAAAAGATGCCATTGAAAAACTACCGGTACTCAAGCAAGTGCTTAATATGCCGGTTAAAACCGTTAAAAAAGGTCAATGCCAAGAAGTAGTTATCGAGGGTGATGCCGTTGATTTATCCAAATTACCCATTCAAACTTGCTGGCCAAAAGACGCTGCTCCACTCGTAACTTGGGGGCTAACAATCACCAAAGGCCCGCTGAAAAAACGCCAAAATTTAGGCATTTATCGTCAACAAGTAATCGGTAAAAATAAGCTAATCATGCGCTGGCTATCACACCGTGGTGGTGCACTTGATTTTAAAGATTGGTGTGAAAAAAACCCTGGCAAACCCTTCCCAATCGCAGTAGCCCTAGGCGCTGATCCGGCCACCACATTAGCTGCCGTCACCCCAATCCCTGATAGTTTGAGTGAATACGCCTTCGCAGGTTTACTGCGTGGCAAAAAGACTAAAGTTTGTTCATGCTTAGGTAATGACTTACAAGTACCAGAAAATGCAGAAATTATTCTAGAAGGTGTGCTTAATCCAGGCGAGATGGCAGACGAAGGCCCGTTTGGTGATCACACCGGTTATTACAATGAAGTAGAACAATTCCCGGTCTTTACCGTTGAGAGAATCACTCACAGAAAAAATCCGATTTATCACTCAACCTACACCGGCAAGCCTATTGATGAACCTGCAGTATTAGGTGTTGCGCTGAATGAAGTGTTTGTGCCACTATTGCAACAACAATTCCCAGAAATCACAGATTTCTACTTACCACCAGAAGCCTGCTCTTATCGCATGGCGATTGTTAGCATGAAAAAGCAATATCCAGGTCATTCTAAACGCGTGATGATGGGTGTTTGGTCATTCTTACGTCAGTTTATGTACACTAAGTTTGTGATTGTAGTGGACGATGATATTGATGTAAAAAACTGGAAAGAAGTAATTTGGGCGATTTCTACCCGAGTTGATCCAACACGAGACACCACACTAATCGATAATACGCCGATTGACTATCTTGACTTTGCCTCACCTGTATCTGGTCTAGGCTCAAAAATGGGTATTGATGCTACCAACAAGCTTCCAGGGGAAACCAATCGAGAGTGGGGTGAGTCCATCACTATGGATCAGTCAGTCATTGACAAAATTGATAGCATTTGGGACGAATTAAGCATTGACTAAGGCGTTTAACAAAGTATAATTATTGTTTTTTCGGAGTGTAGCGCAGCTTGGTAGCGTATCTGGTTTGGGACCAGGTGGTCGAAGGTTCAAATCCTTTCACTCCGACCATATTTGTAAATTTGCTCATAAGCCTCTATGAATCCTTATGGATTTCAACAGAGAAAATACCTATTTTAGGTTTATGCGCCCTTAGCTCAGCTGGATAGAGCAACGGCCTTCTAAGCCGTAGGCCTCAGGTTCGAATCCTGAAGGGCGCACCATGTTTATGGCGGGAATAGCTCAGTTGGTAGAGCCCCGGATTGTGATTCCGGTTGTCGCGGGTTCAAGACCCGTTTCTCGCCCCAT
>CAJVCM010000007.1 GCA_910595815.1 Candidatus Thioglobus plumae | reverse complement strand
GATAAGCAATCGATACTTTAGCGGCAATATTAGTGTGACGTTTGTTTTGCTTAACCAAAATATTTTTCATTTTGATTGAGACATCACCAAAATCAATATTGACTGGGCAAGGCGCCTCGCAACGATGACAAATAGTGCAATGATCAGCAATGTCGTTAAATTCATCAAAATGAGCGATCGAAACCCCTCGACGCGTTTGCTCCTCATAAAGGAAGGCTTCAGAGATTAAGTTGGTGCCAATAATCTTGTCACGTGGAGAATAGAGTAAATTAGCTTCTGGCACATGAGTGGTGCACACATCTTTACATTTACCACAACGCAGGCAAGATTTCACCATATCGTTAATTTCACCAATTTCACTGCTTTCTAAAATTAAAGCCTCTTGTTCAACCAGTCGAAGTGATGGGGTAAAGGCGTTATCCAGTCCACTGCCAGGCATGAGCTTGCCTTTATTAAAATGCCCATTTGGATCAATTTTGTTTTTGTACTCGATAAATTCTTGTTTGAATTCATCTGACAAATATTGATATTTAGTCAGGCCAATACCGTGCTCACCTGAAATTACACCACCGAGTTTATCAGCTAAAATCATAATTTCATCTACTACTATTTCAGCTTGGTGCAGCATTTGCGTATTGTGTGAATGCACTGGAATGTTGGTATGTACATTGCCATCACCCGCATGCATGTGAGTAGCGACAAAAAGACGACTTTCACGGTACTCAGTATGGATTTCTTGAACTTCTTTACGAATTTCGGTAAAGAGGTCGCCCATGAGTAAATCGCTCAAAGGTTGTGCAAATTCATTAATATAGGAGATAAACCGTTCACCTGTTTGGATGGCTTTAAATTCAGCTGCTATTGCTAGACTTGATAATGCGCCTTTCCACTCAGTATTAACTTCATTGAGTAAAGTTAAAGCATGATCAATTTTGTCTTTAATTAAGCTAGAATCTGGGTTAATGTTTTGAAAATAAGCTTTAACTGCATCTAAGGTGGCTAATTTATTTTCAATTGAAAGTCGAATATTGATGTGCTCAATACCATGGCTATACTCGCCCAGTTTATCCAATGGAATCACCACATCTTCGTTGATTTTAAAGGCATTAGTATGGGCAGCAATCGCGGCAGTGTTGGCACGGTCTTTCCAAAAATTTTGTCGTTTTTCAGGTAATTTAGCGACAAAGCACTCACCTTCACGATCATGTGTGAGGGTAATAATTTGATCAATCTGATTGTCTAAAGAGGATTGATTATTCGAACTAATATCGATCAGTAATATCATTTTAGGTAGTTCTGACCGATTGGCTTTGGTGGTGTAATTAACCGCTTTTACATAGCGAGCATCGAGGTGTTCCATGCCCACTAAATCAACATCTTGATTGCCATCCACATTATCTTTAATCGCAACAATAGCAGAAACAGCATTGTCTAAATCATGACCAAAGAATTCTAAACATAAAGTATTAATATGTTCGAGCGGTTGATGAAGGATAAATTCAGCTGAGGTGATAAAACCATCACAACCTTCTTTTTGAATGCCAGGTAGACCATCTAAAAACTTATTGGTTACATCTTTTCCTAAGCCACTCTTGCGCATGTGTGTGGCATTAATGGTGAGTGTTTCCGTCCTTAGCAGGGTTTTTCCATCGATTTTTAAATGATGAATTTTAAAACTGACTTCGTCTAATAATTGAATTTTGTCTTGATTGTGATCTAGACGTTTGACTTGTAGCCAGTTACCATCGGGCATCACCATTTTCCAAGACAATAGGTTGTCAATGGTCGTACCCCAACGTAGGGCTTTTTTACCACCGGCATTCATCGCCACATTGCCACCAATTGTACAAGCATCTTGCGAGGTTGGATCAACTGCAAATACTAAATTATTAGCAGCAGCTAGCTCACTAACACGCTTAGTAATAACACCCGCACCGACATTGACAGTATGCAAACCATCTTGAGATTGAATAGTATCAATAAAGCTGAGTTTTTCGGTATTAATCACCGCTGTTTGCGTATCCAATGGAATCGCACCACCCGTATAGCCCGTGCCACCACCACGAGGAATAATGGTTAAACCCAATTCAATACAGGTTTTGACAATATCGGAAATTTCAATTTCAGTGTCCGGAGTAATCACCACGGCCGGATACTCGACACGCCAATCCGTTGCATCCGTTGCATGTGATGAGCGCGATAACGCATCAAAGCGAATGTTGTTGTTATGAGTAACCTTAAGTAAGGCTTTTTTGATGCGCTGTTTGTTATTTTTAAATTCACTTAAACAGTGCTTGAAACCATCAACTGCTTGGTCAGCGCTGTGCACTAGCTCAAGCACTTTTTCATTGTTATCAGCGCGAGATCTAATTTGATTCAAGCGTGAATAAAGCGCCTCAGTCAACGCCTTCCAACGACGTTTATTTTTAATTAGGTCTTCTTGTAAATAAGGGTTGCGGTTAACTACCCACATGTCACCCAGCACTTCAAACAGCATCCTAGCGCTTCGACCAGTGTTACGATTTTGTCTGAGTTGGTTAAGTAATTCCCATGACTCTTCGCCTAAAAAACGACATACTACTTCCTTATCTGAGAACGAAGTATAGTTGTAAGGGATTTCGCGGTATTTCTTCAAGTCCTTAAAGAGAGTAGTTAGTTTCGCTTTATTTTACTATAATGGGTGGCAACTGTATTTGTTGTTAGGAATCTTATGTTGTGGATAAAGGCTTTTCATATTATTAGTGTTATCACTTGGTTTGCGGCGTTGTTTTATCTACCACGCCTGTTTGTTTACCACGCCATGAGTGATGATAAAGTCAGTATTGAGCGCTTTAAAGTGATGGAGCGCAAGCTTTACCGCGGCATTATGATGCCGAGTTTTGTGATTGCAACTGTCTTAGGTGTGTGGATGATGCAAGATTATGCGTGGCAAGCTTATGCTGGGCAATATTGGTTGCATACCAAGTTAGCATTGGTAGGTATTTTGATTGCTTATCATTTTTATTGTGGGCATTTGTTGAGTGTTTTTAAGGCAGATCAAAACACGCGTTCGCATGTGTTTTATCGTTGGTTTAATGAGTTTCCAGTGTTGATACTGGTAGCTATTATTGTTTTGGTAGTGGTTAGGCCTTTTTAACTACTTACCTGTTAGTTTTAGGTAATTATCAGCCAAAGCTTCGTAGATTGGCTGTGCAAAAATTTGCTTTGATATCCAGTTGGCGATAAAAGCAATCATGAGTCCTGGGATCAGTAAGTGTAGTGTGGTTGTCATTTCTAGGATGACAAATACTGATGTTAATGGCGCTCTAATTACCGCGCTAAGGTAAGCGATCATCGCCATGATGATAATCACTTGGGTGTCGATCTGCGTATAAAAACTAGCAACCTCTGAACCGATACCTGCACCGATTGAAATGCTTGGCATAAACAATCCGCCTGGAATGGTTGAGGCAAGTGAAGTAAGCGTAGCAAAGTATTTCATGGCAACAAAGTCTAAGCCCAAGCCTGCACCACCCAGCATTAATAACACCTCATCTTTGCCAGATCCTGCAACTTGACCAGTAGATAAGTAATTAAAGCTGGCGACAATAAACCCAAGGACCACAGCGATGATGATGACTTTAAGTTTGCTGTGAGTAATAAATTTATTGATGAGAAATAAGGTAGTTTTTGAAAACAACCCACCCAGCACGCCCGCTAAAATAGCCAAAGGTAATAACTGCCAAACCAACGTTAGCTCGAGTGAATAAGCAGAAAGGTTGGTTAGATAATTTACATCACCACGATACATAATGGCGAATAGATAGACAATACCACTCATAATGGCAATCAGTATTAATGCTTGTTTTTTTAGTTTTCGGCCAATCTCTTCGTAAGCAAATAAAAACCCTGCAATCGGCGCATTAAAGGCGACAATCAGCCCGGCACTACCACCAATTGCAATTAAAGCATGAATTAAAAACTTACGATTAAGTTTGATGAATCGATTAAAGCCATAAAAAATAGAACCACCAATATGAATGCTGGGGCCTTCAATGCCAATCGGCGCACCACCCAGCATTCCTAAAAAAATAAAGCCAATCTTGCCTAAGGCGATTCGAAATGAGAGTAACTGCTCACGAATACTTTTATTGCGTGAATCAGTCGAAGCAATGAGTTGTGGAATACCACTGCCTTGTACGTAATGGCAATAATATTTTGCAACATAAACAATTCCTACAAAAACAATCGGTGTAATAATAAAGCTTAAATAAGGATTGGCACCGATTAAGTTTTTAAAACTATGTTGTGCATAATCACTTACCTCTAAGAAGAAAGTAATGACAATCACAGAGGCGATGCTGGCTAGTAATAGTGATGCGTAAGTTTTAATCTCATTGGGAAATTGATAAGAGAGGTATCGACGCATTTATGACTCGGCGCTAAACAGCCCTGTTGAAAGGTACCGATCACCTCGATCGCATACAATGGTGACTATGATAGCGTTATTCACTTGTTGTGAAAGTTCGATCGCTGCGGATACCGCACCACCAGAGGACGCCCCAGCAAAGACACCCTCTTGTGTAGCCAAATCACGCGTGGTTTGCTCAGCTGAGATCTGTGAGACATCCATCATGGTGTCAACTTTAGAGGCGTCAAAAATCTTAGGTAAGTAGGCTTCCGGCCAGCGACGAATACCAGCAATTTTCGCGCCATCTTCGGGCTGCACACCAATGATTTGAATGGCAGAATTTTTCTGTTTTAAATGGCTAGAAACACCCATAATCGTACCTGTAGTACCCATGGCTGAGACAAAGTGTGTAATTTCACCATTAGTATCTTGCCAAATTTCTTCAGCCGTGGTGTTTATATGGGCATTTGGATTGTCTTCATTGGCAAATTGATCAAGCTGCTTGCCATTACCGTCTTTTTCCATTTGTTCGGCCAAGTCACGTGCACCCTCCATACCCTCATCTTCAGTGACTAGAATCAGTTCAGCGCCATAAGCCGCCATAGCATCGCGTCGTTCTTGTGAAAGGTTGTCAGGCATGATTAGAATCATTTGATAACCTTTAATCGCTGCCACCATTGCTAGTGCAATACCAGTATTACCACTGGTGGCTTCAATCAATGTATCACCAGGACTAATTTCACCTCGTAATTCAGCTTGGGTAATCATGTTAAACGCTGCACGATCTTTGACTGAGCCAGCAGGGTTGTTACCCTCAAGCTTAATCAAGATGATGTTAGTAGGGTTGGGGTTTAACCGCTGCAAACGGACCAACGGCGTGTTACCTATGGTTTCGTCAATGGTTGGATAATTATTTTTACTCATAATTTATTTTATTTTTATTCAAATTCGAATAAAAACATTATCCAAATTACATGTTGTCTAGAATGGCGTCTCGCACCTCATCCATGACTGGGTTGATATTAATCATGGCATCTTTACATTGTGCGATAGCGGTATCAGGATCTTTTAATCCGTGGCCGGTTAGTGTGCAAACAATCTTAGAGCCTTCAGGAATCTTGCCGCTTTTGATATCACGCATTGCACCAGCAAGCGCTGCAGCAGATGCTGGTTCACAGAAAATACCTTCTTTTTCAGTGAGTAATTTTTGTGCTGCTAGAATTTCTTCATCGGTTAGTGAGTCAAACCAGCCGTTTGATTCTTTTTCAACTGTGTGTGCCAAATCCCAGCTTTGTGGATGACCAATACGAATCGCCGTGGCAATTGTTTCTGGTTCGTCTACCATTTCGCCTTTAACAAAGGGTGCTGCACCTGCTGCTTGGTAGCCTACCATTTTTGGTGTGTTAGCGGCTTTTCCATCTTCATTGTATTCTTTGTAGCCCATCCAATGTGCTGAGATATTGCCCGCATTACCGACCGGTAAGCAGTGATAATCTGGCGCATCGCCAAGCTCTTCAATAATTTCAAAAGCGGCTGTTTTTTGACCTTGTAAACGATACGGGTTAATCGAATTTACAATCGATACGGGTGCGTGATCAGCCACTTCTTTGACTAAACGCATACCATCATCAAAGTTGCCTTTGATCTGGATAATAACAGCGCCATGAATCATGGCCTGTGCAAGTTTACCTAGAGCAATTTTTCCTTCTGGAATAAGAACGAAGGCTTTAATGCCAGCGCGCGCAGCATAAGCCGCTGCTGAAGCAGAAGTGTTGCCCGTTGAAGCGCAAATAATGGCTTTAGAGCCTGACTCTACCGCTTTAGTCACCGCCATGGTCATGCCACGATCTTTAAATGAACCTGTTGGATTTAGGCCTTCATATTTAATATAGATGTCAACATCCTTGCCTAAGGTCGCAGGAATATTCTCCAAACGAATGAGTGGCGTATTACCCTCACCTAGACTGATTAATTTGGTTGAATCATCAACAGGCAATCTGTCTCTGTAATTTTCGATTAGACCGGTATATCTCATAGTATTTTATTAATCCTTAATATTAATCTAGTGTTTCTACATGAATGATTTTAACAGTTTCTTGAATAAAATCATTTTTTTGAATCTCATCAACAGCCGCATTAATTTCACCTGTTGTTACTTGGTTGGTGATGATCGCAATGTGAGCGTTATTTTGCGCATCAATTTGTTTTTGAATCACCGCTTCAACACTGATGTTGTGCTTGGCAAAAATCGTGGTGATATCAGCCAATACGCCAGGTTTATCAGTGGCTAATAAGCGTAAGTAAAAAATACTTTCAATTTCATTCGCTGCTTGGTGCGGCATTGCTTCAAAAGACTGCCAGCCGAGAATATCACTACTCACCGTGCCTTTAATAATATCAACTAAATCAGCAATCACTGCGCTGGCTGTGGCCTCATCACCCGCACCTGCGCCATAGTAAAGTGTTGGACCAACTGCGTTGCCTTTAACTAAGACTGCGTTCATCACACCATCTACATTAGCCAGTAGACGTGTCTTTGGTATTAGAGTTGGGTGTACGCGCATCTGGATTTTGCCATCAATTTGCTTGGCAATACCAAGGTGTTTGATTGAATAACCCAGCTCAGTAGCAAAAGTTACATCTTCACCTTCGATTTTACTAATACCTTCGGTTGATACTTTATCAAACTGTAATTCGCAACCAAAGGCAATAGAGGCTAGGATCGCCAGTTTGTGTGCTGCATCGATACCCTCTACATCAAATGTTGGGTCGGCCTCAGCGTAGCCGAGTGCTTGCGCTTCTTGTAATACGTCGGCAAAGTCTCTGCCTTTATCACGCATCTCTGTCAGGATAAAGTTACCGGTGCCGTTGATAATACCAGCCAGCATTTCAATTTTATTAGCGCTTAAACCTTGTTCTAATGATTTTAAAATTGGAATACCGCCAGCTACAGCTGCTTCAAATAACAAATGTACGTTGTTGTCTTTTGCAAGTGCAAGCAATTCATTGCCGTGAGTGGCAATCAAGGCTTTATTGGCGGTAATCACATGCTTGCCGTTTTTAATCGCAACTTCAACCAACTCTTTGGCCAAGCCTGTACCACCCATTAGTTCTAATACAATATCAATATTGGTATTGTTAACAATCTCAAAAGGGTCTTGAGTAAGTTTAAGATCATCAGTTGGGCAAATTCTATCTTGATTAATGTCTCTAACTGCAGCGTGTGTGACTTGAATACTTGCGCCACTACGACGAGCAATTTCACTTTTATTTTTGTTAAGAACGTTTACAACGCCACCACCAACGGTGCCTAGGCCTAAAATTCCGATATTCACGAGTATTAAATCCTGTCTATGAATGAATAAAGCCTCAAATTATACCAATAGGGGTTTGATATAAGGTAGCTTATGAATGTTTATTAGTCTAGTGTAATTGCCACACATTTTAGTGGGCGAGAGTACTGTGATGGAATCTTGTGTTGGTTGTCAAACACGACGGGCGCAAGTGCCTTTAACATGTCTTCATAAATGGTTTTTTTAAAATCGATAACCTCTTCAATGGGATGCCAATAGTCCACCCATTCCCAGTCATCAAACTCAATATCAGAATGGGTATCAAGTTTTATATTGCTCTCATCACAGGTGAGTTTTAGTAAAAACCACACTTGTTTTTGACCGATACAAATGGGTTTTTGTTTGCGTCTAATGTGATAGTCAGGTAAGTCATAGCGTAGCCATTTCGGTGTTTTGGCAATCACTTCTACGTGTTCGGCAGACAAACCCACTTCCTCATTAAGCTCACGAAATAAAGCCTCAAGTTCTGTTTCATTCTCGTCAATGCCACCTTGAGGTAGCTGCCAAGAATCTTGTTGGTATCGTTTGGCTAAGAGAATTTGTTGTTTGTCATTGGTGATAACAATGCCAACATTAGCTCTATAGCCTTCAGTGTCAATCATGCGTTTGTATCAATACTGAATAATTAGTCGTCACCAGAGAAGGCACCCAGAATGTGTAGTAAGCTAGTAAACATATTGTGCAGTGCTAAATACAAACCAACTGTTGCTGAGATATAGTTGGTTTCACCGCCGTTAATAATAGATGACATTTGACTTAGCATGAAAGCACCCATAATTAATACAATTGCGAATGACATGAACAAACTAAAGCCTGATGATTCGATGAAGAAGAAGTTAATAATTGACAAAACAATAATGCCGATCATGGCAAAAAAGATCATGCCATTTAAAAAACTAAAGTCTTTTTTGGTATTTTGTGCATAAAAACTAATGGCAAAAAATGAAACACCTGTGCCTGTTAAGGCTTGAAATACTAAATCTGCACCATTTGGCATTGCTAAATAATAAGTTAGCATAGGGCCGATTGAGTATCCAAGTAAGCCGGCAATAGCAAAAGCTGTCAGGATGCCTTTATTGCTGTTTTGAGTCTTAGGGAGGACAAACCAAATAACCGCAATAGCAGCAATTGAGCTGATCATTGCTGAGCCGAAGCCTGCGCCTGAAACAACTGAAAACCATGATGACAAGCCACCAAACACAAGTGTGTAAGATAACAATCTCATGGTATCTGATAAAACTTTGTTTTTAACTTTGATGTTGCCAATGGTAGTTGCTGTTGAAAATGTACTCATGATTTATTCCTACAAATTAAAAGTGATAAAATATTCATATATTATACCAAAAATTAAATAAAAGCATGAAACTGGTTTTAGGTCTTGGTGATACGGGTTTTTCTATTGCTCGCTTCTTATCAAAGCAAAATATTGCTTATAAGTTAGCTGACAGTCGAACTCAGCCCCCATTTTTGTCTGATTATTTATCAGAGTTTCCAAACTCAAAGCCTGTATTGGGCGATTGGACGCAGGATTTATTGGTTGATATTGATGAAATATTTATCAGTCCTGGTATTGCACAAACACAAAGCATTGTTGTTTGGGCTAGAGAACAAGGTATTCCAGTAATCAGCGATATTGAGCTATTCTCACGCTACGCCAATGCACCCGTTATTGGTATTACTGGTTCAAATGGTAAGTCAACAGTAACTCAATTGTTGGGTGAAATGATCGCCAACGAAGGTAAAAAAGTAGCGGTAGGTGGTAATATTGGTAAACCTGCACTCGATTGCCTGGATGACGCAATTGAATATTATGTGCTGGAATTGTCAAGTTATCAACTGGATTACACGCAGAATTTAAACTTATTTACTGGTGTGGTGCTTAATATCACACCAGATCACCTAGATCGATACGATAGTTTTGAGAAGTATATTGATTCAAAGTTAAGCTTATATCAATATTGCCAACATCTGGTGGTGAATATTGATGAACCGTTAGTTCCTAAGAAAAAAGCAGCCAAACATTTTGGTGTGAATATGCCAAAACAACCCACTGATTTTGGCACGGTGACTTGCCATGGTAGTTGTTATTTTCTAAAAGGTGATGATGTATTGCTGTATGTGGGCGATATGCTGCTTATTGGCGAGCACAATATTACTAATGTATTAGCCGCACTCGCTTTAGGAGATACAATTGGCCTGAGTGCAGATTCTATGGTTGAAAGTATTAAAGCTTTTAAAGGGTTAGAGCACCGACTTGAATGGGTAGTCAAAAAACAAGGAGTGGATTACTATAATGATTCCAAAGCCACTAATGTTATTTCTACCATCAAGGCTTTAAATGCATTGATTGATCAACATGAGAACATTGTGCTTATTGCGGGTGGTGTTGCTAAGCAAGAAGATTACACCCCATTATTTAATCTGATTGACAAGGATGTTGCTAGTGTGGTGCTGATCGGGCAGAGTGCACAAACACTTGGGGCAGGTATCAAAAAATCAATCGTTGGTTATGCTGATTCAATGGATGATGCCGTTAGTTTGGCAAGCAGCATGATTAATGATGGTGTGGTTTTGTTATCTCCCGCTTGTGCTAGTTTTGATATGTTTGATAATTTTGAAGACCGAGGTAAAGCTTTTAAACGAGCTATTTCTGGATAAATTTTACGACTGATTCAACATCAATCGTTTCTAAAATTAATGCATCCGTTTCACTTTTTAACCAAGTGCTTTGGCGTTTACACAGTTGACGTGTGGCTATAATAGCTAGCTCAATCATGGCTTCTCGATCAATCTCTTTATTTAAATATTGCCAAGCTTGTCGATAGCCAACACAGCGAATTGAAGGTAAATCTTCATGAAGATTTGGGTTTTGTTTGAGTTGCTCAACCTCAGACAAAAATCCCTCATCCATCATAGATAAAAAACGTTTTTCAATTCGTTGATGCAGTTCACTACGTGGCGGCATGAGAATGATTTTTTTGATTGGATAATCGATTCCTGGTTTTTTATTGCCTTGCAATTCACTGAGTGTTTTTCCACTTAAATCAAATACTTCAAGCGCACGCGTAACACGCTGAGCATCATTCGGGTGGATGCGATCAGCGGCTTTTTTGTCAATTTTTTCTAGGCCTTTGTGTAGTGAGGCTGAGCCTTTTTCTTTCAATAGTTGGTTGTATTTTTCTCTTGATTCGGTGGTAGATTCTGGCAAGTCAGACAATCCGTGCTCAAGTGCATTGAAGTAGAAAGAAGTGCCACCGACTAAAACAGGTGTTTCATCATTTTCAAATGCAGTTTGTATTTGTTGTTTGGCATCAAGGGCAAAATCATGAGCAGAGTAAGATTGGTCTGGCTCGCAAATGTCAATCAAGTGATGTGGATAAGCTGTTAATGTCTCTGCATCAGGTTTGGCAGAGCCGATATCCATGCCTTTGTAAATAAGTGCAGAATCCACACTGATAATCCGCACTTTGAATTGTTGCGCTAATTGAATAGCTAGAGCGGTTTTACCTGAGGCGGTAGGGCCCATTAAAAATACAACGGTCTTGTTGATTGATTGCGACATAAAGGCTTTGAATTACTAAGCATTAATAGATATAACCTACATTATAATGTCAGCACTTAAATTATTAGATATAAACGCATGTTTACAATTGAAAATCAAGTCAGCGGTAAAGTTTTTAGAACCGATGGCGATAGCGCTATTTTGGATGACGCACTCATTCATGGTTTGAATTTTCCTTATGGCTGTCAAAAAGGCTTTTGTGGTAAATGTAAAGCCACGATTATGGAAGGCGAAGTAGGCTATGAGGGCGATATACCTAACGGCATTACACCGGAAGAAGTAGCTGAAGGTATGGCGTTATTATGCCAATGTAGGGCTAAGTCTGACATCTCACTTGTGATCAATGAGCTAGATAGTGTTGCTGATATTGAAGTTAGGAATCTGCCTTGTAAGGTAGAGGGTATTAAGCGTTTAAACCACGATGTTACTCAAATTTTATTAAAAATTCCTGGTTCTGAATCATTGCAATATTTGGCCGGCCAATATGTTGATTTGATCCACCCTAATTTTGAACCCCGTGCTTTTTCAATCGCCAATGCACCAACAAATTCCAGCCTGATTGAATTACATGTTCGTCAAATAGAAAATGGCAAGTTTACCAATTTTGTTTTTAATGAACTAGAAGAAAAATCATTGCTTCGAATCGAAGGACCTAAAGGGGATTTCTTCTTTAGAGAAGACAGTAAAAAACCGGTTATTTTGTTAGCAGGCGGTACGGGTTTAGGCCCTATTAAGTCGATTATCGAACATGCAATCGCCAACAAACTTAACCGACCAATGTATTTATATTGGGGTGTGAGAGATGAGGTTGATTTATACATGGATTTGCCTGCTCAATGGGCTGATGAATATGACAATATTAAATTTGTACCTGTTTTATCCGAGCCAAATGATGCATGGCAAGGTAGAACAGGCTTTGTACACGAGAGTGTTTTAAGTGATTTTGACGACCTTACTGGTTATGAAGTTTATGCTTGCGGCCCTCCAGTGATGGTTAAAGCCGCTGCCAAAACCTTTGTTGATCAAGGTATGATCAAAGACAACTTCTTTTCAGATGCTTTTGTATTTGCCTTTACTGGAAAAAAATAATGAGTGATATGCGACAACATCTAACTGATCAACTGACGACAGCATTAAGCCCAACCCATTTAGAAGTGATTAACGAATCAGCCAATCACTCCGGTCCTGCAACTGAGTCACATTTTAAATTGGTAGTGGTGAGTCATTATTTTGTCGATCTTAAATTGATTGATCGCCATCGTTTTATTAATCAACTGTTTAAAGAAGAGCTTGGCCATATTCACGCGTTAGCAATGCATACCTATACACCAGATGAGTGGTTGATGAAAAATGGTGCACCCACTTCACCACAGTGTTCAAGCAAGACAAAACACTAACATTGATTAAACAGTTTCTATATTTATCACTCTTACTTTTAGGTGCTTGCGAAGGTACGACAGCTGCTGAGATTTCTATAGAAAAAACAATAGAGCCAATTCAGACTCAAAAAGTCGTTCAACCTATTGTTGAAGAAGATTTATGGCAATATATTGCTAATCGTTACACATTAAGCGCCGTTAGTCAAAAAGATTTGTTTTGGCATATTGATTGGTTTAAAAAAAATCCTGATTACTTAACACGTGTTACCAAGCGTGCTAAGCCGTATTTACACTTGGTCACTCAAGAAGTTGAAAGGGCCGGCCTACCGATTGAGATCGCCTTATTGCCGATCGTGGAGTCGGCGTACTATCCATTTTCTTATTCGCATGGCACTGCCTCAGGGCTTTGGCAGTTTATTCCCTCTACCGGCAAGCTGTACGGTTTAAAAGAAGACTGGTGGTACGATGGTAGGCGCGATGTGCTGGCTTCAACCAAAGCAGCGGTTAGATATTTAAAAAATCTGAGTAAGCTCTTTAAAGGCGATTATTTGTTAGCTGTTGCAGCTTACAATTCTGGCCCTGGTCGTGTACAAAAAGCCATACGTAAAAACAAACGATTGGGCAAAAAAACTGATTTTTGGCATCTAGATTTGCCAGCTGAAACTCGAGGTTATGTACCTCGACTCTTGGCAGTAGCACAATTAATCAAATACCCTGAGCGCTATGGTCAAACTATTACCCCAGTGGATAATAGGCCACAGTTGAAAGTGGTAACACTAGACTCTCAATTTGATTTAGCCACCATTGCCCAGTGGGCAGATATCACCTTAGATGATGTTTATTCACTCAACCCTGGGTTGAGACGCTGGGCTACACCTAGCAATCCTCCTTACGCTATTTTGTTGCCAATTGATCAGGTTGCCATTTTTGAAAAGAATTTAAACAGCCATCCAAAAAATGCACGAGTACGCTGGTTACGACACAAGGTAGAATCTGGTGATAGTTTGAGCTATCTAGCGCACAAATTCAAAACCACTTCAAGGCAGATAAAGCGCGTCAATCATTTAAGCAATAATAAAATTAAAGTAGGTGAATATTTGATTTTGCCAGTTGCTCAGCGTGCTGATAACGATTACACATTGTCTGAAAAACAGCGAGAAAAACGTCGATTAAACATTAAAAAAACTGGCACAAGGATTATTCATACAGTTATCAGTGGTGACAGCTTATGGCGTATCGCCAAAAAATACGATGTTCAAATTAACAGTATTGTTAAATGGAATCATTTAACACATGATAAGCCACTGAAAATTGGCAAGAAATTGGTTATATGGCAAGCTAAAAAAGCCAAACTCAGTGATTTATCGGAGTTAACTCGTGTGGGAATTGATATCAATAGAAAAGTAACTTACCGTGTTAAAAGTGGTGATAATTTATCGACTATCGCTAATAAATTTAAAGTTCAGGTGAGCGACCTTAAGAAATGGAATAAGTTAGATATTAAACGGCCATTACAACCAGGGCAGAAGCTCAAAATTATTGTTAACGTTATTAATTCTAAGATGAAATAAAATTATGAATGCATTACCTATTAATAAAATCTTTTTAGCTGGCTTTGCTTTTGCACTGACGCACTGGAAAAAAATCATCGAGATTTCTATCTTCCCAGTACTGATTTCTTTGCCATTTTTAATGATCATGCCAGAGCTATTAGGATTAATGGAGCAATTATTTAGTAGTGGCGAATTGCTTGATGTTCAATTGCCAGAAAATATGATGCTCTACCTTGTCTTGTTTTTGTATGGCTATATCACATTATCAATAAACATGTATCGTTTGGTGATATTAGGTGAGCAATCAAGTGGTGGCTTTATGCCAGTATTAAATGTAAACAAAATCATTAGATTTGTCGGTTTAACGCTCTTTGTTGGCTTGGTTACTGTTGTTCCAGTAATGATTACTGGAATGCCTATGTTGCAACTCATTATGTATTTTTTGATTATTCCAATCACGCTTAATTTTATTAATATTGCGATTGATCAGCCTTCAAAATATAAATGGAACTTATCATTTACAACGCATATGAATTTATTTTTTTTACAAGCAATATTACCAGCCTTAGTTGGTATGTTATTTGCTGCATTAGCTAATATTATTGGGCTGCCCCCCATATTAGAGTGGACCGTTAAGGTTATTTTATTTTATTGGACGCTTGTTACTTTGGCATTGTGCTATCAACTCATTCAAGCTAATAACTCAGCGCAAAACCCTTAGGATAGCGCATATCAAAAGTTGCTCGTTTAACTTTTTTGGTTTTCTTTTTTAGTTCTGAATAAGCCTTTAAAAACCTATCTAATCGTTCTTTTTGTTTTTGGTATCCAAGAATAACGGTTACATTCGGCTCAAGCGTAAGTTGATCAATGTTCGTTTTTGAGAAAGTTTTAATAACCATTGGATCAACGCTAGATCGATAATATTGAAAGTCAGTGTAAAGCTGAGTAATAGTATTATTATCGGGTTTTGAGCGAGCTAATATCGCATCAGAAGGGGTAATTTTTTTAGGAATAAAAAGCGCTCCCTGGGTTGATATATAGCCTATGCAGTTAATCTTTTCTTTTGATTTACACTGTGAATGCTCCCAGCGCATAGCGATCTGTTGAAACTCAATCTTAATTTGAATCGAGTTCCAAAACAAACGCTCAACATCTGCTTTATTTACCCAAGGCTCAGTTTCTAAGGCCAGTTTAATCTCGTGCAAATCAAGCTGATATTTATCTTGAACTAGGGGTTGTATTTTTTCTTTAAGAATGTGTAAATCAATCGGTGGTGTTTTAGCAATATCCCAACGAACACCTGCTTTTAATAATTCTGCTGGATTTGCACTAAGAACACCCCAAATAATCAAACCTAAAGTAATAAAAAAAGGCGCTGCTTTGACAAGGAGTGCTAGTAATTGAGCCGGTGTTTTTTGCCGTTTATTTCTCCCTCTTGACGGCTTATTCTCCATTCAAAATCTCCGAGACAAGCTCATCAAAACTCAAGCCTATTGCCATGGCTGCCATAGGTACTAGTGAGTGGGAAGTCATACCAGGAACAGTATTAATCTCTAATAAGTAAGGCGTTTGATCTTTATCAAGAATAAAATCAACTCGTCCCCAGTTTTTAGCACCCATGATGTTAAAAGCTTTCAGGGCAATAGATTGTAGTTGTTGCTCAAGTGTATTTGATAGGCCACACGGGCATAAATATTGTGTGTCATCTGAATGGTATTTGGATTCATAATCATAAAAACCATGGTCAGCAATAATTTGAATCACTGGCAAGGTATTGCCGCCTAGGATGGACACTGTATATTCCCCACCCTCAATCCATTGTTCAATTAATGCCTGGTCATCATATTGCCAAGCTAATTCAAGCGCCTTGTCTAATTCTTTAGCATCAGCCACCTTACTAATACCAATACTAGAGCCCTCTAAAATTGGCTTTACTGCCCAAGGTAATGGAAAGTTAATGATTGGTGTAGGTTCGCCAATATTTGCTAAAACCGAGGGCGCTAACGGTAGATCGTGTTGAGCCCAAATGGATTTTGTTGTGGCTTTGTTCATGCACTGTTCAGAAGCGCTAGAATTGGTACCTGTATAAGTGATGTTGCGTTGTTCTAGTTGTTTTTGAATATAGCCATCTTCACCGCCACGGCCGTGCAATACAACAAAAGCTTTATCAAAAGATTTAGACCATAAATCATCAAGATTGTCACCTTGCCAATCGAACTGAAAGCATTCGATATCCTGATTTTTTAATGATTGGTAAACTGCCTCGCCACTGTTAAGCGAAACTTCACGTTCTGCCGAGTTACCACCCATGAGTACTGCAATCATATGATCACCACCTCTGTTTCTAAGTCAATATCAGACTTAGATTTTACGGTTTGTTGAATGTGCAGTATTAATTTTTCAATATCAGCTGCTGAGGCATCATTTTGATTGATAATAAAATTAGCATGTTTGTCAGAAACACAAGCACCACCAATGCAAAAACCTTTTAAGTTACTGTCTTCAATCAGTTGAGCGGCATAATGGTTTTTTGGATTTTTAAATACACTGCCGCAATTGGCTGAGCCAATTGGCTGAGAAGTGTTGCGCTGTTCTAATAATGCTTTGATATTTTTTTGTTTTTCGATTTGGTCAAATTTAAAACTGGCGGCAATAAAGTATTCATTGTTATTGTTAGCTAATACTTGTCGATAAGAGATGTCAAAATCTATAGGGATTCTTTCAAACACCATGCCTTGAGCATTGATAGTGGTAACAGAGCTAACGAATTGCCAAATTTCACTACCAAATGCACCTGCATTCATTGCCAATGCGCCTCCAACATTACCAGGGATGGCACTTAAAAATTCAGCACCATTTAATCCTTGAGATTCGCAAAGTCGAGAAATTTTTGCTAGTGTTGTGCCTGCGCCAGTAGTAACAATGCGATCATTAATTTCTAATTGGTTAAGGTACTTGAGTTTAATGACAACTCCATCAAACCCTTGATCACGCACCAATAAGTTACTACCTAAGCCCAGCATTAAGATAGGCTTTTGATTATTTTTTAAAAATTCAGATAGATCATTTAAGGTTTTAGGCGTAAAGAAATCTTGCGCTACACCGCCTGTTCGAAACGAGCAGTATTTACCCATCGGCTGGTTATGATCCAGCATATTCCTGTATGAGTAAAGCAGACAAGTCATGAATATCACCAGCACCTAAGGTTAAAACAACATCGTTATTTTGAATGACATTAGGCAGTATTTTTAAAACTTCATTAGTATTTTTGATAACGATTGGATCGAGTGATGAACGTTGACGGATTGCATCTGCTAATGTGCCAGAGTTAATACGAGCTATTGGTTGTTCGCTAGCAGGGTAGATGTCTAATAGAATAAGGGTGTCTGCATTGGATAGAGCGCGAGCAAAATCATCGAATAAGTCTCTCGTACGCGAGTAACGATGTGGTTGAAAGATAACCACCAAGCGTCGATCTTGATAGGTGCTATTTAAGCTTTCGAAAACTGCATTGATTTCATTAGGGTGATGACCGTAGTCATCAAACAAGGTTATTGATTGCTCGGCTATATTTAGTGTGCCGTGATAATCAAGCCGTCTTGCAACACCAGAAAAAGTCTTTAATGCACTTTGAATAATATCAATGCCAATGTCTAACTCACAAGCCACCCCAATGGCAGCTAAGG
>CAJVCM010000006.1 GCA_910595815.1 Candidatus Thioglobus plumae | reverse complement strand
TGGGTAGATTGGTTGACACGGGCTTGCTGACAATAACGGCGACTGCGCCCATTTTTTCAGCTTCATTAAGATAATCATGCGCATCAAAATTATCACCCACCAGTGCAACAAATAAAGCGCCATCCATACGTTGTCTTGTATCAGTACACACATTTGTAAAGTCAACATTGTTGACTGTATTAATCTCTAATACTGAAGCAATGACATGCGTATTAGATGATAGCATTTTGCGCAATTTCGATATCACTTAAGATCAGCGTCTTATCCTTAAACTCTTGTGTAGATTCGTGACCCTTGCCAGCAATGAGTAGGCACTCATTCTCATTTAAAGTGGTCATAGCAGTTTCGATAGCTAATTGTCTGTCAAGGGTGATGTCTAATTCAAAACTGTCATCAATACCATTGAGGATATCATCAATAATTGCTTGCGGGTCTTCACCTCTTGGATTGTCGTTAGTGAGTACGATGGTACTAGCTAGATCGCTTGCGATCTTGCCCATTTTGGCGCGTTTATCTTGATCTCGGTTACCACCGCAGCCAAAGACAAGACGTACTTGGTGGTCTGGGTAATGGCTTTGCAAAGTGTTGATGGCATTTTTGATAGCATCTGGCGTATGGGCATAATCGACCCAAGCCAAGGTATTTTTAATGCGATGCATCCGACCTGTTGGTGGGAACAAGTGATGTAGTAGTGGAATAATGCTTGAGCGTTCAAAGCCGAGCTGCTCAACACTGTTTAATGCGGCTAGAATATTGGACAAGTTAAACTTACCTAACAAAGGAGACTCAAACACAAAGCCATCAAGTTGGCATAAAAACCCTTCGGTTGTAGCGTTTATTTTTCCAAAGTCATCCAAGCCGTAGGTAGTTTGTGTGGCGTGTTTAGAAACAGCTAAAAAATCTTCATGTTGAATATCGTCATGATTAATCACCACACTTTCTAATGAATTGAGTGTGAATAATTTAAGCTTAGCATCTTTATATTCATCCAAATTTTGGTGATAATCTAAGTGATCTTGCGTTAGATTGGTAAAAACAGCCTGCTTAAAGTTAATGCCTGCCATTCGGTTTTGATCTAAGCCATGGGAAGAAACTTCCAATACTGCCGTGTGAATGCCGTCAAGATGATATTGGTGAAGTATTTTATAAAGTGTCAAAATATCGGGTGTGGTGTTATTAGAGACTACAGCGCTGTGGGTGACTCCCAATGTGCCAATTAGACCATTTTTAACCCCGAGTTGATTTAACAATTGTGAAATAAAGTAACTCACCGACGTTTTACCATTGGTGCCAGTGACGCCAATCACCTCGACTTGCGCTGCTTCAGAGTAATAAGTACTGGCTAGCACTGGTAAATGCTGCTTTAGATTATCGACACGCACGCTTGGCACGTTACAATCAAAATCTTGTGAATCGACTAATACAGCAACACAGCCGTTTTCAATGGCTTGATCAATATAATCAATACCATGAGTGGACTGTCCTTGCAAAGCAACAAATACATCGCCGGTTTGTATATTGGCTGCATTTAAACACAGGCCTTGAGTTTCGACATCAATCTGCGTATCAGTAATATCAATTAGTAGGTTATTTAAATTCATGTGAGTATTATAAAGGTTTGTTGTTGTAGACGAATAATTTTACAAACAGGCTTAGGCGCAGGTATCATGCCTATTATTATTATTATTATTATAGGAGAGCATAATGTCTTTGACACGTAGAGATTTTATCAAGGTATTAGGTGCGGGTTCTGCAGCAGGTTTAATTACTAATGGTTATGCAAGTAAAACTAGTTTGTCACTCCAAGAGAATATGTACGAAGTGCCAAAAACAGGTAATGCGCGTATTTTGCATATTACCGATACTCATGGTAATTTATTGCCTAATTATTTTCGTGAGCCGAATGTTAACTTAGGATTTGGCGACACCTTTGGTCAATTACCACATGTTGTTGGTAACAAACTTCTTAAACAAATTGGTGTTAAACCAGGTTCGCCTGAAGCCTACGCCTTTACTTATAACAACTTCGAAGACTTAGCGGCTAAATACGGCAAGACTGGTGGTTTCGGCCAGATTAAAACCGTATTAGAGTCTTTGAGAGAAGGTGCTGGTGGTGTGCAAAATACGCTAACGGTTGATGGTGGTGATACTTGGCAGGGTTCAGGTACTTCATTATGGACGCGTGGTGCAGATATGGTCGAGGCCACTAACATGCTGGGTGTTGATGTGATGGTTGGCCACTGGGAATTTACTTATAAAGAGGAAGAGACACTTAAAAATATCGGATTTTTTAAGGGTGATTTTTTAGGTCAAAACGTACGTATTATGGAAGATGCCCTAATGGGTGACGACTATTTCACCATGACTGAAAAGTTCGATGGTAATGGCTTGTATAGTGAAGATGATGCACTACCATTCAAACCATATGTGATTAAAAATGTAGGCGGACATCGAATTGCGGTGATTGGCCAAGCATTCCCAAGAACTTCAAATGCCAACCCACAAAAATACTTTTTCCCAGATTGGTCATTCGGCCTGCGCGAAGACGAAATGCAAGAATTAGTAACAGATATTCGTGAAAATGAAAAACCAGATGCTGTGATTGTGCTATCACACAATGGTATGGACGTAGATATCAAGATGGCTTCACGTGTGGTGGGTATTGACGCATTTTTTGGTGGCCATACACATGATGGTATGCCTAAACCTGTTGAAGTTAAAAATGCTGGTGGCGTTACAGTCGTTACCAATGCGGGTTGTTCAGGTAAATATATCGGTGTGATGGATTTAAATATCGTTGACCATAAAGTGACAGGTTATGAATACAAGATGTTACCAATTCTGACTGACTTCATTAAGCCGGATGCCGCTATGGTGTCTTACATTGATAAGATGCGTAATACGAAATACGATAAGAATGTGATCGAAGCTCGTAGTAGTGAGATGAGCAATAATCCAGACCGTGTGGGTAAAACTTATGATGCAATTCTAACTGAGAAATTGTGTACGACAGAGCAAACACTATACCGTCGCGGTAACTTTATGGGTACTTGGGATCAGGTGCTGGTTAACTCTTTACGTGAAGAGCATGATGCAGACTTTGCAATGTCTGCCGGTGTGCGCTGGGGCACCTCAGTGCCAGCAGGTCATGATGTAACCATGGAAGACTTAATGACCAATACCTCAATGACTTATGGCGAGACCTATGTAAACGAACTAAAAGGTTCGCAGTTAAAAGACATTTTAGAAGGTATTGCTGAAAATTTATTCGTACAAGATCCTTACCTACAATCGGGTGGTGATATGGTTCGTATGGGTGGTTTAGATTATACGATTGACCCAGCAGCGGGGCTTGGTGATCGTATTAGTAATATTACGGACGATGAAGGCACGCCGCTTGACCCGAACAAATCATACAAAGTGTCTGGTTGGGCACAAGTTGGCTCTGTGGGTAATGGGCGATTAATGTGGGATGTGGCTGCAGATTATCTGCGTAAGCAAAAACATCTTGATCTTAAGAAATTTAATCATCCAACCATTAAAGGTGTGAAGAATAACCCTGGTATTGAAAATTACGATGGTGATTTAATTTAAACCATTATTGATGAGATGATCAAACCCCGCTAGTCGGGGTTTTTTTTATGATGAAATTATTTCTAGCTTTATTGATATTTATCAGTTCGTTTGCAAATGCAGATGTAGTCAAACCTGCGCTAGTGGAAATTTCAATTATTGAAAATAAAACAGTCGAAATTGAGATCGACCTTAGTCTTGAAGCGGCGATGACAGGGATTGGTACTCAATATAAAAATACCACTGACGCACCTACTTCAGCACAATATGATAAGTTACGTGCACTCGAACCAACCGAATTGCGTGAGCGCTTTAAAGATTTTGAATTACAGTTTTTAAACAGTCTGCAATTTGGTGTTAATGGCCAGATACAAACGCTGATTTTGACTAATTCAAAGCTTGACATTGTTGGTTATAAAAAACGACCTAGAAAAACCATTCTTACTTACCAAGTAAAGCTCAGCGAATGGCCAAAAACATTGTCTTGGAAATATGGGAAGATCTATGGTGATAGTGCGCTACGTTGGCAAGTATATAAAAAGGATGAATACAATTGGAGTCAGTGGCAATGGTTGCGTAGTGGTAATCCCAGTGGCGTGATTGATGTTAATCATCCAGAACCACTCAGCACAGCTCAACGTTTTTATCAATTTATTGGTATTGGATTCGATCACGTGGTTCCTTTAGGCTGGGATCATATTTTGTTTATTGTCGGCATGGCGCTTTCATCACTATTATGGCGAAAGTTGTTATTATTGGTCACTACTTTTACATTGGCACACACGCTGACATTAGGCTTGGCAATGTATGGTGTGGTGGAAGTCTCGGCAAGAATTGTTGAGCCACTCATTGCTTTTTCCATTGCCTATGTGGCGATTGAGAATTTAATGACCCATCAATCCATCATTCGTAAAAGTGTGATTGTATTCCTATTTGGTTTGATTCACGGCTTGGGTTTTGCCACCATGCTCAAAGAGTTTGAGATGGCACCTGATTCCTTTGTAACCACCTTAATTGGTTTTAACGTGGGCGTGGAATTGGCACAAGTGGTGATCGTGTTGGGTGTAGTAAGTATATTGTTGATACTACGCAGGCTGAAGCTTAATTATCGACAGTTGGCAATTGTGCCAATTTCAGTGCTAATTGCACTGATTGGATTTTGGTGGGGTGTAGAGAGATTGATTAATTAGTAATTACAAGTAGTTTTTTCTTGTGCAAGGCAGATTTGTAAAATATGAGGGCGCGTAGATTTTCTACGTAACTGAATATTTTACAAATCTAACGCAGTACAAGGAGAAAATACGAAGTAATTTAGATGATCTTGGCTTGCATTAGGGTGTGGGTGTTGATAGCCCCAACCACTCGATTATCATCATCAACAACTGGCAGTGAGTTGAGATTGAACTCATCCATCATTTGAACCGCAGCCATGGCAGGCTTGTCTGCCGAGATTGATTTGCAATTAGCCGTCATGACATCACCAATCGTGAGTGATTGAATATCACTATGAGCCTCCAATACGCGTCTCAAATCGCCATCAGTAAAAATACCTAATAGAGCGTCATTGTCAGTAATTAGCACCATTCCTAGTTTTTTCTGACTCATTACCAGTAGTGCATCCAGTAGCTTGGTGTCGGTACTTACCGTTGGAATGTCATCACCGATCTTCATAATATTTTTAACAAAAGTTAGTAGTCGTCTACCCAATGCACCAGATGGGTGAGACCTAGCAAAATCATCAGGACTAAAGCCTTTATCGGTTAGCAGACTTACTGCGAGTGCATCACCCATTGCAAGTGCTACTGTGGTGCTTGAGGTGGGGGCCAGATTATGTGGGCAAGCTTCTTTTTCAACGCTAACATCAAGATGTACATCGCAGGCCTCGCCAATAGAAGAGTTGGCATTACCTGTCATCCCAATAATTGATACGCCGAGGCGTTGAATCACAGGCACCAAAGTCATAATTTCATCAGATTCACCCGAATAAGAAATTGCAATCACTGCGTCACCTTCAGTGATCATACCTAAGTCACCATGACCAGCTTCACCTGGATGCACCGAAAAAGCGGGTGTTCCCGTTGAGGCAAAGGTCGCTGCAATTTTGTTACCAATATGGCCAGACTTGCCCATACCAATTAAAACCACTTTTCCTGTACAGTTTTGAATCAGTTGACAGGCATCAACAAAACTTTGATCAAGTTTATTGGCTAACTGAGTAACTGCTTTCGCTTCAGTAAGGATGACTTCTTTGGCAGATTGTAGCAATGAGTTAGACATGATCTAAGCATCTCCATTTGTTTGGTATGCATTTTAAATCAGCTAGGCTAGCCATTGTAGCTGTATAAAGATTAGCCTCATCTTCGTACACAAGTTGATAGTAGCGAATTTTCATCGTCAGAGCTGATCCAAATACGATAGAGCCGAGAACAATTAACGAGCCTAATGACAGTGTAGACACACCAGTCACTCCTTGTCCAATCGTGCAACCCATACCAAGTACGCCACCTATTCCCATTAATAATCCACTGACAATATGATTGATTAAATCGCTAACCGAACTAAACCATTCTAAGCGAAATGATTGGTTTAATATGGCATAAAAGAATGAGCCTACTAACACCCCTAAACCAGCAATGAGTGCAAATGTAATATAGGTTGAGTCAAATGTAGAGCTCACTAATGCAGAAAAATGTCCAGAAGGTGCAACAAAGGTCAGGGATTGTGCGCCTAAGGCATAAGGCTTTGCATCCATCATTTCTGCTTCTTCAAGTAGTTCTTGCCCCATCGGTCCAGAGGATATATACCAAGCAATCGCCACACAAATGCCAATAGTTAAGCCTGCTAGGATATTATGTTTATCCTTTCTAAACTCCTCTGTTCTGAATAAGTATAAAAGTGCAGCGATCGAAATAACAAATCCAAGAATTAATTTTGTATTCAGTGCATCTGTTTGAATGACATGTGCGGTGAGCGCTCCCAGGTCTTGACTATTGATATCGTATTCTGTTAAATCAACATCTAATACGCTTGTCCATTGTAAAAAGAAAGTGTACATAAAATCGGTAAACATCATTAAGTAAGCACCAAATGCCATCATTACAAAAATGATGACTGATTTTAGATTTCCAGCACCAATTCTGACCAAAGTTTTGTTGCCACAACCTGAGCCTATCGTCATACCAATACCAAAGATTAACCCCCCAATAATGTATCTTAGCCAAGCAAATGTAGGTGTGTTATAAGGCGGACTAGCTGTGTCATTACTTTGAGTTAATGATGAATCGATTAACTCGGTGTAAGTAAGTAATGTAACTAAAAATAATGCAGAAACTACCGCTAACATCCATGATTTAAATCTAGCAGTAGAGCCCATATTTACCCAGTCTGATACAGCGCCCATCGTGCAAAAGTCAGTTTTACTGACGACCCAGCCCATAATAAATGTTGTTGCAAAGATCAACATTAACATGTTTTTATAAAGTTCAAGTTCCATATTTCCCCCTTAATTAATAAAGACTCAGGCTAATTATAAGATATGTCACCAATGTCTGCTGATTATAATAAGGTGTTTTAAATAACGAATTTTATTATGTCAAAATACAAAATTTTATTTGTATGTATGGGTAATATATGTCGATCACCAACAGCCGAAGGCACTTTCAGATCACAAGTGGAAAAACAGGGTGTTGAAGAATTGTTTGAGATTGATTCTGCTGGCACGCACGCCTATCATATTAACGAGCAACCCGATTCTCGTTCTCAATTGTCAGCACGTAAGTTTGGCGTAGATTTATCTGATCAGCGTGGGCGTCAAGTACACGAGTCTGATTTCTATCATTACGATTATATTTTTGCCATGGATGAATCGAACCTATCTGATCTTCAGTTTATTTGTCCACAGGAGCATCAGCATAAGCTTTCTTTGATGTTAGATAATATCCCTAAAAATAATGGGAAAAGCGTACCCGACCCTTATTTTGAAGGACGCTTTGACGATGTCTTTGAAATGCTTAATCGTGCCAGTGGATTTTTACTTGAAACCCTGTTAAAAAAAGTCTAAATCTTGTTGACATAGGCGCCCCTTACACAGTATAATTTGCCTCTTTATTGCCCTCGAAAAAACAGTGGGTGATTAAACTTTAAATAATTTAAAAGAAATTCGGAGAAATTGTATTTATGTCAACAGTTAACCAATTGGTACGTAATCCACGTAAGAAAAAAGTTGTTAAAAGTGGTGTGCCAGCACTAGACAGCTGCCCACAAAAACGTGGCGTTTGTACTCGTGTATATACAACCACACCTAAAAAGCCTAACTCAGCATTACGTAAAGTTGCTCGTGTCAGACTAACAAACGCAGCTGAAGTAACTACCTATATTGGTGGTGAAGGTCACAATCTACAAGAACACTCGGTCATTTTGATTCGTGGTGGTCGTGTTAAAGATTTGCCAGGTGTTCGTTACCACACAGTTCGTGGTGCGTTAGACACAGTTGGTGTTGATGGCAGAATGCAAGGTCGTTCTAAATATGGTACTAAGAAACCTAAGAAATAACAACAATTTAAAATAAGAGAAACACTATGAGAAGAAGATCCGCCCCTAAAAGAGAAATCCTACCAGACCCAAAGTTTGGTGATTTAGTATTGGCTAAGTTTGTAAACATCTTAATGTTAGATGGTAAGAAATCTGTAGCTGAGAAGATCGTTTATGATGCGTTAGATACAATTGAAGCTAAAGGTAATGCTGAGCCAATTGAAGTATTCAAACAAGCGCTAGATAACATTGGACCAATGGTTGAGATTAAATCTCGCCGTGTTGGTGGTTCAACATACCAGGTTCCAATTGAAGTAAGAGCTGAGCGTAAGATTGCCCTAGCCATGCGTTGGATTATTGAAGCATCACGTAAGCGTGGTGAGAAAGGTATGAAGCTTAGACTAGCAGGCGAAGTATTAGACGCGGTTCAAAACCGTGGTACTGCATTTAAGAAGAAAGAAGACACTCACAGAATGGCTGAAGCAAACAAAGCATTTGCTCACTTCCGCTGGTAATCGAACACATAGATTTAAGGATTTAAGAAAATGGCAAGAAATCACCCACTTAGTCGCTACCGTAATGTTGGCGTTATGGCACACATTGATGCTGGTAAGACAACTACTACTGAACGTGTATTGTTGTATACAGGCCGTACTCACAAAATTGGTGAAGTACATGATGGTGGTGCAACCATGGACTGGATGGAGCAAGAGCAAGAGCGTGGTATTACTATTACTTCTGCTGCAACTACTTGTATGTGGAAAGGTATGGACGAGCAGTTTGAAGAGCACCGTATCAACATTATTGACACGCCAGGACACGTTGATTTCACCATTGAAGTTGAGCGTTCTCTTAAAGTATTAGACGGCGCATTGGCTTTATTTTGTGCGGTAGGTGGTGTAGAGCCTCAGTCAGAAACTGTATGGCGTCAAGCAAATAAATACAACGTACCAAGAATTGGTTTCGTTAACAAAATGGACCGTGCTGGTGCAGATTTCTTACGTGTTTGTGAGCAAATCAGAACTCGTTTAGGTGGTAATCCAGTGCCAATGCAGATTGCCATCGGTGCAGAGGAAGACTTTAAAGGTGTGGTAGATTTAATCACTATGAAGGCTATTTTCTGGAATGAAGAAGATCAAGGTGCTACTTACGAAACAACAGATGTTCCTGCAGATTTACTAGAGCTAGCTGAAGAAAAGCGTGAAGCTATGGTTGAGGCAGCTGCAGAAGCCAATGACGAGTTAATGGAAAAATACTTGGAAGGTGTTGAATTGACAAATGACGAAATTAAAGAAGGTATTCGTCAGCAAACAATCAAAAGTCAAATTATTCCAATGTTTTGTGGCTCTGCATTTAAGAACAAAGGCGTACAGGCTGCACTAGACGCCATCATTATGTACATGCCATCTCCAGTTGAAGTAGATCCAATTGAAGGTATCCTGGATGATAAAGATGAAACTAGAGCGCCTCGTCTTGCTTCTGATGATGAGCCATTTTCAGCATTAGCCTTTAAGATTGCAACGGATCCGTTCGTAGGTACATTAACTTTCTTCCGTGTCTATTCAGGTGTATTAAAAGCAGGTGATTTTGTATATAACTCATCTAAAGGTAAGAAAGAGCGCATTGGTCGTATGGTGCAAATGCACTCAAATGAACGCGATGAGATTAAAGAAGTACGTGCAGGTGATATTGCTGCAGCGATTGGCCTTAAAGATGTAACAACAGGTGACACATTATGTGACCTTAAAGAAAAAATCGTACTAGAAAGAATGGAATTCCCTGAGCCGGTAATCGCACTAGCGGTAGAGCCAAAGACCAAAGCAGACCAAGAAAAAATGGGTATTGCTCTAGGCAAGTTAGCCGCTGAAGATCCTTCGTTCCGTGTGTCTTCTGATGAAGAGTCTGGACAAACAATTATTGCCGGTATGGGCGAGCTTCATTTAGATATTATTGTTGATCGTATGCGCCGTGAATTTGATGTTGAGTGTAATGTTGGTGCACCACAGGTGTCTTACCGTGAAGCAATCACAACCATGGTTGAGCATCAGCATAAGTTTGCTAAGCAGTCAGGTGGTCGTGGTCAGTATGGTCACGTGCATTTACGTATTGAACCTCAAGAGCCTGGCGTAGGTTACGAGTTTGTTGACGAAATTAAAGGTGGTGTTATTCCGAAGGAATACATTCCTGCTGTAAATAAAGGTATTCAAGAGCAAATGGAAAACGGTGTATTAGCTGGGTTTCCACTAGTAGATATTAAAGTAACGGTTTATGATGGTTCTTACCATGATGTTGACTCGAATGAAATGGCGTTTAAGATTGCCGCGAGTAAGTGTTTATCAGAAGGTGTAAGAATGGCCAACCCACAATTACTTGAGCCAATGATGGCAGTTGAAATTATCACACCTGAAGAGTACATGGGTGATGTTATGGGTGATTTAAATAGACGTCGTGGCTTAGTGGGTGCGATGGAAGACCTTCCTAACGGCAAACAATTAAAGGCAGATGTTCCATTAGCTGAAATGTTTGGTTATGCAAATGACCTTCGTTCTGCAACTCAAGGTCGTGCAAGTTATTCAATGGAATTCTCAAAGTACACAGCAGCACCTAAAAATGTTGCTGACGATGTTATCGAAAAGTTAAGTAAATAAACCACAGTAGTAAGGAGAAATAAAATGTCAAAAGAAAAATTCGAAAGAACCAAACCCCATGTCAACGTAGGCACAATTGGTCACGTTGACCATGGTAAGACTACTCTAACAGCGGCGATTACTAAAGTAATGGCAGAAGCTACC
>CAJVCM010000005.1 GCA_910595815.1 Candidatus Thioglobus plumae | reverse complement strand
CTACACGATCTCGAAGATTCACCTTGCTAACAACACTATCTGGCAACTGTTTTAAACTGTTAACAATGGTATCTATATGTGTATTAAATATTGAGGTATTAACGTCCCTCACATTGAAAGTTGCGGTCACTGTTTTATCAATATTTGGAGGTTGAATATCAACTGGTTTTTTATATTGAGAAAAATTAATAACGGGCGTATTGATTTTATCGCTAACTTTAGCATTGAGCTTCTCATAACTAACAAGCCCCAATACTACAACCGCTGTCAATGCAATAAGTGCAAACAATAAGCCAATGCGTTGCACAATCATAAAAAAGTTCTTTTCTAAAAATTTCAACATACTTAACTACCTATTGTTCATTTGATTAAAGATGTCATCCATCTTCGCTGCTAATTCAGCATCTAATTGGGTTATACAGCCTTCGCTATGGGTGGTTAAATCAACCCTAACGGTTTTGTAAACATTAGACCATTCAGGATGGTGATTCATTTTTTCAGCCACAATGGCAGCTTGTGTCATAAAACCAAAAGCTTGAATAAAATTATCCAGGATAAAAACTCGATGTAGTTTTTCATCAAGAATTATCCAATCTGATAATTGTTTTAAAGCTTGTTGGTCAATCGGTGTTGGCATCACTATCCTTTTAAAATATCTTTAGCACCTAATGAAATCAACTTGTCAGCCAACACTATGCCTAGCCGCTCCGACTCATCAATGGACCCACTAACCTGTTCTTTTAAAATAACACCCGTATCTACATTACCCACCAAACCTGTTAGCGTGATTCGGTCATCTTCAATAGTAGAATATCCGGCAATAGGCACTGAACACCCACCTTCAAGGCGGGCATTCATAGCGCGTTCACAGGTAATTCTATAAGAAGTTTCGGTGTCAATTAAAGGAGCAATTAAATCTAAAATTTCTTGATCATTTTCACGAATTTCAATACCAACAGCACCTTGACCAACGGCTGGTAATGATTGTTCGGCTGGAATTTGTTGCTTAATACGATCTTCAAACTTTAGACGGATCAAGCCCGCACAAGCCAGAATAATTGCATCATATTCACCATCATCGAGTTTTTGCAATCGCGTATTCACGTTGCCACGTAAATCAAGGATTTCTAAATCAGGCCGAATGGCTTTGAGCTGAACAATCCGACGCATAGAACAAGTGCCAACCTTGGCGCCTTGTGGTAGGTCGTTAACACTGTCAAAATTGTTTGATACAAATGCATCGAATGGATTTTCACGTTTAAGTATTGCACCAAGTTCAAACCCTGGCGGGATTTCATAGGGCACGTCTTTCATTGAATGTACGGCAATATCTGCAACACCTTCCATCATTCCGACTTCAAGTTCTTTAATAAACAGGCCTTTACCGCCAATTTTAGACAAGGGGGAATTGAGTATCTGATCACCTTTGGTGGTCATCTTAATTAGCTCAATATTTAGGCCAGGATGATGATGTTCCAATCTGGCTTTGACATGCTTAGCTTGCCATAAGGCTAACGGACTTTTACGTGTTGCAATTTTTAAGGTTTTATTCATACTTTGTATTAAAATAGGGTAAATGATTCGATACAGTTTAATTTTTTTACTATTGTTTACACATGTCAGTATAGCTGAAGAGCTCACCCTGCCAGTTGCAAAAGACTTTTTAATGGATGCTCAAAAAGTCTGGAAACAAAAGACACCTATTTTAATAATGTTTTCTATCCCTGATTGCTCATATTGTAAAAAAATTAAAGAAGAGGTTTTAAGCCCAATGGCAACAATGGACGAATATAACGAAAAAATTATCATTCGCCACATTGATGCGCAAAGCTTTGAAGAGCTTAACAATTTTTACAATGAAGAAATCACACATAATGAATTTGCTTTTAAGTATGCGGTGAACTTTTTTCCAACAGTTATTCTAGTTGACAATTACGGCTCAACCCTGGGTAAAATCATCGGCATACCTAGTGAGGAGCTGTATTGGACCGATCTAGACGAGGTGATTGAAAAATCAACTAAAAAATTACATCAACGAATGAGTGCAACATTATGACAACACAAACTAACCAATCTTGGGGTGGACGCTTTAGCGAACCAACTGACGAATTCGTAAAGATTTTTGGCGCCTCGGTGTTTTTCGATAAAATCCTTGCTCCGTATGATATTCAAGGATCAATCGCACATGCAACGATGCTGAGTGAAGTTGGTATTCTCACTACGGAAGAAAAAGACCAGATTATTACAGGCCTTAACCAAATTTCAGATGAAATTGATTCGGGTGAGTTTGAGTGGTCAGTCGCACTAGAAGATGTGCACATGAATATTGAATCTCGTTTAACTGCTATTTGTGGCAATGCTGGCAAAAAACTACACACAGGTCGTTCACGTAATGATCAAGTAGCCACTGATATTCGTTTATATCTACGTGATCAGGTTGATACGATTAATACAGAAATTAAACGCCTACAATTTTCGCTACTTGACTTAGCTGAAAAAGAAGCAAGCACTATTTTGCCTGGCTTTACTCACTTACAAGCTGCCCAACCCGTCAGTTTTGGACACCATATGATGGCCTATTTTGAAATGCTATCACGTGATGCCGAACGTCTGGTTGATTGCCGTAAACGCATGAACTCAATGCCATTGGGTAGTGCCGCATTAGCAGGCACAACTTACCCAATTAATCGTGAACGTACGGCAGAGCTATTAGGTTTTGAGCGTATTTGTACCAACTCACTTGACGGTGTTAGTGATCGAGATTTTGCCATTGAGTTCTTGTCTGCGGCAAGCGTTATTATGATGCACTTGTCTCGTTTTTCAGAAGAGTTGATTCTTTGGTCAAGTGCGCAGTTTGATTTTATCGAACTACCAGATAGCTTCTGTACGGGCTCATCAATTATGCCGCAGAAGAAAAATCCTGATGTACCAGAATTGGTCCGTGGAAAAACCGGCCGTGTGTATGGCAACCTTACTTCATTATTAACCATTATGAAGTCACAGCCACTCGCCTACAATAAAGACAACCAAGAAGACAAAGAGCCACTATTTGACACAGTTGATACACTTAAGGCTTGTTTGCGCGTGTTTGCTGACATGGTGCCAACCATTGAAACCAAGCGTGATAATATGTATAACTCAACTAAAAAAGGTTATACCACAGCGACTGATCTTGCAGACTATTTGGTCAAGAAAGGTTTGCCTTTCCGTGATGCACATGAAGTGGTTGGGCAATCTGTGTCTTATGGTATTGAACACCAAAAAGATCTTAGTGAGTTAAGCTTAGAGGAACTACAGGCTTTTGATGATCGCATTGAAAATGATGTGTTTGATATACTATCTTTAGAAGGTTCTCTTTGTGCGCGTGATCACTTAGGTGGAACTGCACCCAACCAAGTTAAAGCTGCAATTAAAGAGGCGCGTCAAATACTAAAATAATGCGTATTGTATTTGCAGGCACGCCTGATTTTTCTGTTGGCATTCTAGAATCACTCATTAATGCAGGGCACGATATTAAAGGTGTTTATTGTCAGCCAGATAGACCCAAAGGTCGTGGTCGTATACTCACCTCTTGCCCAGTAAAAGAAAAAGCATTAGAACACAATCTGGCTGTCTTTCAACCTGAAAGCTTAAAACATGAAGCTGCACAGCAAACCTTAGCCAGCCTTAATGCAGATATCATGGTGGTGGTAGCCTATGGGCAACTCTTACCTAAAATCGTATTAGAAACACCTAAATACGGATGTCTCAACATACATGCATCATTGCTACCGCGCTGGCGTGGCGCAGCCCCAATTCAACGCGCAATTCTAGACGGTGACAAGCAAACTGGCATTGGCATCATGCAAATGAATGAAGGGCTAGATACCGGTGACATTTTGCTAGAAAAAACTTGCGCCATTACCGAGTCTGACACAGCGCAATCTCTACATGATAAATTAGCCATTCTTGGTGCACAAGGTATTATCGAGGCACTTGAAAATCTTGAACGACTCACGCCTACTGTTCAAGATGAAGCCGGTATCACCTATGCCAAAAAACTCAGCAAAGATGAAGCTTGGATTGATTGGTCGCAGAGTGCCGTCCAAATCAACCAAAAAATTAGGGCGTTTAACCCCTACCCCATTGCTCAAGCACATGCACAAAGTGACAAATTTGAGGACAAAGTTTTGCGTGTTTTATCTGCTTCCGTTATAGATCTTGCCTATGATGCAGAACCTGGTGAAGTCATTAAATACGGCAAAGGGGTTTGTATCATTGCCACGGGTGACAGTGCATTAAGCCTGGAACAAGTACAATTAGCCGGCAAGAAAATCGCTAATATTAAAGATTTTACTAACGCTTATAATTTAACAAAACTAAGCTGACGCCAAGCCTCGTACGCCACAATTGAAACACAATTAGATAAATTTAAACTGCGAGAACCTGCTTGCATTGGTAAAGTAATGCCTGGATATTGATCGAGTATTTCTTGGGGGAGGCCTCGTGTCTCTGGACCAAATAAAAATGAATCACCACTTTGATAATTAACGTCAGCATAGCTAGTAGATACTTTAGAGCTCACTGCATACAGTCTATTTGGCTTGGCCTTGAGTAAATAATCTTCAAAATTCTCATACTCATAGACCTGCGCCAACTCTTTGTAGTCAAGCCCCGCTCGTCTCAGGCGTTTGTCTGTAATTTCAAAACCAAAGGGTTTAATTAAATGTAGGCTCGCACCCATGTTGGCACTTAGGCGAATCAAACTTCCGGTGTTATTAGGAATCTCTGGCTCAAACAATACTAAATTTAACATAATATTTTATTTATGACCTTGAATATCGTCATATCATCCCATAGATAGATAGTAACTTAACAAAAAAACATCAAAATAGTGCATGGATATTAATAAATTAACGGCTCAATTTCAGCAAGATTTAGCTAATGCTCAATCGCTTGCTAATGGCTTTAACCACAGTGTGATTGAATCCTTGCACGTGCTGAGCGCAATGATCAGTGATTCATCTAGCACGGTCAGCAGCCTTTTATCTCAATGCTCAACAGACTTTTCCAGATTAAAGTCTGATATTAAGACGCAAGTGAATCAGTTGGCTTCGTTGGGCAATCCAACGGGTGATATTAATATTTCGCAAAATTTATTACGTCTATTGAATCAGACTGATAAATTGGCTATCGATCGAGGGGATAGCTATCTCACTACCGAGTTATTTTTATTGGCTATCATCAAAGGCAATGATGCAACAACCCAACTATTAAAAAAGCATGGTATAAATGAAACACAACTCACAACCATGATTGAAAACCTGAGAGGAGGCGAAACTGTGAATGATCAAAATGCAGAAACACAAAGAGATGCACTTAATAAATACACAACTGATTTAACCGAACTTGCGAGTCTGGGGAAACTTGACCCAGTGATTGGTCGTGATGGTGAAATTCGTCGCGCTATTCAAGTGCTACAACGTCGTACCAAAAACAACCCGGTACTCATTGGTGAACCGGGTGTCGGAAAAACGGCCATCGCTGAAGGCTTAGCACAACGTATTGTTAATAATGAAGTGCCTGAAGGTGTTAAAGGTAAGCGCTTATTGTCTCTTGATATGGCAGCTCTAGTTGCAGGTGCAAAATATAAAGGTGAATTCGAAGAAAGAATGAAGGCTGTACTAAAAGACTTGGAAGCAGAAAATGGCCAAGTGATCTTATTTATCGATGAATTGCACACCATGATGGGCGCAGGAAAAGGCGAAGGCTCTATGGATGCCGGAAACATGCTTAAACCAGCATTAGCACGTGGCGATTTACATTGCATGGGTGCAACCACGTTAGATGAGTATCGCCAATACATTGAAAAAGACTCAGCTATGGAGCGTCGTTTTCAAAAAGTATTGATCGATGAGCCGACACAGGAAGACACGGTTGCAATTTTGCGTGGATTGAAGGAAAAATACGAAGTACACCATGGTGTGGAAATTACCGATCCTGCCATTATTGCAGCAGTAACTTACTCGACTCGCTACATTACCGACAGACAATTGCCTGATAAGGCGATTGATTTAATCGACGAAGCGGCATCTCAAATTCGTATGGAACTTGACTCAAAGCCAGAATCAATGGACAAGCTTGATCGTAAATTGGTGCAATTAAAAATTGAAAAAATGGCACTAAAAAAAGAAAAAGATAAAGCGTCTAAAGAGCGTCTAAAAGAACTGAAAGAGGTCATTAAAAATTTAGAAAAAGAATATGCTGATTTTGATGAAGTTTGGAAAAGAGAAAAACTGGTTGTTCAAGGTGATGCGCACCTTAAAGAGGAATTAGAACAGGCCAAAATAGACCTTGAAAATGCACATCGTAATAATGATTTAGCCAAAATGAGTGAGTTGCAATATGGCATTATTCCAACATTGGAAGATAAAATATCGCAAGCAGAAAGTGCGGATGTTGAAGAAATGACCCTATTAAGAAACAAGGTCACTGAAGATGAAATTGCTGAAATTGTGGCTAGATGGACAGGCATCCCTGTAGATAAAATGATGGAAGGTGAAAAAGACAAACTATTGCAAATGGAAAGTATCATTCACAAGCGGTTAGTAGGCCAAGATAAAGCGGTTAAAGTCATATCTGATGCGGTTCGTCGATCACGCGCCGGCCTATCTGATCCAAACAGACCAGATGGATCGTTCTTATTTATGGGTCCAACAGGTGTGGGTAAAACCGAACTAACTAAAGCTTTGGCAGACTTCTTGTTTGACACTGAACAAGCTATTGTGCGTGTGGATATGAGTGAATTCATGGAAAAACATTCTGTTTCTCGTTTGATTGGCGCACCTCCTGGTTATGTAGGTTATGAACAAGGTGGTGTACTGACTGAAGCAGTACGACGCAAGCCGTATTCAATCATTCTATTAGATGAAATCGAAAAAGCCCATCCAGATGTATTTAACGTACTATTGCAAGTATTGGACGATGGCCGATTAACTGACGGTCAAGGTCGCACGGTTGATTTTAAAAATACCGTGATTGTCATGACCTCGAATTTAGGCTCGCACTTAATTCAAGAGAACCCAGGCAAGGATATGAGTGCAGAACTCACTCAATTAGTGGGTGAGCATTTCCGACCTGAATTTGTTAACCGTATCGATGAAATCGTTACTTTCAATAGTCTTGGGAAAGACCAAATCAAAGGCATCGCCAAGATTCAAATTGAAATCCTGCAATCACGTCTATCCGACCTTGATCTTAAATTAACACTCAGTGATCAAGCGATGACATTAATTGTAGATAGAGGTTACGATCCAGTATTTGGTGCAAGACCACTGAAACGCACGATTCAACAATTGCTAGAGAATCCATTGTCTCAAAAGATTTTATCTGGCGAGTTTTTGCCTGGCTCAACCATCCACGCCAATACTGAGAATAATGAGATTGTCTTTTCTTAAGTAGACAAACCTTTATCGTCCATAGAGATTGATATAATCAAGCTCTATGGACGATTACATCAAAATTGCGAAAAATGGCTTGTGGAACAACAACCAAGCACTTGTTGCACTTTTAGGTTTGTGCCCACTACTAGCAGTAACCAACAATGTGGTCAACTCTATTGCTCTTGGCCTAGCCACAACCTTTGTCTTGATCGCTTCAAATACAACGATTTCCATCTTTCGTCATCACATTTCAAAAGAGGTACGCATCCCTATCTTTGTTCTGCTAATCGCTTCTTTCGTCACCATTGTTGAACTAACAATGCAATCTTATTTTTATGATTTGTATTTAATACTGGGTATTTTTGTGCCTTTAATTGTAACCAACTGCGCCATCTTAGGTAGAGCTGAAGCTTTTGCCAGTAAAAACACTTGGGGTAAATCAGCGCTTGATGGGCTAATGATGGGTATTGGCTTTTCAGTGGTGCTGATCATACTGGGTGCAATGCGCGAGTTAATAGGCTCCGGCACTTTGTTCGAACAATCTAGCTTGCTACTCGGTAGTTTAGGTGATACATTGAGTATCACTGTGTTTGAAGATTACCAAGGCACATTATTGGCAATCTTACCCCCGGGGGCATTTATTGGTTTAGGGCTGATTGTCGCAGTTAAAAATCTAATTGATTTAAAAACTGCTGAAGCTAAAAAATCAGTACAACCCAGTCAAAAATCAACAGTAGCTGTTGCTAATCATTTATAAATAGAGGAGAGGAAATGAAAAAATTAATCGTATTACTTGCCAGCTTATTGGCACTAGGCGCAAATGCCGAAGGAGAAGTGACCAAAGAGGTGTTTATTTCACCGGGTGTAGTTTCAATAGATATAAACCACCAAGGTGAAGTTATTAAGTTACAAAGAGACCAAGATCGAGACAATGAAATCTCCAGTTTTTATGTAAAAACCACGCGTGGAAAAATTCAAAAAATGCATCCGTTTGCACCGCACGCTGTTGAAACAGTTGGTGAACTTGATGTCATCGAATATGTCAAACAAAGATCAGCTGGTGACGACACAATTTTAGTGATTGATACACGCACACCTAACTGGCCAGTAATTTCAGGCGGTATTCCAACAGCGGTCAACATCCCTTATACAAGATTCAAAAACAAAGAAAAGGCGTTAGAGATCATGGAAGATCAGCTTGGCGTTCAAGTGGACGATGTATATGATTTTTCATACGCCAAAACCTTAGTTATGTACTGTAATGGCATTTGGTGCGGTCAAACACCGGCTGCTATTAAAGCATTATTAAGTTATGGTTATCCTGCTGCAAAAATTAAATACTACCGTGGCGGTATGAATGCTTGGAAATCTCTAGGCTTAAAAACCGTTAACTTATAAGCCTTGAATACTGTTGGTGATTACCTTAAAAGTGGTGCGATTGATATCGCGCCACTTTTGTCTTTAGTATTAGGAAAATCTAACACTGAACTTTACGTGCAAAATGATTACACTTTAAATGACAAGCAACAACAGCAACTCACAAACTTTATTCAACAACGTGAACAAGGTGTGCCTTTTGCCTACCTTAGTGGTAAAAAAGGTTTCTATCATCTTGATTTCAAAGTCACAAAAGACACTTTAATTCCACGTCCAGAAACTGAGCTATTAATTGATATCACGCTTGATTTACTCAATAAAAATCAAAAGTACCAAGTGTTAGATTTAGGCACCGGCAGTGGCATCATTGCCGTCACTCTGGCCGACATAAATCCGCGTTGGAAAGTTAGTGCAACAGACTTTTCTCAAGCGGCGCTTAATATAGCCAAAATCAATGCAACAACTAACATTAACTTTACTCAAGGTAATTGGTTTGATGCTGTAACCAATGAAACCTTTGATTTTATCGTTTCTAACCCGCCCTATATCGAAGAGAATGATGCTTACTTAACAGACCTTACTTACGAACCACAAACAGCACTAGTATCTGGTGAAGATGGGCTGAACGATATTCGCATTATTATTAATGATGCACCTAAACACCTTAATAAGGGTGGTTATTTGCTACTTGAACACGGCTATAACCAGCAGCAGCAAATTACAAAATTATTGAATAAAGCATTTCATAATGTTAAAGCTTTTAAAGACTACAACGGCAATGACCGCGCAGTTCTTGCTCAAATTAAATAGATTTATTGTTGCGCTTTAGTCTTAGCATTTAAGCTTTTCTTAAGCTTGTCAACGTACTTAGAATCTACTTCACAATATTTTTCTTGCTGAGTAAAGTAGTCTTCTTCCACCCAGGCGCTTGAAGGTTTAAATACTGGCACGGTTTTCTTGCCAGTGTAAGTAATGGTATTATCCGTATAAATGGTGATATTTTTATCAGAATACAAGATTTCTTTGTCTGCAACAACACTACTAGATATACCTAGAGTAATAAGTAGGGTAATTTGTTTTAGAATTCTTTTCATAAGACCATTCTATAACAAATATAAATAAAAGTGAAGTTGGTCTATAAGCCGGGTTCTGTAATAGATAGTCATTCATCTACGCGCATTGTTGCCAAAACGCTTTAGCACTCTACCCGCTACCTTGTGCGAGCCGCACCAATGGTAGCCTATTTGAGCTTGCTCCAAGTGGGGTTTACCTTGCCACGGTTGTCACCAAACGCGCGGTGCGCTCTTACCGCACCTTCTCACCCTTACCTATCGAAATAGGCGGTTTAAATCTCTGCAGCACTTTCCGTTATGTCACCATACCTAGCTGTTAGCTAGCACTTTGCTCTTTGGAGCCCGGACTTTCCTCTGAAAGGCAAACCTTCCAGCGACCATCCGACCAACTTCAAGGGTGATTATACTTTAGTCGGGACGACTTGTATGTTTTGAAAAATACTATGAATATTATGACCTTCACTATCTACGGCAACGGTTACTGGCATATCTTTAACTTCTAACTCGTAAATAGCTTCCATACCCATATCTTCAAACGCTAATTTTTTTGCTTTTTTAATCGATTTTGAAATAAGATATGCCGCACCACCCACTGCAATCAAATAACTGGCCTTATGCTCCTTGATACTTTGTGTAGTGGCTTCGCCACGCTCAGCCTTGCCAATCATACCTAGAATGCCTGTTTTTTCCAGCATCATGTCAGTAAAACAGTCCATGCGCGTGGCTGTAGTCGGACCTGCTGGGCCGATGACTTCATCGCCTACCGCGTCAACTGGGCCGACATAATAAATAAATTTATTATCAAAATCTACACCTTTAGGCAGGCCTTCACCATTATCAAGCATTTGCTTCAGGCGCTTATGCGCTGCATCACGCCCAGTAATAATAGTGCCTGTGAGTAATAAGGTATCACCAATATTCCATTCACCCATTTGGCTGCGCGTTAAGGTGTTTAAATCAACTTTTTTGTACTTTGAATAATCCATTTCCAGATCAGGATAAACACTCATATCCACTTCTGGAAGCTCTGCTATACCTGAGCCATTCATTGAAAAATGCAAATGGCGTGTTGCTGCGCAATTTGGAATCATTGCAACTGGTTGAGAGGCTGCATGGGTTGGATAATCTTTAATTTTGACATCAAGCACTGTGGTTAAACCGCCCAACCCTTGTGCACCGATACCCAAATCATTAATCTTGCTAAATAAATCCAAACGTAATTTCTCAATATTAGTTGGATTAGATTTTTCACTAATTTGGGTAATATCAATTGGGTCCATTAAGCTTTGTTTGGCCATAAGCATGGCTTTTTCAGCCGTACCACCAACACCAACACCAATAATCCCTGGCGGACACCAGCCCGCCCCCATGGTTGGAATAGTTCTTAATACCCAGTCAGTGACATTGTCATCGGGTTGCAACACAGCAAATTTGGCTTTATTTTCAGAACCACAGCCTTTGGCTGCAACGATAAAGCTCAGTACATTACCCTTCACCACTTTCATATGAATGACTGCAGGCGTATTGTCTTTAGTATTGACTCTAGAAAATAACGGATCTTTAACAATAGAGGCGCGTAACGGATTATCCGGATTAGTGTAAGCCTGCCTAACCCCTTCGTTAATCATGTCTTCTAAAGATAATTCCGCCTCCCAAGTAACATCCATACCTACTTCAACAAATATATTAACAATACCCGTATCTTGACACATAGGGCGTTGGCCTAGGGCAGCCATTTTAGAATTGATTAAAATTTGTGCAATGGCATTTTTAGCTGACTGATGCGTTTCTTTTTCGTACGCATTTGCCATGGCCTGAATAAAATCTGGTGCGTGATAATAAGAAATATATTGCAAGGCATTGCAAACACTTTCAATCACATGTTGTTGCTTGATTTTCATCTTCATTATGCTTTAAATATTGCCCAATTTTGATTAGGTGTTTATAGTATGATATCCTTTCATTTTAACCAATATTTCACTGGGATTTTTTATGTTTGATTTTTTTAAAGGTCAGAATCTTTCTATCGATCTAGGTACTGCCAACACACTGATTTACATGGACGGAGCTGTTGTATTAAACGAACCTTCTGTTGTTGCAATTCGCAATGACAGAGGCTCATTAGAAGCAACCGTCATTGCCGTAGGTCAAGATGCTAAAAATATGTTAGGTAGAACGCCTGGATCTATTGAGGCGATTCGCCCAATGAAAGACGGCGTGATTGCCGACTTTAAAGTTACTGAAAAAATGTTACAACATTTCATTAAAAAAGTATTGCGTTCTGGCTTCTTTTCTCCCAGCCCTAAAGTTCTAATATGTGTACCTTGTGGTGCTACTCAAGTAGAGCGTCGTGCCATTAAAGAAAGTGCAGTTGGCGCAGGCGCAAGAGATGTTTATTTAATTGAAGAGCCAATGGCTGCAGCACTGGGTGCCGGTATGGCAATTGAAGAGGCTTCAGGTGCAATGGTAATTGATATTGGTGGTGGTACAACAGAAATCGCTATCATGTCGCTCAATGGTATTGTTTATTCTGATTCATTACGTGTTGGCGGCGATCTATTTGATAGTCAAATTGTTAAATTTGTCCGCCGTGAGCACGGTGTTATTATTGGCGAAGCAACAGCTGAACAAATTAAAGAAGAAGTGGGTTCTGCCTTTGAAACCAAAGTAATTAAAAAGAATGAATACAGAGGTCTTGATGTTGCTAAAGGTATTCCGGTTAGCTTCGAGGTGACCAATACAGAAATTAGAAAAGCCTTACAAGAGCCCTTAGCAACAATTGTTGCAGCGGTTAGAACAGCACTCGAGCAAACACCACCAGAACTAGCTTCTGATATTGCAGAAAATGGCTTAGTACTTACGGGTGGTGGTGCTCTTTTAGAAGGATTAGACAAACTTATTAATCAAGAAACTAACCTGCCAATACGCATTGCTGACGACCCATTAACCTGTGTGGCGCGTGGTGGTGGTGCTGCGCTGGATATGATTAGTAAACATAATATGGGTTTCTTAGCTGCTGAGTAATCTAGCCAAAGTCAAAGGGCGGGTTAGGTATTTAAATTATGCAATTTATAAAACTTTTCACCCCTATATTTATTGCCATTTTTTTAATTTTATCAGACTATAAGTACGACGCTTTGGATGACATAAAGCAATCAATTAATACCCTAATAAAAACACCAATTAACTTTATTGTTAATCAATCCTCTGATCTTTACCAATGGATTGGCCAACAAGGCTCTACCGAAACCAAAAATACTTTACGCAAACGTAATAATTACTTGACCAACCAAATAATCGAGTTAAAAACAAAACTACAGGCACAAGAATCCCTAGAATTAACCAATAAAAAACTTACTCGATTGCTAGATGTCAGCTATACAGTTAAAGAAAAGAAATTTACTTTAGTTCGTGTCAGCAATATCAGTCAATCCCGACTTAAAAAACAAATAACCATCAATAAAGGTAGTGATAATGGTCTAAAAATTGGCCAAGTTGCCTTAGGCACTGAAGGAGTTGTTGGTCAAATTACACAAGTCACACCAAGGCATTCAACCATTCTTATGGTTACTGACCCAACCCAACACATACCGGTACAAAATAAACGCAATGGTGTTCGTGGTATCAGCAAAGGTCTTGCTTCTAACCAAGAAAGGCTAAATGTAAACTTTATCGAATCTCACTTAGATGTAGCACTTGGAGATATTTTTCTAAGCAGCGCTGTTGGTTCTAAATTTCCAGCAGGTTATTTAGTGGGGGAAGTGACTCATGTTGAAAAACATGTAAATGACCCTTTCTTGCATATCCAGCTAACACCGATTCAAAGTGCTAGCCAATTAGATTTTTTACTAATCGTTTCTGAACAATGATGACTTTTCAGCGACCTTATCTTTTCCTAACTAAGACAACCTTGTTTGCTTTGATTATTAGCTCTGTACCTGCTTCTCAAATCTTATTAGAAATATCCCCTTTGTGGATGTTGTTGTTTTTTATCTACTGGTTAATTAATTTTCCAGCTAAAGGGCGATTCTTTTTAGCGCTAGTACTTGGTGTATTAATCGACATATTGCATGGTGATATTCTGGGTCAAAATGCTTTAGCACTGATATTAAGCAGTGCTTTTATTGTTAATGTTAAGCAATCATTCTATGTATCTAATTTAAGCACACAGCAAGTTTATGTTTTTAGTGCAGCTAGTATTTACTTAAGTTTAATTTTATTGGTGCACATACTTACTCAAGGTTTTAATTTTAGTTATTATTTGTTAATCGCCCCTTTGACAAGTGCGCTATTTTGGCCTGTGATCAAACTTGCACTTTCAAAGTGTCGGCATCAATAATCAAAACATTCTAACAACTCATGGAAAAGATTAGTAACACCGCGTTAGAAAATAAGATTTTCTCGAACAGAATGATGATGGCTTTTATTTTTGTCGTTTTTTTTGCATTAGTCTTAATTCTTAGATTGTTCAACCTGCAAATCACCCACTATGATTATTACACCGAAGAGGCGCTTGGTAATCAAATGCGAACTTTGCCAATCACCCCCACTCGAGGGAAAATCTTTGACCGTAATGGCAAAGTACTGGCTACCAATCAATTGGCATACAAACTTACGTTAACACCAGAAAATCTCACCCATGATGAAGCTAAGACATTACTAACTCTTGAGCAATTAGGCTTTATTAATGACAATGATATTAAGGCTTATCATAAAAATCGAAAACGTTATAAAAAATTCCATAATATTCCATTAAAACACAATTTTAGAGAGACTCATGTTGCAAAATTTTTAGTAAGCAATCAGTTTGCTGGTGTTGAGATTGAGCCGTACTTTCACCGCATTTATCCTTACAACGATTCTAGTGTTCATGCAATTGGCTATGTTTCTAGAATGAATAAGAGAGACAAGGAAATTTATGACAAAAAAAATTATCTAGGTACGTCATTTGTCGGAAAAACAGGTATTGAGAAACAATACGAAACATTGTTGCATGGCATTAACGGCGTCAAACAAATTGAACGAAATGTAACCGGTCGTGTAATCGACACAAAAATCATTCAACCCCCTGAAGCTGGGCAAGACTTATATTTAAGCATCGACCTAGATATGCAACAAAAGGCAGAATCTTTATTACATGGAAAGCGCGGGTCTATTGTTGTTATTGATGTTACAAATGGTGAGGTACTTACTTTGGTTAGCACCCCTACTTACAATCCCAACTGGTTTGTGAATGGAATTTCGCATAAAAACTACAACCAATTACAAACTTCAAAGGACATCCCTCAACTTAATCGAGCCATTCAAGGCCTATACCCACCAGGCTCAACAGTCAAGCCAATGGTTGCATTAGCTGGACTTGAAGAGGGGGTTATTACTAAACACAGTAAAGTCTTTTGTCCAGGCTATTACAAACTCCCCAATGTAAAAAGAAAGTTTAATGACTGGAAACGTACCGGTCACGGGTTAGTCGATATGAAAGACTCAATTGCTCAATCCTGTGATGTTTTCTTTTATCGTTTAGCCGATAAGATGGGGATAGATTCCTTGCATGATAATTTAACTTTTTTTAACTTTGGGTCAAAAACTGGTATTGATATTCCCGGAGAGCATGGCGGTATTCTTCCTTCAAAAACCTGGAAAAAAATTAACAAAGACGAGCCTTGGTATCGAGGAGAAACATTAATTGTTGGTATTGGTCAAGGATTTATGACTTCTAGCCCATTACAACTTGCTGTTGCAACGGCTGCACTAGCTAATAAAGGGCGACTTTTCCAACCAAAAATTCTTAAAAATATTCGTCTACCCAATCAACTAATTAAAGAGGCTTCACAAAAGGTGTACACTCAAATTCCAATTAAAAATATTCAAAATTGGGAAGATGTGATAGAAGGCATGAGACAAACTATCTATGCCCCCAAAGGTACCGCTAGAAGGCTAAACAAGGGACTTACCTATACACTAGCAGGAAAAACGGGTACAGCACAAGTGTTTGGTTTAGATGCAGAAGAGCAATATATTGCCGCCAACTTAGATGAGCGCCTCAGAGATCATGCGCTATTTACGGGCTTTGCGCCAGTTAATAACCCAAAAATTGCAATTGCAGTTATTGTAGAAAATGCTGGTAGTGGTAGCTCTAAAGCAGCACCACTTGCTCGAGAAGTATTAGATGTTTATTTTAAAAAACAAACTAGTTACTAATACAATCTTGAATGGTTTTCTCATCAACTGGGAAAGTTAAAGTCGCATCCATTCGATAGCGCTGTTTGAGCTGATTAAGCTGTGACTGATTGATTTCATCGTACAAGATGATAATTTTAACTTCAGGAGAGTGACCCTCTAAAGTGGCTAATAAAGACTCAATATTACTCACACGATCACGAAATTCAGGGTTATAACTAAACTCAGCCACTAACACTTGATAGTTATTTTTCTTGGCTAATTTAACCGCCTTCCTTTGTGAATCTTCAAAATCAACATCAAAACCTAAACTAACAAATAGTGGAGTGAAATCATCAAATCCACCTTCATCAACAAAAAATAATAATTGCTGATTCATTTAACCCTCCTGCAAGGCGTAAAAATTTTGTTTAAACTCTGAAAAAGCATTGTGCTCAATAGCATCACGCATTTGTGCCATTAAATCTTGATAATAATACAAATTATGAATGGTATTTAGGCGAGCGCCTAAGATCTCATTTTTTCGTTGTAAATGATGCAAATATGAGCGAGAATAATTTTGACAAGTATAACAATCGCAGTTCTCATCTAATGGTCGTGTGTCTAGCTTGTATTGTGCATTACGAATTTTAACAATACCAACTGAAGTAAATAAATAGCCATTACGTGCATTACGTGTTGGCATGACACAATCAAACATATCAATACCACGCTCAACCGCCTCAACCAAATCTTTTGGTGTGCCCACACCCATTAAATATCTAGGCTTATCATCAGGTAATTGCTCAGGTAAATAACCCAATACCTTTATCATTTCGTCTTTAGGCTCGCCAACACTTAAACCACCAATGGCATAGCCATCAAAATCCATATCAACCAAAGCCTGAGCAGATTCACAACGTAAATCTTCAAACATACCACCTTGCACAATACCAAACAAGGCGTTTTTATTGTCTAATTTTTCATGCTCTGCTTTTGAACGCTTAGCCCAGCGAAGCGACAATTGCATTGACTGATCTGCGGTTGCTTTATCAGCTGGATACGGTGTGCATTCGTCAAAAATCATGACAATATCAGAGCCTAATTTTTTCTGAATCTGCATCGACTCTTCTGGCCCCATAAAAATCTTATCACCATTTTTAGGTGAACGAAAATCCACGCCTTTTTCACTAATCTTACGCATATCGCCCAAACTGAAAACTTGAAAACCACCAGAATCTGTCAATATTGGACCTTGCCAATGCATAAAGTCATGCAGATCACCATGTGCTTCAATCACCTCGGTGCCTGGGGTAATGTCCAGATGAAAAGTATTGCCAAGAATAATCTGAGCGCCGATCTCACTAACCTCTTCAGGCGTCATAGCTTTAACCGTGCCATAAGTACCAACTGGCATAAAAGCAGGTGTCTCAACCTCGCCACGTTCAAAGGTCATCTGACCACGGCGTGCTTTTTGATCAGTGTTGTTTAATTTAAATTTCATGATTGTTGTTTTGAAGTGTCTTTAGATTGCAACTGCCAAAGTTGTGCGTACTTACCATTGTTTGATAATAATGCTTCGTGTGTACCACTTTCAATAATTGCACCATCACCAAGAACGATAATTTTATCAGCATCCTTAATGGTTGATAGGCGATGCGCAATCATAAAGGTTGTGTGTTGATCTGAGAAGCCATTCAATGCTTTTTGTACCATTTTTTCAGAATACGAATCTAGCGCAGAGGTGGCTTCATCAAAAATCAAAATGGGCGGATTTTTTAACAACACTCTAGCAATGGCCAACCGTTGCTTCTCACCGCCTGAAAGCTTGAGTCCGCGTTCACCTACAAGTGTGTCATACCCTTGTGGTAGTTGATCAATAAAGGCATCAATAAAGCTTAATTTGGCGACTTGCCTTACTTCTTCCATGCTGGCATCTTGCTTGCCATAAGCGATGTTGTAATAAATACTCTCATTAAACATCACTGTGTCTTGTGGCACTACACCAATGGCGGTTTGCACCGAATGTTGTTGATGGGTTTTAATATCCTGACCATCAATCAAAATTGAACCAGAACTCACATCATAAAAACGAAATAACAATTTCGCTAACGTTGATTTACCAGAGCCAGATTGCCCCACAATGGCAACTTTTTGCCCCGGCTCAATGGTAAAGCTAATGTCTTTTAAAACTTTGTTTTTTCCTGGATAGGCAAATGACACTTGGTTAAATTCGACCCTACCTTGTGTCACTTTAAGTGCAGGCGCACCCTGCTCATTACTTACTTTTGGGGTTTGATCAAGTAAATCAAACATATTATTCATGTCGATGAAATTGTGTTTAATTTGTCGATAAACAATACCCAAGCTACCCAATGGCATAAACAACTGTAGTAGTAAGGCCTGAATCATAATCATATCACCTAGACTAAGGTTTTGATCCACCACACCTTGTGCTGCCGTAATCAAAATAACAGTCACACCAACTGCGATCACTGCACCTTGAATAAAATTAAGCGCTGTCATTGAAGTAAAACTTTTAGTAGCAACATCTTCCCAGCGTGCCATTGTGTCGTCATAACGATTCACTTCAAAGTCTTCACGGTTGAAGTATTTAACTGTTTCATAGTTAATCAGACTATCCACTGCATTAGTATTGGCTTCGGATTGCATGTCGTTCATTTGATAACGATACTTCATGCGCCAAGTGGTAATTGCCAAGGTTAGAGCGATATAGAATACAACAGTCAAAAGAGAAATCAACGCAAAAAAGGAATCGTAATTTATCCATAAAAGCCCAATCACTAAGCAAATTTCAAAGAACGATGGGATGATGTTGAACACAAAAATAGACAGCAAAGTCGATACACTTTGCGTACCTCTATCAATATCACGGGTAATACCACCAATACGTCTATCAAGGTGGAAAGACAAATCTAGTGTGTGTAAATGTTTAAACACGCCGAGTGCAATAAGATGCATGGCATGATAACGAACCTTGGCAAAAATCGCATCCCTAAGCTCGTTGAATAACGAGCTTGCCAATCGAAGCCCGCCGTAAGCAAATAACATGCCTAATGGTAAAATCATTAGCACATTGGTTTGATCTAACGAATCAACAATCTCTTTTAAAACAACCGGTACTGCCACATTGGCTAATTTAGCAGCAATTAAAAACAGGGTTGCCCAAATCACTCGAGTACGCATCTTCAATAGGTAAGGCAATAACTTTCTTAAAACCTTAATGTCTCGGGTTTTAAAATCGTATGCTTGTGTTTGTTTAGCAGTACTGTGCATCATTGATAGGATAGTCGTCGGGCAAAATTGCGCCTTTTTCTAGGGCAATCTTTACCACGTCAGTGGCTCTAAATTGCTCAGGTCTTTGTAAGAGTTCTTGCTGCCAAAAAGCGTGCATTTCACACATTTGTGGGTGGGTGTGATTACACCCAAGTACATGAAAACTGCACTCACCTACTCGCCATGGACCATCACCTGTAATCTCACCTTCAATCAAGTGAATACTATACTTAGGATCTTTTTCCCAAAATAGCTCAAAGTACAAAATACCTTTTGAATGTTGGAAAATTTCCTCAATCACGCGTGATTCACCATTTGGATATTTGATATAGAGTGGAGAATGCAGGGTAAATATTTTATTCATGACTGAACGCTTGGTTGATTTGTTCAAAATCAAAGCCTCTGGATTGTAAAAATCGTTTTTGTTTGGCTTGCTCTTTGTAGTCACTAGGAATTTCATCTCCATATTTAGTCACTCTAATTTGTTGAGCCAAAGCGTAAAAATCATACATCGATAAATCAAAATGACTGATACCACGCTGCTTAAGATCAACAGATATTTTGATTGGCCCTTTGCCTTGGTTAAAGCGCATTTGAATAAACTCAGCAGCAAAACGCTCATCACTTTGATAATTTTGCTCAATCAATAAATCAAGTGCTTGTTCAATATCAGCACGATCAAAATCTTTATTGGTTAATTTTTGTGTAAGTTCAACAACAGAATGTTCGCGTCTAACCAACATCTGCATCGCAGCAGCGTAACATTTTTCTTTACTTGGCGTCGTCACCGTCACTCATTAACTTTTCGCGAATTTTAGCCTCAATACTTTGACTTAACTTAGTATTTTCTATCAAATAATCTCTAGAATTGTCTTTGCCTTGGCCAATACGTTCGCCTTCAACACTATACCAAGCACCGGCTTTTTCAACAAAACCTAACTTAACACCCAAATCAATGATTTCACTTTCACGTGAAATACCTTGGTTATACAAAATTTGGAATTCAGCTTGTTTAAATGGAGGTGCAACTTTGTTTTTCAATACTTTAACGCGCGTCTCATTACCTAAAATTTCATCACCCTTCTTAATTGCACCAATACGGCGAATATCCAAACGCACTGAGGCGTAGAATTTCAGTGCATTACCGCCCGTTGTGGTTTCGGGGTTGCCAAACATGACGCCAATCTTCATACGTAATTGGTTAATAAAGATCACCATGGTGTTGGTTTTTTTAATGTTTGAGGTTAATTTTCTTAATGCTTGTGACATTAATCTGGCTTGTAAACCCATGTGTGAAGCGCCCATTTCACCTTCAATTTCTGCTTTTGGCGTGAGTGCAGCGACTGAATCAATCACTACAATATCCACACCACCTGAACGCACTAACATATCCGTAATTTCTAAGGCTTGCTCGCCGGTATCTGGCTGAGAAATTAGCAAGTCATCGGTATTAACACCGAGTCGTCTGGCGTATTGTGGATCTAGTGCATGTTCAGCATCAATAAAGGCTGCTGTGCCACCTAACTTTTGCATCTCAGCAATGACGTGCAAGGTTAATGTTGTTTTGCCCGAAGACTCAGGACCGTAAATTTCAACCACACGGCCACGTGGTAAACCACCGATACCAAGTGCAATATCCAAACTTAAACTACCCGTAGAAACCGCTTCAATACCTGCTTGAGCCTGATCATCGCCTAAATACATGACTGAGCCTTTACCAAATTGCTTATCAATCTGTGCAAGTGCTGCTTTTAGGGCTTGTTTTTTCTTCTCATCCACGTTGTTTCTCCTGGGTAAAATGGGATTAAACTTATTTAAAAAATTTAAGCAATTATATCTGAAATATCGTGGCAACTTTTTCAAAAAATGACTCACATTACATGTCGCTTGCACTTAAGCTTGCTAGGCAAGGTAGAGATGGCGTTAAAGCCAATCCTATGGTGGGTTGTGTGGTTGTTAAAGATGATCAAATCATAGCCAAAGGCTACCATAAAACCTTTGGTGAGGCGCATGCAGAAATAAACGCTTTAGAACAAATCAATCACCGGGCCAATGGTACAACACTTTATGTGACTTTAGAACCCTGTTCGCACCAAGGTAAAACACCACCTTGTGCACAAGCCATTATTAATGCTTGTGTTCAACGTGTGGTTATTGCCACACTCGACCCAAACCCTTTGGTTAGTGGTCAAGGTCTGGCACTGTTAGAAGCTGCCAATATTCAAGTGAATGTTGGATTATTAGAAAACGAGGCCTTGATGCTTAATCGTGGCTTTATTAAACGCATGCAAACTGGGCTGCCTTTTGTCACTTGCAAAATTGCCATGAGTCTCGATGGTAAAACTGCCATGGCTTCAGGTGAAAGCCAATGGATTACGGGTGAAGCTGCTAGAACAGATGTGCAACATTTGCGCGCCAAACATCAAGCTCTCATGACCGGATCTGGCACTATCTTGTCTGATAACCCATCCATGACTGTACGGCTTGATGCATCAACTGTATCGCCTTTAAGAGTGGTGATTGACAGCCGACAACAAATCACAGATAAAACACTTAATATTTTTTCAGACGATGCGCCAACTTTAATTCTCGATCCAAACAACGGTAAAACACTTGAAAATGGCAAACTCGATTTAACCGACGCACTCAAACAATTAGGTGACCAAGGTATTAATACCGTTCTACTTGAAGCCGGACCTAACTTAATTGGAGCAATGGTTGAGTCGCATTTGATTGATGAATTTATCATTTATACCGCACCAATACTCATGGGTAGTCACGCCAATTCAATGGCAACTTTGGCACTAAGTGCCATGGCAGATAAAATCCAACTTCAGCTTAGCGACATCAGAATGGTGGGAGATGATATCCGCATAACCGCTAATATAAAAACATGAGCAGCTTAACCAACAAACGTATTGTTCTTGGCGTTAGTGGCTCAATTTCCGCTTACAAAGCGCCCGATATTGTGCGTCGTCTACAAGATTTAGGTGCCGAAGTGCGTGTTATCTTAACCCAGGGTGGTGCGCAATTTATTACCGAACTGTCTTTGCAAGCCACCTCTAAAAACAAAGTCCATGATAATTTATGGGATAAAGAAGCCGAGCTGTCCATGGGGCACATTGAATTAGCCAAATGGGCGGATGCACTATTAATTGCGCCGGCTAGCGCTAATACCATCGCCAATCTAACCGCAGGCAAAGCTTGTGATTTACTCAGTAGTGTGATTTTAGCCAGCGATTGCCCAGTTTTAATTGCACCGGCGATGAATCAACAAATGTACGTTTCTAATGGCGTTCAAGACAACTTGACCACACTTACACAGCGTGGCATTCAAATCATTGATCCTGAGCACGGGGTGCAAGCTTGTGGTGATATTGGTGAAGGACGACTGGCTGAATCAGCTGAAATCGCTAAGCAAGTAGGCTCAATGTTTCAATCTACTAAGATGAGTGGTAAAAAAGTGCTAATCACTTTAGGCGCCACCATTGAAGCGATTGACCCTGTTCGCTATCTGTCCAATCATTCCAGTGGCAAGATGGGTATGGCCTTAGCAGATGCTTGCATTGAGGCTGGCGCACAAGTGACATTAATCCTTGGCAATATCTCCACCCCAATCAGTGAGCCTTCTAAGAAAATATTCGCTATCAGTGCTGAGAAGATGCATCAATCAGTGATGGAAAATATCAAAGATCAAGATATCTTTATTGCCTGTGCAGCGGTGAGTGATTATTCGGTAAAAAATCCAAAAAATCAAAAAATTAAGAAGTCTGATCAAGTGCTCACAATAGAGCTCACACCAACCAAAGATATTTTGAAAGACGTTTGTCAATTACCGCAAAAACCTATTTGCATTGGTTTTGCTGCAGAGACACAAAATTTACTTGAAAATGCCCAAAATAAGCTTAAAAACAAGGGTTGTGATGCCATTATTTTAAATGACGTTTCAAGTACTGATTTAGGCTTTAAAAGTGATGAAAATGCCGTAGTTTTTATTGATCAAAAAAACAGTAAAAAACTGGCAAAAAACAGTAAACAAAAGCTGGGTCGAAAAATCATTGAAATCATCAGTAAAAAGTTTTTATAAATAACAAAAAACGTTGTTAAATCAACACTCAATAGAGTTACTCACAAAACTGTGGATAACTCTGTTAATATCTTATTAAAATCCATGAAAAACACCGATATATTGCGGTTTTCTATGGTTTTGAATAGAAATTAAACAATTTATTTTTTTAATTAAATATCAATAACTTATAAAAATTTATTGTAAATGTTTATATTAGAAAACATTCATTTACATCACCAACAACCCATAAGGGGATAACTTTTGATGTTCCACGCATTAAATCAAGTGTTTCACGAAATATTAGACTATCATGAACTAGTAATTATTTAACCCAACCATCATCTAATTTTACTGTCAATTTTTATGCTAATTTACGCCCTAAATTTTCTACTCGGTATCAGTGTATTTTCGTTCAAAAATACACTCGAAATATCAAATAATGAATGGAGTGTAATCTTATGTGGATTTTTGGTGATTCTAGCACTGTTTAAGCGCCACAAACTACTGGCACTCAATGGTTTGATTTTTTTACTGGGTTTTGCTTGGATGGGCTGGTTTTCTGCTCAAAATTTAAACACCCATGTAGATGATATTTACCTCAATCAATCGATACTTGTTACTGGTGTAATTGCAGATTTACCCGAAGCATCTACCGATAAAACCAAATTTATTTTTTACGCTAACTCCCCCTTTAAAAGCCGACTTAAACTCTCTTGGTATGGCAAAAATCGACCTGATTTGCAAACGGGTGATGCTTGGCAATTACAACTCAAACTTAAACGCAACAATGGCTACCAGAATTTAGGTGGATTTGATTACGAGCAATGGTTGTTTTACAAACAGATGGGTGCAACGGGCTATGTCAAGTCTTCAAAATCTAATCAACTAATTCAAGTTAATCAAACCAATTCAATGGATCAATTTAGACAAGATCTTCGTTATTCATTACAGCCATTCTTACAGGTATTAGATTTTGGTGGTGTGGTTAATGCATTGATTATTGGCGACCGATCCTTTATTAAAGAATCACATTGGGAGTTGTTTAAAGACACTAACACCACACACTTAAGTGTTATCTCCGGGCTACACATTGGTTTGATTTCCGGCTTTGTGTTTTTATTAGTACAATTTTTATGGCGTCGTTGTCAACGTTGCTGTCTTCAGATTCCAGCCCAAGTATTGGCCGCCTATTTTGGGTTGCTATCGGCTTTTTTGTATGCATTGATTGCAGGCTTTTCTATTCCAACAGGTCGTGCTTTTATTATGGCTGGTGTGGTTTTTGTCAGCTTGATTCTACGACGCCATCACAATGTCTGGCAACTCTATGGCTTGGCACTTATTTTGGTATTAGCCAATAATCCACTGAGTATTTTCAGTGTTGGTTTTTGGCTGTCGTTTTACGTGGTTGGGGTTATTATCTATGGTGTTAAACAACATCAAGATAAATCTTGGTTGTACCGACTGCTTTATATACAACTGCTAATTAGTGTCGCTACACTACCTTTAATTGCTTGGTTTTTCGCCTCAGGCTCTTTACTCTCACCGATTGCCAATCTAGTTGCCATTCCTGTCTTTAGTTTTATTGTCACACCATTGTCTTTAATCGGTGCACTATTGGTACTTACTGGTTTGTCATATCCGGCTGAATTAAGCTTCGCAGTGGCCAATCAAGCTTTGGCTGGGCTTAGCTATTTTCTAGGCTTATTACAGCAGTTTGAGTTTAACCAATGGCATTACACTCAAACACAAACACTCGACCTAATACTGTTTGTATTGGCTATGTTTATTGCACTTTCACCTAAAGACTTAAAACTACGACTGTTATCGGTGCCAATATTGGCTTTAATGCTGTTTGTACCAAATGAAAAAATTGCACAAAATACAGTTTTAATCACCATCCTTGATGTGGGGCAGGGAATTTCACATGTGGTGCAAACACAAAACCACACGCTATTATTTGATACCGGTGCTCGATATCCCTCCGGCTTTAACTTAGGAGAAAGTGTTGTTAACCCCTTTCTCAAGGCTAAGCAAATTAGCGGCTTAGATAAAATCATTATTTCACATGCAGACAACGACCATATCGGTGGTCTAACTGATGTGCTGCGAGCAATTAAAGTCAAAAAAATACTAACTTCAGTACCTAACAAAATCACCCGACAGTCATCCCTTTGTTACGCTGGGCAACAATGGCGCTGGGACGGTGTACTGTTCGAGATATTAAGTCCTACTAAAAATACGCGCTTAAAGGGTAACAACGCCTCATGTGTTCTAAAAGTTTCTACCGATCAGTTTTCAGTGCTGATGAGTGCTGATATTGAGAAAAAAGCCGAAAAACAATTGGTGAAACATCAACAAGAAAAACTCAATAGCGATATTTTAATCTCGCCCCATCACGGTAGTAAAACCTCTTCTACACAAGGCTTTCTTGATGCGGTCTCACCCTCAATAGTGATTGTATCAAGTGGCTATCAAAACCGATTTAACCACCCTGCTAAACAAGTGACTAATCGATACAAAGCCAATAAAATAAAATCAATCAACACTAATTGCTCAGGTCAAATAAGTATTAAATTGGGGGGTGAAATTAGCATTAACGAATACAGAAAAGACCATGCACGCTACTATAGGCGACAATGCTCAGACCTTTAAACGTAATTAATTTGACTCACATGATCGCCTAACAATGCATCAACTGAATCTATCAACTGCTGATCTGGCTTTATAAAATAATCCCGAGTAATAGCATTGCCCTGGGCATTGTCTACTTGATAACGAAACCTAACCGGGCACTGACCTGGGTTTTGTTTTAACAGCGCTGAAAGCGGCTCGAACAGTGTTTGATGTTTATGGTTAAGTGAAATCTCAAAACTTCTGGCATATTTTTCTTTAACTACATCAACGCCTTCTACCTTGTCAACCACCAGTTGCCATTCATCACGATAATCTTTATTAATTTTGCCAGAAAGCACCACCACTGTGTCTGCTACTAGCGCCTCACTAACCGACCCTAACACCTTGGAAAACACCACTGCATTTAATAAGGTTGTACTATCTTCAACGTTGATCAATGCCATCTGTGTACCACTTCTAGTAGAGCGATAACGTAGTTCTGAAATGAGTGCCAATACTCGTGCTTCTTTATTGTTTCTAAAAACTAAAGCAGAAGGCAGGGTAGCAGAAATATGCTTTAAATCAGCTTTGTATTCATCGGTCGGATGGTTGTAAAAATAATAACCCATCACCATTTTTTCAAACTGCAGAGTTTCTCTAAATGAAAAACTTGAGGCTGGTAAATAATGAACCTCATACTCGTTGTGCACTTGCTCATTTGCAAATAAGCCACTTTGCCCACTAGATTTGTCATTTTGTCGTTGCTCTGCTTGTTTCATTGCACTTGGATAGGTTTTAATCAAACTGGCGCGATTAACACCAAAACCATCTAAAGCACCACTATAAATCAAAGCCTCAACGGCGCGCTTATTCAAAGATCGACGCTCAATACGCGAACAAAAATCAAACAAATCTTGGTAATCGCCATTCGCTTCTCGCTCAGCCACTAAGACTTCAACCAAAGCCTCACCCACACCCTTGATCGCACCCAAACCGTAAGTAATGATTTTTTCATCTCGAATACTAAACTGATGGTAAGAGGCGTTAACACTCGGGCCATCAACGGTCAAGCCCATAGCTTGCACCTCCTTCACAGTAAAAGCAATTCGGTCCGTATCATCCATCATGCCTGAAAGTACCGACGCCATAAAAGCAGCAGGATAATGCGCTTTTAACCAAGCAGTTTGATAAGAAATATAAGCATAAGCCACCGAGTGTGATTTGTTAAACCCATAACCTGAGAACTTATCGATTAAGTCAAAAATTTCATTGGCTTTTTTGACATCAATATCACGCTCAGCCGCACCTTTGACGAACACATCGCGCTGTGCGTCCATTTCTGCGGCGATTTTTTTACCCATCGCACGGCGTAATAAATCGGCACCACCGAGGGAATAACCTGCCATAACTTGAGCAGACTTCATTACTTGCTCTTGGTATAAAAATACACCATTGGTTGGCTTAAGAATCTCTTCTAACATTGGGTGTGGGTATTTCACCTTTTGCGTGCCGTGCTTCACGTTAATGTAGTCATCGACCATACCAGCACCGAGTGGTCCTGGTCGGTATAAGGCCAGCATCGCCACAATATCTTCAAATGAATCAGCCTGGAGTTTTTTCAAATAACCACGCATACCATCTGATTCAAGCTGGAAAATACCGGTAGTATCACAGCGCTGTAATAGCTCATACACGCCTTTATCGTCCAAAGACAGGGTGTCTAAATCAATTAACTCATCACTCAAACCTTTGGCGAAAATAAGTTTTACAGTTTTGTCAATCACGGTAAGGTTAGACAAACCCAAGAAATCAAACTTCACCAAACCCATAGCTTCAACATCTTTCATGTCAAATTGTGAAACCACACCATCCGATTCGTTAGGACCTTTATAAATCGGGCAAAAATCACTAATCTTACTTGGTGCAATGAGTACACCACCAGCGTGCGTACCAACATTACGCACTAAACCTTCTAACTCTAGCGATAAATCAATCAAAGTAGTGACACTTTCTTCAGAGTCATATCGATTTTTCAATTCTTCAGAATACCACTTGTCTTTATTCTCTTGTGAGTCGCCTTCGTTGAAATAACCCAACGCTCTTGAAAGATTGATTTTAAGGTCGTTAGGGATAGACTTAGATATCCGGTCACTAAAACCGTAAGGATGGCCTAAAACACGTCCTACGTCGCGCACAACACCTTTAGCCGCCATGGTGCCGTAAGTAATAATCTGTGATACTTTTTCAGCGCCATACTTCTTAGAGACGTATTCAATCACTTCATCACGACGATCGGTGCAAAAATCAATATCAAAATCTGGCATCGACACGCGTTCAGGGTTTAGAAAACGCTCAAATAATAACTCATGCTTAATTGGATCAACATTGGTAATACCTAACGCATAAGCCACCAAAGAACCCGCGCCAGAACCACGACCAGGGCCTACAGGAATACCATTGTCTTTTGACCAGCGAATAAAATCAGCAACAATTAAAAAATACCCTGGAAATTCCATTTGAATAATGACTGACAATTCAAATGCCAAGCGATCATCATAAACTTGACGATCTATTTGAATGCCTTGCAAGCGATTTTCTAAACCCGCTTCTGACTCTTGAGTGAAGAATTGAGAAATATTCAACCCTTCTGGAATTGGGAAATCTGGTAAATAATTCTTTTTATATAATTCAAAATGCACATTGCAACGCTTGGCAATTTCAACACTGTTAATGATTACCTCAGGCAAGTCAGAAAACAGACTCTCCATTGCTTCACCTGATTTTAAATACTGCTCAGTGTGGTAGTGTTTTTCACGGCGCGCATCATCCAATAGGCCGCCTTGAGAGATACAGATTCTGGCCTCATGTGCGTCAAAATCTTGTTTTTGTAAAAACTCCACATCATTAGTTGCTACTAAAGGAATATCAAGCACTAAGCCAAGCTCAACACAAAGATGTAAATGGCGCTCATCATAAGTTCGACCAGTACGTTGCACACCCAGGTAAAAACGATCACCAAAAATAGCTTTCCAAGCTTGAGCCTGTTGATTTGCCTCAGGCATTTGATTGTTAATTAAGTGTTGTGCCACATCACTACGTACTGGTAGAGCAATCAGTATCAAGCCTTGGTGGTACGCTTTTAGCTGCTCAGCAGTAATACTCACACCATCAAGCGTTTGACCTTGTAAATAAGACAACGAAATTAGCTCAGATAAATTCAGATAGCCTTGCTGATCTTGACACAAAAGCAGTAAAGAGAAATTTTGATCTTCACCTTTAAGGGTAAGCTCGGCACCAAAGATTGGCTTAATACCAGCACTTTTGGCTTCTTTATAAAGCTTAACAGCCGCAAATAGATTGGCATTATCAGTAAGCGCAATAGAGCTCATGCCGAGTTCTTTGGCTTTTTTTACCAACTTCGGTATACGAATTAAACTATTCTCAACGGAATATTCACTATGACAGTGTAAATGAACAAACTCAGAATTAGGCATTAAACAAGGTTAATAATTTTAAAAATTAATTAAGAAATTAACTCTATTTTACAACTCTAAATCTAGCTAGTGAAATCAACTTTTTATATAATTTTAGAAACCTGAAAATCCCTTAAAAACAGACAAAAAAATACCCCAATAAAGGGGTATTTTTATTTAACTGTGTAGATTAATTAAAATCTAGGACCAGCAGAACCAGCAACCGCAGCTTGTGCTAACGCATTCACTGCTTGATTGTGAGCTTTTTTAGCCAATGCAGTCGCTACATCAACCTTTCCAGCCTTGTGAAGCTTCTTAGCCTCTTTAATCATCTTGCCTGTATCACGCCAAGCCATACTTGCTGCCAATGCTGCTGCATAGTCAGTTTCAGCGGCTGTAATTGCCGTTTTATAAGGGTCAGACGATCCATTGTTCCAGTTATGATCGCTACCTAGAAAATCAGCTTGAGCCGTTAATGCAAATACAGTTAAGGTTGTTGTTAATAATATTTTTTTCATCATATTCCCCTATTTTCTGTAACGATCAGCAGTGATCTCAAGACCATTGCTCATTGCTTGGTGGTAAAACTCCATATTACGATACTCTACACTTTGTGCATACAAAGGTTTAGCACGCATGTTCTTCAAACAACCACCATAACGACGATGTAGTGTACCTAGGCCACCCCACTTCGCACGATACATTGGTACATGAGTTGTATGACCTAATGCTGGTGATAAGATGTCTGCTCTAGCTTTGCTACCGGCATTATACACATGACAATCTGCACATGACATATTGAACTGGCCACGCTTAGCATAGAAAAAAGACTTGCCTTTTTCATACGCCGCTTTTGCAGCATCAGATTCAACTTTTACATTGATTTTTCCACCTGCTGCTTGGTCAGAAATATAAGCACTGATTCGAGTAATCTTACCTTTCATCGTTGGCATTTTCTTACCTGTTTGCTCGTTGTAACATTTACGGATATCACCCTCAATTGTTACCACTGTTCCAGCGGCATCATCAAAGTACGGGTAATTAAGACGTGCAGTTGATAAGTCTTTAAATTCTTTACAGTTACCCATGCCAAATTTTTCAAACTCTGCCTCGCCCTTCTCTACCGCTTCTTCATAAGGCGGAATACCGTCTAAGATTTCTTCAAATTGATCTCTCGAACCTGCATCATATGCATATACACCATTGGTATATTCTGCAAACTCAACATTCGGCTTAATAGATTTAAAGTGGGCAACAAAGGCTTTACGGTCAGCGTCTACATCTGTACCAGCAGACACAGTGCCAACCATCAAACCTAAACTGACTACTGCAGTTATTAGTTTTTTCATTGATCTCTCCTCAATTATAAAAGTATAAAAGCTACTTAGACTTCTTAGTCGCAGAACCTGTTTTTCCCTTGCTGTCTTTATATTTAAGTTCGATCGTGTCGCCTTTTGCGCCAGGAACGTTAAATTTAAAGTACGGGTCTTTAGAAATAGAGCTACCAATATCAGCGTCTACAACCGTGTTACCGTTGTGTAATACAACCATGTGCACGATATGATTTGCTGGTACTACTTTGCCTTTCTTCTTACGAAGACCAGTTTCCATTGGGTGTTTAATTAACGCTTTAATACCGATAACGCCTTTTCTAGCCTTAGGCTTTAATTTAATTTTTGCCATTTTTAATTCTCCTGTAATATTATTAGTTAATTAACCGCCACAACCGCCGATAGTTACTTTTACTTCCTGAGTAACTGCCGTTGTTGCGCCACCTGCTGTAACCAATGCTACTACCGGAGAAGTTTTACCCATCTTAACACGAGTAGAAACATAGCCCTGAGCGCCAGTTAAATTAAATGAAGCTGCTAATGGTGTGCCGTTTTTCTTAACAACAATAGAAATGTTAGTTACGCCGTCCATCTTAGACGCATCTACTGTCATTGGTACTACCGCACCATTTTCAGCAATCTTAGGGGCTTTAAACTTAAATGAACCTTTGCCTGCACCAGCTGCTGATGCAGCTGCTGAATCAGACTTTGCCTTAAATGCTGCTGAATTAGCAAACACCATTGAAGGGGTTAATAAGCCTGCACCTACTGCTGTTGCAACTGCAGAACCTGCCATTGCGCTTTTTAAAAATAATCTTCTTTTCATTATTTTCTCCTTTTATTTATAGTGTGTGAATGTAATCTGTAATTTTGTCAATTTGACTCTCAGACAACGCATTATGCTTACCAAATGGAGGCATCATAGAATTTGGATTCTTAACCGTTGCATCCCAAATTTGAGCTCTTAACACCGCTCTATCTGGAAATCTTGCTTTCATTGCAACTAGTCCAGGGCCGATATTACCAGCCTGTGATCCACCTTTAATTGAATGACAACCTAAGCAGTTTCCGTGTCTTCTACTAAACGACAACGCACAACCTTCTACATCTGAAGGGTTTACCTTCGTACATGTTTTGGTTGCTTTCTTAAGGGCTTTCACATCTTTCTTACCTGCCATTGCTGGTGAAGCAAAAATTGCCACACTTACTGCTGCAGATACTAAAAATGTAGAAAAGTGTTTTTTCTTAATCATTTTCTCTCCTCTTTATAAAAAAAATAAATCCCCGAAAGGCTTTTTATTAAACCTAACTAGGCCCATATGATATGCGATATATAAACAAAAGCAACACCTTTAAAGGGTGCTAATATAGAGTGGATTGATACGAACTATATATAATGGATTGATACGAACTATACTAATTCAGCAGCTTTAATTAGTGCCCGTGCTTTGTGCATGGTCTCGTCCCACTCTGATTGTGGCACTGAATCATGAACAATACCTGCACCTGCTTGCACATAGAGTGTTTCATTCTTTATCACAGCTGTGCGTATAGCGATAGCCATGTCCATACATCCATGCCATGACAAGTACCCAATGGCGCCTGAGTAGATATTACGTTTAAGTGGTTCGACTTCATCGATAATTTCCATTGCGCGTACTTTTGGTGCGCCACTGAGTGTGCCTGCAGGAAAGGTTGCTTTAAGCACATCCATAGCACTCATGTTATCTTGTAGTTCACATTCAACATTTGAGACAATGTGCATCACGTGTGAATAGCGCTCAACAAACATCTTATCCGTAAGCTCGACTGTACCAGTTTTGGCAATACGACCAAGATCATTACGACCAAGGTCAATCAACATTAAATGCTCAGCGATTTCTTTTTCATCAGCTAGCAAGTCTTTCTCTAACGCCAAGTCTTCCTTTTCATTTACACCGCGAGAGCGTGTACCAGCGATTGGACGAACGGTTGCGCGCCTATCGCCATCCACGCGAGTTAGAATTTCTGGTGAAGAGCCTACAATTGCTACATCATCTAAATTAAGGTAATACATGTAAGGAGATGGGTTAAGACGCCTAAGTTGACGATACAGTTCCACTGGTGGTGCGCTAAATTTACAACTGAGGCGTTGTGAAGGTACCACTTGCATCACATCACCCGCCACAATGTATTCTTGGATTTTTTTAACCGTATTTTTGTAATTCTCTTCACCAAAACTTGAGGTGAAATCTTGCTCAGTAATGTGATCTGATTGATAGCTAGTTGATTCTAATGGTTGTTCAATTTGCTTAGTAATTTCCTCTAAACGGCTGAGTGCATCCTCATATTTTTGTTTGCTTGGATCAATATGAGTAATCACAAAAGCTTGGTTAAGTAGGTTATCAAACACCACTAAATCGTTTGATACCATTAGCAAGATATCTGCCACGCCAAGCTCATCAGGCTTATCGATGTTAGACAGTCTGGGCTCGATATAGCGAATAATCTCATAACCAAAGTAACCCACTAAACCACCATTAAAATCTGGCAAGGCTTCTAACTCTGGCACTTTGTATTGAGCTAAGTATTGCTCAACCCAAGCTAACGGATCTTTTACTTCGGTCGATTCTAATAGTTCGCCTTCTTGCTCAATGCGAACTTCATGGTCAAACACTTTAATAACGGTTTGTGCATGCAGGCCAATCATCGAGTAACGACCCCATTTTTCACCACCTTGAACCGACTCAAACAAATAAGAGTAAGAATTGTTGGCTAATTTTAAATATAGGCCTAACGCGGTATCTGTATCAATGGCGACAGCCTTGTAGACGGGAATATGATTACACCCATCTGCCACATGTTGATCAAAACTTGCTTTATTCATAATCGCATTTTATACCAAGCGTTGCTGATATGGCGCGCGTGTCTTAATTGCAGACGAAAAAAAACCGCAGCCATCACTGGCTGCGGTTTTTTTATTAGTGAAGTTTAATGTTACTCTTCAGTTACCTCTTCTGCTTCACTCAACTGTGCTGAAAGTGCTGCTTCTGCATCGGCTGTTTGCATAACGCTTGCAGCGCGCTTCGCACGCTTATCTTGGTGATAAGCAAAGCCCGTACCTGCTGGTATTAAACGACCCACAATCACGTTTTCTTTCAGGCCTTGCAATGTATCGACACGACCTGTGGTTGAAGCTTCGGTTAGAACGCGTGTTGTTTCTTGGAACGACGCCGCAGAAATAAACGATTCTGTTGCTAATGATGCTTTGGTAATACCCATTAACAATCTTTGGTAAATCACTGGGTCTTTACCCTGTGCTTTTAATTGTTTATTGGTATCAATAACACGTGCATACTCAGCAGTTTCACCATTAACGAATGAAGAATCACCCGCATCAAGCACTTCAACTTTGCGTAGCATTTGCTTAACAATGACTTCAATGTGCTTGTCTGAAATATTTACACCTTGTAGGCGGTAAACATTTTGAACTTCTTTAACCACATAGTTAGCCAGAGCTTCAACGCCCAACAAACGTAAGATATCATGAGGATTAGACGGTCCATCTGAAACCACGTCACCTTTTTCTACCGTTTCACCATCAAAGACGTTAATCTGACGCCACTTATGGATCATCATTTCAGTCGCTTCACCCTCTTTAGAAGTAATAATCAAACGATCCTTACTCTTGGTTGGATTGCCAAAACTAATAACACCGCTTGTTTCTGCAAGGATTGAATGATCTTTTGCTTTACGTGCTTCAAATAAATCAGCAACACGTGGTAGACCACCAGTAATATCACTGGTCTTAGATAGATCTTTTGGAATCTTCGCCAAAACTTCACCTGCGGTGATGACTTGATTGTCTTCTAAATTAATCTTCACGGATGAAGGTAAGTAATGTGTTGACAATACCATTTCTGAATCTTTTTCGTCCACCATCTTAATCAGTGGCTTCAATCCTTTTGCTGCTGCTGATCTTTCTGCTTCATCAATCATCTCGAAGAATGTTAAGCCCGTTAATGGATCTGTGTTTTTGTTAACAGTAACACCTTCAACAAAATCAACAAAAACAACACGGCCTGACTGCTCAGAAATAATTGGATGCGTATGCGGATCCCAATCTGCAATCTTATCCTTTGCTTTAACAGCACCACCATCTTGAACGTGAACAATCGCACCATAAGGAATCCTATAGCGCTCAACTTCTTGACCTTTGATGTTACGAATTGTTACTTCAGATGAGCGAGAAATCACCACTAAGTCGCCATTAGCATTAGTGATTGACTTCATACCTTCTAAATGAGCTACACCGTCTGTATTGATGTTGACACTACTTACCGCTGTTGATGCAGATGCTGCACCACCAATGTGGAATGTACGCATGGTTAACTGCGTACCTGGCTCACCAATAGACTGTGCTGCAATTACACCGACAGCTTCACCAACACCAATCTGATGACCACGAGCCATATCATTACCATAACAAGCTGAACAAACGCCATAGCGAGTGTCACAAGTAATGGTAGAACGCGCTTTGATTGATTCAATACCTAACTCATTAATCTTATCTCTGTCTTCTAAAGTAACTAAATGACCTTTGGCCAAAAATACTTCAGTTGAATCCGGCACTAATACATCTTCGGCCATCACACGACCTAGTACTGCAGCACCGAGTGTTTGTACGATATTACCACCCTCAATTGAGGCTTTTTTGATGAGTCCATTTTCAGTACCACAATCGAATTCATTAACCACTAAATCTTGTCCAACATCCACCAAACGACGTGTTAAGTAACCCGAGTTTGCTGTTTTCAGTGCTGTATCAGCTAGACCTTTACGTGCACCGTGTGTTGAAATAAAGTATTGCATATTGTTCAAACCTTCACGGAAGTTTGAAGTAATTGGCGTTTCAATGATTGACCCGTCTGGCTTGGCCATTAGACCACGCATACCGGCTAACTGACGCATCTGTGCTGGAGAACCACGAGCACCAGAATCAGCCATCATATAAACCGAGTTAAACGAGGCTAGTTTTTCAGTTTTTCCATCAGCATTGATGAAATCTTCAAAACCGATTTCATCCATCATTGCTTTCGCAACTTTTTCAGAAGTACGTGACCAAATATCAATCACCTTATTATAACGCTCACCATCAGTTACTACACCTTGTGAATACTGCTTTTGCACGTCTTTCACTTGTGTTTCAGCCGCTTCAATCATACCTGCTTTAGTATCAGGAATAGTCATGTCGTTTGAACAAAATGAAATGCCTGACTTGGTTGAGTATTGGAAACCCATATACATCATCTGGTCAGCAAAAATAACCGTATCTTTTAACTCTTGTGTTTGATAACAAATATGAATCAAATTAGAAACTACTTTCTTAGAAATAGCTTCGTTGATTAAATCGAATGATAAGCCTGCTGGCAAAATTTTTGAGAAAATTGCACGGCCTACAGTTGTATCAACAATTCGTTTTGTTGTTGACTGGTATTTACCATCGACTTTTTCATATTCTTGAATGCGTAATTTAACCTTTGCATGTAATGTAGCAGCGCCAGATTCATAAGCATTTAAAGCTTCAGCCGGATTAACAAAAACCATGCCTTCGCCTTTTTGATTAATCTTATCGCGTGTCATGTAGTACAAGCCCAAAATAACGTCCTGTGAAGGTACGATAATTGGCTCACCACTCGCAAGGTGTAATACGTTGTTAGAAGCTAACATGAGTGTTCTTGCTTCCAATTGCGCTTCTTCAGATAAAGGCACGTGTACCGCCATCTGGTCACCATCAAAGTCAGCGTTAAATGCACCACAAACTAGTGGGTGTAATTGAATTGCCTTGCCTTCAATCAATAAAGGCTCAAACGCTTGAATACCTAAACGGTGCAATGTTGGTGCACGGTTAAGTAATACCGGATGTTGGTGCACTACTTTTTCAAGGATATCCCATACTTCAGGAACCTCAGTTTCCACCATCTTCTTAGCGGCTTTTATTGTTGAGGCTAAACCTTGGGCTATTAGGCGGTTATAAATAAACGGCTTAAATAACTCTAACGCCATTTTCTTTGGTAAACCACACTGATGTAATTTAAGGTATGGACCACACACAATCACCGAACGACCTGAATAGTCAACACGCTTACCAAGTAAGTTTTGACGGAAGCGACCTTGCTTACCTTTAATCATGTCTGCAATTGATTTAAGCGGACGACGATTATTACCCATGACTGCACGACCACGACGACCATTATCAATCAATGAATCGACTGCTTCTTGCAACATACGCTTTTCGTTACGAACAATAATTTCTGGCGCATCTAACTCTAACAAACGACCTAAACGGTTGTTACGGTTAATCACACGACGGTATAAATCATTCAGATCAGAAGTCGCAAAACGACCGCCATCTAACGGCACTAATGGGCGTAAATCTGGCGGAAGAATTGGTAATACTTTTAACACCATCCATTCTGGCTTATTGCCCGATTGGATTAATGAATCGATTAACTTAAGGCGTTTATTGTACTTCTTAAGTTTGGTTTGAGATTTAGTGTTTAAGCTGTCTTCACGCAAATTAGCCGCTTCTTTTTCAAGCTGCATTTCTGCTAAAACGTCTTGAATAGCTTCAGCACCCATTTTCGCTTCAAACTCATCATCACCGTACTCATCGAGTGCATCGAAATACATCTCTTCGGTTAATAACTGCTTGTGCACGAGTGGTGTAGAACCAGGATCGGTCACTAAGAATGCTTCAAAATATAGTACACGCTCAATATCCTTAAGCGTCATATCCATCAATAGACCTAAACGTGAAGGTAGTGATTTAAGATACCAAATATGCGCCACTGGTGCGGCTAATTCGATATGACCCATGCGTTCACGACGAACCTTAGACAAGGTAACTTCAACGCCACATTTTTCACAAACGACGTTACGGAACTTCATGCGCTTGTATTTACCACACAAACACTCAAAATCTTTCATTGGGCCAAAAATCTTAGCACAAAACAAACCTTCTCTTTCAGGTTTGAATGTGCGATAGTTAATGGTTTCAGGTTTTTTTACCTCACCATATGACCATGAACGAATCTTCTCAGGAGAAGCCAGTCCAACTCGAATCGCATCAAAATCTTGCTCTTTGTTTTGCTGTTTTAAAATTTGTAATAAATCTTTCATCGGATTCTCCTAATTAGTGTTGCTCAAGTTCAACGTCAATACCTAACGAACGGATCTCTTTGACCAATACGTTAAATGATTCTGGCATGACTGACTCAGTTACGTTAACACCATCAACAATACTCTTGTACATCTTCGCACGGCCAGCAACATCATCTGACTTCACGGTTAGCATTTCACGTAATGTGTGTGCTGCACCATAGGCTTCTAATGCCCAAACCTCCATCTCACCAAAGCGTTGACCACCAAACTGTGCTTTACCACTCAGCGGCTGTTGCGTTACTAATGAGTAAGGACCGGTTGAACGAGCATGCATCTTGTCATCTACTAAGTGGTTAAGCTTAAGCATATGCATATAACCAACTGTTACTGGACGATCAAACGCCTCACCTGTACGGCCATCATACAACTGTTCCTGGCCAGACTCCGGAAGATCAGCCATTTTCAATAATGACTTAATATCTTCTTCTTTAATGCCGTCAAATACTGGCGTTGCCATTGGCACACCTTCGCGTAAGTTATTAGCTAGCTCGATAATTTCTTCATCGGTAAATGAAGCCAGGTCTTCTTGCTTTCCGTAAGAGTTGTAAATCTTATCTAAGAATGCTCTGATTTCTTTTACCATCTCAGTGCGTTTTTCATCCAACATAGCGGCAATCTTATAACCTAAGCCTTTAGCTGCATAACCTAAGTGAACTTCCAGTACTTGGCCAACGTTCATTCGCGATGGTACACCTAGTGGATTAAGAACCACATCAACAGTTGAGCCGTCTTCAAGGTAAGGCATATCTTCAATTGGAGATACACGTGAAATCACACCCTTATTACCATGACGTCCAGCCATCTTATCACCAACTTGAAGGGTTTTACGTGTTGCTACGTAAACTTTAACCATCTTCATAACGCCTGGTGGTAATTCTGCACCCTCTTCAATCTTAGCGCGCTCAATCTCAAAGAACTTGTCAAATTCAACTTGCTTAGCTTTGGCTTGTTTAACCAATGCCGCTACTTCTTTATTCACAGCTGCATCTTCAACTTTAAGCTTAGTAATGTCTGCATTGTTAAACTTCTTCATTAGTTTGGCGTTTAGTTTCTCACCAGCTTTGATATCGCCAACAGCTTTGGTTAGTGCGTTGCCAGAAAGTTTTAAACGGATACGACGGAAAATATCACCGTCAATAATGCCGAACTCATCATCAATATCTTTTCTAATTTTTGCTAAACGCTCTTCATCAATGCTAAGCGCTCTTGAATCTTTTTCAACACGGTCACGGGTAAAGACTTGCACGTCAATCACTACACCTGATTTCGATGCACCGATACGTAAAGAAGAATCTTTAACGCTGTTAGCTTTTTCACCAAAAATAGCGCGCAATAACTTCTCTTCTGGAGAAAGAACTGTTTCACTCTTTGGTGTTACTTTACCTACTAGAATGTCGCCACCTTTAACACGAGCACCTACATAAACTACGCCGACTTCGTCTAATTTAGCCAAAGCAGATTCGCTGACATTTGGAATATCAGCCGTGATTTCTTCAGGACCTAATTTGGTATCACGAGAATACGCAGTTAGCTCCTCAATATGAATTGTAGTGTAACGATCTTCTTGCACGACTTTTTCTGAAATTAAGATTGAGTCTTCAAAGTTATAACCGTTCCAAGGCATGAAAGCAATTTTCATGTTTTGACCTAAGGCTAATTCACCCATATCAGTTGATGGGCCATCTGCTAATACATCGCCTTCAGTTATTTTATCGCCTGTTTTTACCAAAGGTTTTTGGTTAATACAAGTGTTTTGGTTAGAACGTGAGTATTTGGTTAAGTTATAAATATCAACACCTAACTCGTCAGCTTTAGTTTGTTTAGAATCAACACGAATAACAATGCGTGATGCATCTACGGCCTCAACTACACCACCATGTTTGGCGGTAACACATACGCGAGAGTCAGTTGCAACAACACGCTCAATACCGGTACCGACTAATGGCTTTTCTGCCTTTAGTACAGGTACGGCTTGACGTTGCATGTTTGAACCCATCAATGCACGGTTTGCATCATCATGCTCCAAGAATGGAATCAGTGATGCCGCCACCGATGAAATTTGCTTAGAATCAATGTCAATTAAAGTTACATCTTCAGAGTTTACAAATACAAATTCATTTTTACGACGACATGAAATTAAGTCATCAATTAGTTGGCCTTTATCATTTACTGTGGCTTTTGCTTGTGCAATGGTGTGCTCAAGTTCGTCAATCGCAGACACATATATCACTTCATCGGTTACCTTGCCTTTTTTAACTACTTGGTAAGGCGTCTCTAGGAAGCCGTAATCGTTGGTTTTAGCATACACCGCCAATGTGTTAATCAAGCCAATGTTTGGACCTTCCGGTGTTTCAATTGGGCATAATCGACCATAGTGTGATGGATGTACGTCACGCACTTCAAAGCCTGCACGTTCACGTGTTAAGCCACCTGGACCTAAGGCTGAAATACGACGTTTATGCGTTACTCCTGACAAAGGATTCACTTGATCCATAAACTGCGACAATTGTGATGAGCCAAAGAATTCTCTCACTGCAGCCGATACCGGTTTAGAGTTAATGAGATCTTGTGGTGTTAACTCGTCAGTTTCAGCTAGGTTCAAACCTTCTTTAACCGCTTTTTCAACACGAACCAAACCAATTCTAAACTGGTTTTCAATCATTTCACCGATTGCTCTAACGCGTCTGTTAGCTAGCGTATCAACGTCATCTACCACATCTTTACCATTTTTAATATCGATTAACGCCTTAAGCACGCTGATAATATCATCATTGGTTAATACATGATCGCCCGTTTCAGACTTGATGCCTAAACGGCGATTAAGCTTCATACGACCTACTCTAGATAAGTCATAACGGTCATTCTTAAAGAATAAATTATTAAATAATAAATTAACCGCGTCTTCTGTTGCTGGCTCACCTGGGCGCATCACATGATAAATACTCATGCGCGCTTCAATCTCAGTCTGAGTGTCATCCAAACGTAATGTATCTGAAATATAAGCGCCAGATTCAGATTCATTAATGTAAAGAATTTCAATCTTCTTAATTTTTTCAGCGATTAATACATCTAATACTTCTTCGCTAATCGATGTATTGGCAGCAAATAAAATTTCACCTGTTTCTTTGTCAACAAGGTCTTGCGAAATAACTTTATCCAGCAAGTATTCAAGTGGTGCGTTGATTGACTTTACGTTTGCAGTTTCCAGGATTTTGACATGCTTAGCAGTAATACGACGACCTTTTTCAACAACAATATCATTACCTGATTTAATATCAAATTCTGCGATCACACCACGTAGTTTGGCTGGTGATAAACCAATATCACAAGATTTAGCTTTAAGTTTAACGCTAATTTTTTCAAAGAAAGTGTCTAGGATTGCATCTGAACCTAAACCCATTGCACGTAATAACGTTGTTACTGGTAATTTACGACGACGATCAATACGTGCGTATAAATGTTCGTGATGATCAAATTCAAAATCTAACCATGAACCGCGGTAAGGGATAACGCGCGATGAAAATAAGATCTTACCTGAAGAGTGGGTTTTACCCTTATCGTGTTCAAAAATAACACCAGGAGATCTGTGCAACTGTGACACTACAACACGTTCTGTACCATTGATAACAAAAGTACCTGTGTCGGTCATTAGTGGCAATTGGCCTAAGTAAACATCTTCTTCAATGATTTGCTTAACTCGGCGCTTTTTCTTGAGGGTTGAACCATTCTTGTCAAATAAGACAAGATTCAATTTAACTCGAAGTGTTGAGGCGTAAGTGACGCCACGTAATTTACACTCTTTAACATTAAATTTTGGCTCTTGTAGTTCGTAATCAACATATTCAATTTCTGCATATCCGTTAACCGCTGTTATCGGGAATACTGACTGGAATACCGCATGTAGACCGACATCTTTTTTTGTTTTTTCGCCAGCTTGAATAAAGCCATTGAATGAGTCGATCTGGATAGCCAGTAAATCTGGTTCAGTTAAAATTGATTCTCTAGAACCAAAATTATTTCTAATTCGCTTTTTTTCAGTCAATGAATAAGCCATGAATACCTCGTATTAGTTGATGATTACTTGTAAAAATTCTTGTTACGCTAAAAACACCAAAATCCCCTTGTGGGGATTTTGGGTAATACACAGAACTAATTACTTAAGTTCTACGCTAGCGCCAGCTTCTTCAAGCTGTTTCTTAACATCTTCAGCTTCCGCTTTATCAACACCTTCTTTAACTGGTGTTGGTGCAGCTTCAACCATGTCTTTAGCCTCTTTAAGACCTAAGCCAGTGATACCACGTACTGCTTTAATAACCGCAACTTTCTTCTCACCGAATGATGTCAATACAACATCGAATTCAGATTGCTCTTCCGCTGCGCCGCCAGCATCTGCTGCCGCTACTGGTGCTGCTGCTGCTGCTGCTGCAGATACACCGAACTTCTCTTCCATTGCTGAAACTAATTCAACAACATCCATTACAGACATGTCTGCAATTGCATTTAAAATATCGTCATTTGATAATGCCATGATATTTACTCCTTTTATTTATTATTGTTTTTGGTCACGAACTGCCGCTACCACTCGAGTTACTTTTGTCGGAACTTCATTCAAAGTTCTTGCTAGTTTCTCTACCGGTGCTAACATAAGCGCCATAACCAGACTGATCGCTTGATCTTTAGTTGGTAAGTCTGCAATACGCTTAAGCTGATCTGCTTCCACAAATTCGCCTGAAACGCCCAAACCCTTAACGACTAAATCTTCGTTATCTTTAACGAAATCATTAAATACGCGTGCTACTGCACCTGGATCTTCCTGAGAAAATCCAAGGATTACCGGTCCGCTAAGAACAGGTAGTACACACTCGCATTCAGTCTTCGTTAATGCTATTTTTGCTAAGGTATTCTTTACAACACGTAAAGAAACATTTGCATCCATTGCACTAGAGCGTAGATTAGTCATTTGTTCAACTGTCAATCCACGATACTCGGCCACGCCAACAGAAATTGCACTATCAGCTAGTGAATTTACTTGTTCGACAACAACCTTTTTTGCTTCAAGATTTAGAGCCATTTGCCTCTCCTGAACAGTTTAAAAAAGAAAGCCACCTTATTTGATAACTTTCGCCACAGAGTATTTTCATACCCTCTACATAGGCCGAGTGTGTTACCACTCAATTAAACAAATACTCCAGGAGGAATATCCGAACCTATGGTCTTTGAGGCCATGCAGAATTAACGCTGCGACCCAAAGAATTCTTTTGCTTGGTCTAATTAAAGATCAAGCGATGCTAAATCAACCGATACGCCTGCGCCCATCGTTGAAGAAACACTTAATTTTTTAAAGTACACGCCTTTAGCTGAACTAGGCTTAGCCTTTTTCAATGCTTCCATCAATGCAGCAATATTTTCACTTAATGCTTTTACATCGAATGATGCCTTGCCAACACCGGCGTGAACAATTGCAGCCTTGTCTGTACGGTAACGCACTTGACCTGCTTTCGCATTATTAACAGCTGTTGCAACATCTGGTGTTACCGTGCCAACCTTAGGGTTAGGCATCAAACCACGTGGGCCTAATATTTGACCTAAACGACCAACCACACCCATTGCATCAGGAGATGCAATTACAACGTCATAGTTAAGATCACCGTCTTGCATAGATTTCATCAAATCTTCCATGCCTACAACATCTGCACCAGCTTCTTGCGCTTTAGCAACGTTGTCGCCTTGTGTAAATACTGCAACGCGAACCGTCTTGCCAGTACCGTTAGGCAGTACAACTGCACCACGAACGTTTTGGTCAGATTTCTTAGCGTCAACACCAAGATTCACACTAACGTCAATTGATTCGTCAAACTTAGAAGTTGCACATTCTTTAATTAAAGTCAATGCATCTTCAATTGAATAACGCTTACCGATCTCAACTTTTTCTGCAATATTTTTTTGTTTTTTAGTTAATTTAGCCATCTGATTAACCCTCCACCGTGATGCCCATAGAGCGAGCAGTGCCAGCAATAATAGTTACCGCAGCATCCATGTCATTTGCATTTAGATCTTTCATTTTGATCGAAGCAACTTCTTCTAGTTGTGCACGTGTAATCTTACCAACTTTGTCAGTGTGTGGCACGCCAGAACCCTTCTTAATGCCGGTCACTTTTAGGATTAACAATGCTGCAGGTGGAGTTTTAGTAATGAAAGTAAAGCTACGATCGTTATAAACTGTAATCACCACTGGTACTTTCATACCCTTATCAATGTCTTGTGTTTGTGCGTTAAACGCCTTACAGAAATCCATAATGTTCACACCATGCTGACCCAATGCAGGACCTACCGGTGGTGAAGGATTAGCTTCTTGTGCTGGAATCTGCAGCTTAATATATGATTCAATTTTTTTAGCCATTTTTCTTCCTTGAGGTGTTTGCCTCGTTTTGGGTATAACGCCTATTAAGCTTCCCTGTTAAATCACAGCCCTTAAAACATGCTAAGACTGTTTCTCTTTAAGTCTTCTCTACTTGAGAAAACTCTAATTCTACTGGTGTAGTACGTCCAAAAATCAATACTTCTACTTTAAGTGTATTCTTTTCGTAATCAACTGCTTCAATAGTGCCGTTGAATTCGTTAAATGGTCCGTCAATCACTAAGATTTCTTCACCTGGTTGATAAGCTACTTTAGGCTTAGGCTTGTCAGCACCCTCTTGCACACGCGCCATAATTTTATCAACTTCACGCTGTGTAATCGGGGAAGGCTTACCTGATGAACCACCAATAAAACCAATCACATTATTGGTGTTTTTTATCAACAACCAGGTTGGCTCAGTGAGTTCCATATTAACCAACATATAGCCAGGGAAAAACTTACGTTCAGCCATTTTCTTTTGACCGTCTTTAAGTTCCACAACTTGTTCAGTCGGAATCATGACATCACTTACTAAGTCTTCTAAACCTTCTCTTACAACTGATTCTTCAATTGCGATTTTAACTTTCGCTTCATAACCACTTCTTGCATGAAGTACGTACCATCTTTTAGCCATCTTATTCCCTTAGTTTGTAAGCAGCTGAACAGCCCAAGTTAAAATTGCATCGACAATCCATAAGAAAATCGCAACAATCACCACTGCCACCATAATCATGCCAGTGGTCTTAACTGTCTCATCACGCGTTGGCCAAACTACCTTGCGTAATTCAATCTTGGTTTCTTTAGTAAAGCTACTTAATCGAATCCCTTGAGGCGCTTTAAAAAATACAAAAGCTGCCAATCCTAGGCCTACCAATAAAACCAACACTTTATATAGTGTTGTGTTCAATCCTAATGGGTCTTGGTAATAAAGCACAAAAGAACCTAGGACAATTAAGATTGATACTATCATTCCTATTGACGACTCTTTTTTTACTTGACTTTCTACACTCTTACTCACATTACACCTTTAATATGGCAGGCAAGGAGGGACTCGAACCCCCAACCAACGGTTTTGGAAACCGCCACTCTACCAGTTGAGCCACTTGCCTAAAACTTTAAAGACTTGAGCGCTACGCTCAAGTCAGTTAGTTTATCTTTAAATAAACTAACTATTATTCCGTCACCTTAGCTACAACACCCGCACCAACTGTGCGACCACCTTCTCTAATAGCGAATCTTAAGCCGTCTTCCATAGCGATCGGTGAAAGCAGTTCTACTTGCATTTTCACGTTATCGCCT
>CAJVCM010000004.1 GCA_910595815.1 Candidatus Thioglobus plumae | reverse complement strand
AATATTAAAGGTCTTTTTAAAGGGTTGAAAGGGCTTGAGTATGGTTTTATTGACTAAAAATTCCTTTATTTTTCTATTAATTTTTTTTCTATCTTCTGTTGTTTATTCTAACGCTTTTCAGCTTAAACAGGTTGCTTCAGGTTTAGGTATACCTTGGAGTATGATTTTTATCTCAAATGATGAAATCTTATTTACCGAGCGTAAAGGTAGGGTAGGTGTACTCAACATTCAATCAGGAAAATTTAACTACTTAACTGACACTCCAGAAGTAATGGCGAGTGGTCAAGGTGGTTTGTTAGATGTAGCAAAAGCGCCTGAGTATAAACAAGGAGATTGGATATATTTTACTTATTCTAAAGCCATTCAAGATCAAGGTGCTACTACACTTGCCAGAGCACACATAGATGGGCATGTATTAAAAGATTGGCAAGATTTAATCATCACAGATTCAAAAACCGATACAGGTGTTCATTATGGCAGTCGGATAGCATTTGATGATAAAGGCCATGTTTATTTTTCTATTGGCGATCGTGGTGTTAGGTCCAACGCTCAAGATTTAAATTCACATGCGGGTTCTATTTTAAGGCTTAATCTTGATGGTTCTACACCAGAAGACAATCCTTTTGTTGGGTGCTCAGATGTCTTGCCACAGATATGGAGTTACGGTCATCGAAATCCACAAGGGCTGGTTTGGGATAATGAGAACAAACGCCTTTGGTCAATCGAACACGGCCCTAGGGGTGGTGATGAAATCAATCTAATTGAAGAAGGTAAAAATTACGGTTGGCCGACTATATCTTATGGCAAGGAGTACTGGGGTCCAGTGTCGGTAGGTGAGGGAACGCACAAAAAAGGTATGGAACAGCCGGTAAAATTTTATGTACCCTCAATAGCACCAGGCAGCCTATTGCATTACACTGGTGATGCTTTTAAAGACTGGCGGGGTAGTTTATTTTCAGGTGCGCTTAAACTACGCCATATTAATAGAATTACACTCGATGCGCAGGGTAGAGCGATTGAAGAAGAGCGTTTATTTGAAAACCTAGATGAGCGTATTAGGGCGCTCCTTCAGAGCTCAGAGGGCTGGATATATTTTTCAACAGATAGTGGAAAAATCTATGTTATCAAACCTAAGTAATACAAAAAAATCGCTATTTAAAAGCATGCGAAGCAATAGGATTGTTGAGGATGATAAAGTGATAGACGCTTTTCGAGCAATATCCAGAGAGTTATTTGTACCTTTAAACTCTAAAAATTACTTTTAGCTACTTTTGCAAAGTGGACAAATCTTTAAGCACCTTTTGAACATGAGTTTGTGGGTCGACACCTTTGTAAATCTTGGCAATATCGCCTGCTGGATTAACAATAAAACTGTTTCTTTTAGCAAACTTAATAACCCAATAATCTCCTAGCGAATCATACTGTTTGGCAACCTTGCCATCAGCATCAGAGAGGATCGAAAAAGGCAGGTTGTTTTTCTTAGAAAATTTTTGATGAGATTCTACATCGTCTAAGCTAATGCCAAACACAACTGCTCGTTTGGCGATAATGTGATTAATCGCATCCCGAAAACTACACGCCTCAGTGGTACAGCCTGGCGTATCGTCTTTAGGATAAAAATACACCACCACCCATTGGCCTTGGTAATCACTTAAGGTGTGTTGCTTGTTGTGCTGATCCACTAAAGTAAAATCAGGCGCACTTTGCCCTAGCTGAATTGCAGCCTGTGATTGAGAAAATAAAGTGAGCAGGCTAAGCATAACTAAAAATTTTTTAATAAAAGTAAGTGGCATAATAATTTAATTATTAATAATTATATTAATACTTTAGCATAATTATTAATAATCTTAGTGGCATTTACAAATACACTGATTCAGTCTAAGCAATACAAGACTACCTACTTAGTTTAAAATATATTTTTTAAAAAATTATAGTTAAATATGATGAACCTCAGTAAAAAAATACATATTGTTTCAACTGTTAGTTTTTTTGTAACTGCATTCACATTTAGCCCTATAGTTCACTCAGCAGAGACAATAGAGGTTTGGAAATCCCCGACCTGTGGTTGTTGTAAAAAATGGGTTTCTCATCTAGAAAAGAATGGCTTTAATGTTATTACGCACAACACTAAAAAGATGCAGTCAATTAAAGATGATTTCGGCGTACCTAAGAAGTTAAGAAGTTGCCATACAGCTAAAATTGGTCAATATATTATTGAAGGTCATGTACCTGCAAGCGATATCAATGAGCTTTTAAAAACAAATCCAAAAGAGGTTAAAGTGTTGAGCGCTCCAGGCATGCCTGCTGGCTCTCCTGGTATGGAAATGGGAAAACGATTTGACCCTTACCCGACAGTAACATACAACACAAATAAAGAATTTACTTTATTTAATTATCATTCTGAATAAGTCAAAAATTCAAATTAGGACCATACAAAATGAAAAAAATATTCACAACGACTTTAATATCTTTAACTTTGATGAATGTATCTTTTGCTGGCGCAAGTAGCATGGGTCATGGTCATGACTCACAACATTGGGATGCGCCATTCTATGTTAAATATTGGTATAACAACCCTGTCTCAGCTAATACGCATTCAGTTGACCAAGGTGAGCAGATTTTTCAGAAAAATTGTATCAGTTGTCATGGTAAAAGTGCGCGTGGTGATGGCCCTTTAGCTAAAACACTAATGCCTAAGCCGACTAATTTAAGAATGATGTCAGGCATGCATGCAGATGGTGATTTTGCTTGGAAGATCAGTAATGGTAGAGGAGCAATGCCAGCATGGAAGGAGACACTCAAGCAAGAGCAAATATGGCATGTGGTTAATTACATTCAATCGCTAGCTAAAAGAACTAAATTAGCTAAGAGTGAATCATCTCACGCTCATGATGACCAAAGTCACGGTCACTAATGAATAGATTGTAAAAGTGATAAAAAAATCCTGCATTAGCAGGATTTTTTTTGATCATTTACGATTGCATTTTGCATAAAATTATATTAATACTCTATGCTTATTAAATAATATTTTTTAGATCAATTTTAACTTGTACCTTGTTTAAACGAAGTGTATAGTTCAATTCAACACTTTTTTAAATTATTGAGAGGATGTAGCATGAAAAAAACAGCAGTAAAATTATGTATCGGCTTGGCGCTAGCTATCAGTACAACCGCACAATCTAATTGGGGTAATTCAGCAGGGATGATGCCTTTTGGTGGCCAAGGTTTTTCTCA
>CAJVCM010000003.1 GCA_910595815.1 Candidatus Thioglobus plumae | reverse complement strand
TGATGCCAAAAACCAATCAATAGATAAGATACTAAGCCTACCGCCTCCCAACCAAAGAACAACTGCATGAAGTTATTACTCATGACCAGCATAAACATCGAGAAAGTGAACAATGAAATATAACTAAAGAATTTGGTATAACCCTTATCATCGTGCATATAGCCAATGGTATAAATATGCACCATCAGTGAAACGAATGAAACCACCACTAACATCACCGAAGTTAGGTTGTCCACTAAGAAACCAACACTAATATTCAGGCCGCCAATTTGCATCCAAGTGTAGAGGTTTTGATTAAAGACTTCGCCTTGTTCTAGCACATGATAATTAAAGACAACCAATGCCAATACGGTTGAAACCAATACACCTAAAATTGTAATCGTATGCGTGGCTGTACGACCCAGCATACCACCAAAGAATCCTGCAATAACAGCACCTACGAGAGGGGCAAGTGCAATTGTTAAATAAATATTTTCCATAACTTAACCCTTTAAGCTGTTAGTAACATCAACATTAATAGTGCCTTTGTTTCTAAACAATAGCGTTAGAATGGCTAATCCAATCGCAACTTCTGCCGCTGCCACCGTTAAAATAAAGAAGACAAAAATTTGTCCCGCTTCATCGCCTAAGAAGTGTGAAAAAGCAATAAAGTTAGTATTAACCGCCACCAAAATTAACTCAACACACATCAATAAGGTAATGATATTAGTACGATTAACAAAAATACCGACTAAGCCAATACAAAAAATAATCGCACTTAAAATTAAATAATCACTCAAACTAACCATTACTTAGCCTCCTTTTTAGGCGATGTAATTGAAACAAGACGCACCCTGTCTTTAGCTTGGACACTTACTTGCTCTGAAATTGATTGCTTCTTACGACTGGCTTCATTACGATGCACTAAAGTAATTGCTGCAATAATTGCAATTAATAATAGTACGGCTGCTAATTCAAACGGATAAACGTAAGTGGTATAGAGTTGCATTGCCAATACGGTGATATTGCTGTAATCTGCTGCATGTCTTGCCGGTGCTGCCACCACATCTAAACCAAATTGATTACCGCCCAAGACCAAAGTCATCTCAGCAATAATGATCGCTGCCACAATCAAGCCTAATGGCAGATAACCGGCAAACTTTGCCCGTAGCGTTGACTTGTCAATATTCAACATCTTAATAACGAATAAGAACAGTACCATGACAGCGCCAACATAAACCAAAATCAGGGTAATGGCTAAAAACTCAGCTTCTAACAAGATCCAAATACTGGCAGCAGAAAAGAACGATAGAATTAAAAACAAAACTGCTTTGGCCGCATTACGCGAAAAAATCATTGCCAATGAACTGGCAATAAACCAAAACGAAAACACATAAAATAATATTTGATCAAATGTCATAATTGGCCTTTATTTATACTTCGAATCTTCTAACTTAGTTTGGTCAATCATCTTTTTGTTTTTATCACCCACTTCTAATAATTGATCTTTAGTAATAACACTGCCAAATTGTCCTTTTATATTATCATTTCCATCTCTTGAACCTACGAAAGCGTACTCAAAAATCTGAGTTTCAACAATGGCGTCAACTGGACACGCCTCTTCACAAAAACCACAAAAAATACATTTAAACAAATCAATATCGTATTGTGTAGTGCGGCGTGTGCCATCGTCTCGCATTTCTGATTCAATGGTGATTGCATTGGCCGGGCAAACCGCTTCACAGAGTTTGCAAGCAATACAACGCTCTTCTCCATTTGGGTAACGTCGCAATGCGTGTATACCTCTAAAACGTGGTGAAATCGGGGTTTTTTCCTCTGGATACTGAACCGTAATTTTTTTATTAATCAGCTCTTTCGCGGTAATTTTTAGTCCACCACGTAATTCACTTAAACTGAAATCTTTTACTAATTTTTTAATGTTATTAATCATAAATTACACTCCCAGTATCAGTACTAGAACCAAGGTCCTATTTTTAGTTGTGTCATCAACGCCACCACAAAAATCCAAGCGATGGTCCAAGGTAAAAAAACCTTCCATGACAAGCGCATGATTTGATCGTATCGAAAACGTGGGAAAGTTGCACGTATCCACAAATACAAAAACATAAAGAAGCTGGTTTTGGCTAGTAGCCAGATAATGCCTGGCACCCACGCAAATGCTGCTTCCATATAAGGAACACCCTCAAATGGAGAATGCCAACCACCAAAGAACATTATCACAGCTAATACAGCCATGAGAATCATGTTGGCATATTCTGCTAAGAAAAAGACCGCAAAGGTCATACCAGAATATTCAACATGGGTACCACCTACAATTTCTGACTCGCCTTCTACCACGTCAAAAGGTGCGCGGTTAGTTTCAACCAAAGCAGAAATAAAGAAGATAATCATCATTGGGAATAATGGGATCCAGTACCAGTGCAGGATGCTGCCTTTCTGTGCCATCACAATATCGTTAAGATTAACACTGCCGGCAATCATAACCACGGTTACCAAAGCAAAACCAATCACAATTTCGTAAGATACTAGGAGTGAAGCACTACGCAACGCACCCAAAAGTGGGTACTTAGAGTTAGACGCCCAACCCGCCAAAATAATGCCATACACGCCAATCGAGCCAATCGCTAGAACGTACAACAAACTAATGTCTAGATTGGCCACGTAAATACCTTCGTCAAAAGGAATAACTGCCCAAACTGCAATCGCAGGTGCAATCGCTAATATTGGCGCTAATAAGAATAAATAAATATTAGCCTTAGTTGGAAAAATGATTTCCTTAGTCATTAGCTTTAAAGCGTCTGCAATCGGTTGTAACCAACCTTTTGGACCAACACGGTTAGGACCAATACGCAACTGCATATAACCAATGACTTTACGCTCAGCATAAGTGAAATAAGCCACCACTAACATCAGCGGCATCACCAAAGCAATGGCCTTAATTAAAATGATTAGAATGGTTGCGATCGATCCATCAAACCATGGCATTAATTCATGGACTAATTCAACAAATGATTGCCACAATGCCATCATGACTGCACTCCTGTTGAGTGATTAGCATTAACAAACACACAATTATTAGCCACCGCCTCGTTAATCGCTACTGGCACGCCTAGATATTCATCACCCAGTGCAACTTCTAATTTTTTAGCGGTGGCTTTGTTCATTGAGGCGCTGTTAATTTGGCCAATATTGGTCGCCTGCAATGAAGTTGCATGTCTAGATAGAACATCTACAGCGTAAGGGGATTTTTGCCAAATAACATTAATACCTCTTTTAACTTTTACATCAATACTTTCATTATGCGCATGTTGCTTGTGACTCTGATGCATAATTTCACTGGTAACTTGTGCTGAATCTGCATAGTGAAAGCCTGGTAACTCTAATAAGTCAGCCAACACTTTTAGCACTTTCCAAGCAGGTTTTGTGTCGCTTGGTGCGTTCACAGCTGCTGCGAATGATTGAACCTCACCTTCGACATTCACATGTGAACCTGATGTTTCGTAGAAACTGGCAATCGGCAATAAAACGTCTGAATACTGCGCAACTGCATCATCTTTAAAGCTGTTTAATGATATTACAAAAGTATCATCACTACTGAGTGCCTCAACGGCTTGAACAGAATGATGGAAATCGTATTGCGGATAAACATCTAATAAGATATAAGCTTTTAAATCAGCTGCCAACATTGCATTCACATCCAAACCATCTTTGCCTGGTACGAACCCCGCCATGTTAGCCGCCATAGAATTAGCAGTGGCGCTGACATTTAGTGTTGTAGAATCAGTATGCTGTGCAATCTCACTTACTAAATTAGCAATACTAGATGCTTGTGGGTTATTAACAATGTGTTCACCCAAGACAATTACTGAATTATTTGATTGAGATAATTTATCTGCTAATTGCATTGCAATATCACTTACTTCAATGTCTACTAAGTAGTCTGGAACTTCAATATGTGCATTTCCTAGAACTGACTTTAATACACCTGCTAACGTTGCCGCCGTCTGGTTTGGTGAAATAATATTTTCACTATTAAGTCGATAATTAAAATCAAACGCCATTGCATTAATCACATCAATACTAGCGCCTGATAAATTGGCTTTACGCAAACGGTGACTAATCATTGGCTGCTCTAATCGTAGATTCGAACCAATCACAAGCGCATGGTCAATACCTTCTAAACCTAATAATTTAATGTTTGATTCAAGTGAAATAGCATGGTCTAAATTTTTCACATTTAAACGGTGATCAATATTCTCAGAGCCAATTTCTCTTAAAATCTTTTGCAATAAGTGAAACTCTTCAAGTGTTGCTGTATTTGAAGCCAGGGCGCCTAATTTATCTGATTGATGAGTATTAATCACATTATTTGCCAAACCTCGAATGGCAAAATCTAATGCGACATTCCACTCAACTTCTTTCCACGTACCTTCAACCTTAATCTGTGGCGACAGTAATCTATTTTCATGCGAAAGACCTTCGTATGAGAAACGATCTCTATCTGAAATCCAAGTTTCGTTAATACTTTCATTGTCTTTAGCAACAATACGCTTAACCTTACCTTTATAAGTTTGTGTAATAATGTTCGAACCGACTAAATCATGTCGGGCAACATTAGAAACAGCATTCATTTGCCAAGATCTAAGCTCATAACGGAAAGGCTTCGAAGTTAATGCGCCCACTGGACAAACATCAATCATATTGCCTGAAAGCTCTGATTGAATGCCTTCAGTTAAAAATGGCTCAATCTTCATATCCTCGCCACGACCTGTGCCACCCATTTCCATAATACCGGCTACTTCAGCACCAAAACGTACACAGCGCGTACAGTGGATGCATCGAGTCATATCTGTTTGAATCAGTGCGCCAATATCACTATCAGCCACAATACGTTTACCCTCAGTAAAGCGTGAAACGTCTGAGCCATAATCCATCGCAACATCTTGTAACTCACACTCACCACCTTGGTCACAAATCGGACAATCTAGCGGATGGTTAATCAATAAAAACTCCATCACTGCTTTTTGCGAAGCCTTGGCTTTTTCATTCTGTGTGTGGATTTTCATGCCATCGGCAATTGGCGTAGAGCATGCGGGTTGTGGCTTTGGCGCACCTTCAACGTCCACCAAACACATGCGGCAGTTAGCCGCTATTGATAATTTTTTATGGTAACAAAATCTCGGCACACTAATGCCTTCTCTGTCAGTAACCGTGATAAGCATCTCACCTGCTTTGGCATTAATACTATTACCGTCAATTTCAATTTCAATATCAGCCATCTATTCTACCTATTACCCTTTCACCATACTCTTGCCGTGTTCGATATAATATTCGAACTCTTCACGGAAACATCGAAGGAAACTTTCAACCGGCATTGCCGCGGCATCGCCCAGCGCACAAATTGTGTTGCCCATAATTTTATCTTGAACACCCATTAGCAAGTCAATATCATCTGCCTTTCCATTACCGTCCATAATGCGTTTTAGCACACGGTATAACCAACCTGTGCCTTCACGACACGGTGTACATTGACCACAAGATTCATCGTAATAAAAATGCGCCAATCGCGTCAACGTCTCAACCATACAAGTTGAGTCATCCATTATGATTACTGAACCCGCACCCAACATAGAGCCCGCTTTATCAATGCCGTCATAATCCATGGTCATTGCCATAGCCGCCTCTGCTGTTAACACTGGGGTTGATGATCCACCTGGAATCACCGCTTTTAAAGTTCTACCTTCGCGAATACCACCTGCCATTTCTAACAAATCTTTAAAAGGCAACCCCATTGGTACTTCAAAATTTGCTGGTTTGTTTACATGGCCAGTGACAGAAAATAATTTACAACCACCAGAATTCGCAACGCCAATATCGGCAAACCATTGACCACCTTTTGCAAGTATATCTGGAACAGAAGCAAAGCTTTCCGTATTGTTAATCGTAGTTGGCATACCAAATAAACCGATATTCGCTGGGAATGGTGGTTTGAATCTTGGCTGGCCTTTTTTACCTTCAAGTGATTCTAGAAGTGCTGTTTCTTCACCGCAAATATAAGCGCCTGCACCTAAGTGCGTGTATAGATCAAAACTCACTGAGCTACCATCAATATTGTCACCGAGTAAGCCTGCATCGTAGGCTTCTTTTAGCGCATCTTCAAAGCGATAAAACGGCTCCATGAATTCACCACGAATGTAGTTATAACCTTTGGTTGCATTCATTACAAAGCCACCAATTGCCATACCTTCAATAACAGAATGCGGATTAAATCTTAAAATATCTCTGTCTTTACAGGTGCCAGGCTCGCCTTCGTCAGAATTACACACCACATATTTTTGCATGTTGGCGTTGCGCGGCATAAAACTCCATTTAAGGCCCGTTGGGAAACCCGCACCGCCGCGGCCACGTAGGCCAGAAGTTTTTAATTCGTCAATAATTTGTTCAGGCGTGAGTTCGCCTTTTAGGATTTTTCGCCAAACGGAATAACCACCGCTTGCCTCGTATGTCTTTAACGACCACGGATCTTTTTGATCTAAGTTTTTAAAACAAACTTCATTCATTTTAGACCATCCACAATTTCGTCAATTTTATCGGCGGTTAAATTTTCATAATACTGGTCGCCAATTTGAAACATTGGTGCACCAACGCAGGCGCCCAAACATTCTACTTTTTTAACATTAATTAAACCGTCAGGGGTTACTTCACCGGTCTTAACGCCTAGCTTATTTTCTAAATGTGTGATCAACTCATCTGAGCCATTAAGCATGCATGAAATATTATGGCAGAAACGAATGGTATGCTTACCCACCGGCTTATGATTGTAATTTTCATAAAATGTCGCCACTTCAGCTGCCGCAATACCTGGCATAGCCAAATAGTCTGCCACCGCTTGAATGGTATCGGATGTTAATCTGTTGTCGTTCTCAGCTTGGACGATTTTCAATGCCTCCATTACTGCAGAACTTTGATGTCCTTCTGGATATTTTACTACCCAAGCATCGATTTGTTTTTTTGCTTTATTTGAAATCATCTGTCTATCTCGCCAAATACAATGTCTTGTGTACCAATAATGGTTACCACATCAGACAACATGTGTCCTCTTGCCATTTCATCCATGGCAGCTAAATGCGCAAAGCCAGGCGCTCTAATCTTAACGCGATACGGCTTGTTCGCGCCATCTGAAATCAAGTAAATACCAAACTCACCCTTAGGGTGCTCAATCGCAGAATAAACTTCACCTGCTGGCAAACAATAGCCTTCTGTAAAGAGTTTAAAGTGATGAATGAGTGACTCCATATCGTCTTTCATCTCAACACGACTCGGTGGCGCAACTTTGTGATCATCGCTCATGACTGGGCCTGGATTTTGACGCAACCAACCAACGCATTGTTCAATGATATGATTAGATTGGCGCATCTCTTCCATGCGCACTAGATAACGATCGTAACTATCACCGGTAACACCTACTGGGATATCAAACTCTAATTGGTCATAAACTGAATAAGGCTGATTTTTTCTCAAATCCCAAGCTACGCCAGAGCCTCGAAGCATTGGGCCAGTAAAGCCTAACTGCTTGGCACGATTAGCCGAAACAATACCAATATTAACCAAACGCTGTTTCCAAATACGGTTATCCGTTAGCAAGTCATCGTACTGCTTGATACTCTTAGGGAATTCTTTAACAAAATCAGCAATAAAATCTAACAACGAACCTTGGCGGTTCTCGTTCATTGCTTTCAACTCTTTCTCAGTACGGAAATCTGACTCTAAATACTGAGGCATCTTATCTGGAAGGTCACGGTAAACACCACCTGGACGATAATACGTTGCATGCATACGTGAACCTGATACCGCTTCATAGCAATCAATCAACTTTTCACGCTCGCGAAAAGCGTACAAGAAAATACTCATCGCACCCACATCAAGTCCGTGTGTACCTAGCCACATTAAGTGGTTTAGAATACGAGTAATCTCATCAAACATCACACGAATGTACTTTGCTCTCTCAGGTATTTCAAGTTCAAGCATGGTTTCAATTGCCATCACGTAAGCATGCTCATTACACATCATTGAAACGTAATCTAAGCGATCCATATAACCAATAGATTGGTTATATGGCTTAGACTCTACTAATTTTTCAGTACCACGATGAAGTAAGCCAATGTGTGGATCTGCACGCTCAATCACCTCACCATCAATTTCTAAAATAAGGCGTAAAACACCGTGCGCTGCAGGATGTTGAGGGCCAAAGTTAAGAGTATAGTTACGAATTTCAGCCATCTTATTTCCTAATTACTCTAGGTACATTAACATTTGGCTCAATACTCACAGGTTCGTAAACCACGCGGCCCAAGTCTTCGTCATAACGCATTTCAACCTCACCAATCATTGGGAAGTCTTTGCGTAGTGGGTGTCCAACAAAACCATAGTCTGTCAAAATACGACGTAAATCAGTGTGGTTTTCAAATAAGATACCCATTAAATCAAAAGCTTCACGCTCATACCAATCAGCTGATGCCCAAATATCAGTCACTGATTTAATAATAGGCTCTGCCTCGTCAACGTAAGACTTAACCCGTAATCGGTAATTCTTACTCACCGAGAGTAAGTGATAAACCACGGCAAAACGTTTTTCGTGTCTATCTTCATCGTTTTGCGCTTCACGTGCTCGACTAAAACCTGAAGAGCTGGCATTAGCATCCCAATCAGACTGGCCATAAGTTAAATAATCAACACCACATAGATCGATCAAAGTATCGAATGAGTAAAAATCTCTAAGCTTAAGGCAAGTTTTAATAATGTCACTAGAATCAACCGTTAAAGTGAGCTCACCAAAAGCTTCAACCAGGTTATCTTCACCAAACTCTTCAATTAGTTGTTCTTTTAAATCTTCCATTAAGTTCTCGCAATGGTGTTGGTGCGACGAATTTTTTCTTGAAGTTGTAAAATACCATAAAGCAACGCTTCTGCTGTTGGCGGACAGCCTGGTACATACACATCAACCGGCACAATACGGTCACAACCACGTACAACCGCGTAAGAATAATGGTAATAACCACCACCATTTGCACAAGAACCCATGGAAATTACCCATCTTGGCTCAGGCATTTGATCATAAACTTTTCTAAGTGCTGGCGCCATTTTGTTGGTAAGTGTACCTGCCACAATCATTAAATCTGACTGCCTAGGGGTTGGTCTAAAAACAATACCGAAACGGTCAAGATCATAACGCGAAGACCCGGCTTCCATCATCTCTACTGCACAACAAGCCAAACCAAATGTCATTGGCCACAAAGAACCCGTTCTTGCCCAGTTAATTACCTTGTCCAACGACGTGGTAACAAAGCCTTCTTTCATTAAACCTTCAATTGCCATACTAAATAATCCTTATTCCCACTCTAGTGCACCCTTCTTCCATTCAAAGATAAAGCCCACCACCAATAAAAATAAAAAGATACTCATGCTAATAAAGCCAAACCAACCAAGATCAGACTGAACGACCGCCCAAGGAAAAACGAAAGCCACTTCTAAGTCAAACAAAATAAATAAAATAGCGACTAGATAATAACGCACATTGAAATACATACGAGAATCATCAAAAGCGGGGAAACCACACTCAAATTGGGAATTTTTCTCTTCGTCTGGTTTGCTAGGTCCTAATAAATAGCCAATTAACATTGGGCCAACGCCAAATGCAATGCCTAAAAATATAAAAACCATGATAGGTAGATAGTTTTCTAACACCTAATCCTTTCTCCTTGATAGAAGTCAAATATTATATCTAATGTTGAACAAATAACAAAATATATTTCAGCACAATTTATGCGTCTACTTCTGTGCCGCCTACCGTTAATTGGTCGATCTTCAAACTTGGCTGCCCCACGCCAACCGGTACAGATTGGCCATCTTTTCCGCACACACCAACGCCTGAGTCTAACTTGAGATCATTTGCCACCATCGATATTTTCTTCAGCACTTCATCGCCCGAGCCAATCAACGTTGCTCCTTTGACTGGCGTGGTTATTTTTCCATTCTTAATTAAATAAGCTTCATTTGCTGAAAATACAAATTTACCCGAAGTAATGTCAACTTGTCCACCATCAAAATTCACCGCATACAATCCATCATCAACTGAGGCGATCATTGCTTCTAGAGAGTCTTTGCCATTTAGCATGTAAGTATTGGTCATTCTTGGCATGGGGATATGCGCATAAGACTCACGTCTGGCATTGCCTGTGGATTTCTCACCCATCAATCCGGCATTTAATTTATCAAATAAATAACCTTTCAAAATACCGTTTTCAATCAAGGTGGTGTTTTGTGTTGGCGTACCTTCGTCGTCTATGGTTAAAGAACCACGTCGATTAGCCAGCGTACCATTATCAACAATGGTGCATTTTTCACTGGCCACTTGTTCGCCAATTTTCCCGGTAAATACCGAAGTGCCTTTACGATTAAAATCACCTTCTAAGCCGTGCCCAATAGCCTCATGCAACAACACACCTGGCCAACCCGGGCCCAATATCACTGGCATATTACCTGCGGGTGTACCCTTTGCCTTCAGGGCTACTAATGCCTGTCGAATGGCTTCATGAGTGTAAATTTCAGCCAAGTTGTGATCAATGAAATAACGATAATCATATCGACCGCCACCACCACTTGAGGCTGATTCAATTCGGCCATCGTGTTCAACAATCACACTGACACTGACGCGTACCATCGGCCGATAATCTTTTTGATAAACGCCATCGGTTGATACAATTAACACCTCGGTATAAGCGCCTGATAAAGAGGCACTGACTTGCTTTACTTTCGGTTCTTTTCTGGCAATGGAATCAATCAACTTGAGTAAATCAACTTTCTCTTCTGAAGTTAAACTGCCTAATGGGCTGAGTCCGCTGTATTTGGCTATTAGCGGTACTGATTGAAAAGTTTGAATTTTCTGCGGCGCTTTGTGTTTTGAAATACCTTTAGCAAAATCCACTGCTTGATTAATCGCCTTAGCGTTTAAATCATCTGAATAAGCAAAGCCTGTTTGCTCGCCTTTAACCGCTCGTGCACCAACACCATGGCTAATATGATAAGTACCAGATTTAACAATGCCTTCCTCTAAAAACCAAGATTCAGCCACTGAATGCTGAAAATATAAATCTGCATAATCCACCCCCTTCACCGCTAGAGAAGATAAAAGATCCGTAATTTTTTCTTGATTCAGATGATGGTCATCTAATAATTGTTCGATCATAAGTTATTTTATAATTGGATCGTCCCACGATCCGGTAATCTTATACTTAAATTCAACCATTTCATCAACAATAGAATCTAATATTTTTCCTTTGAATAAGGCAACATCAGCCAACCAAACACCCAAACCTGCTAAACCGCCACCAGCCAAATAAGTGGCAACGGGTATCGCATCACCAATTGCAGGTCGCACTTTCGCCTTTAAATCATAGGTTTTTTCAACAATATCACTCTGGCCAGTTAATTGTATTTTACTTGAAGTTGAACTAAGTTCAAAATGGTCAATGATTGCCAATGATTGACCAATAGTCAAACGCGCTTGGATATCATCATATGCAAACCCTTTGTCTGTCAAATCACTCATATCCATTCTTAAGCGTTTAGCAACAGACCTAATGTTCAGTAATGACAATATTCGACCAAGATTTGGATCTTTGTTAGTAAACACCCCTTGTTTTACATTCATCTCTATTAGGCCTGTAATATTCTTAAAATCCATATTCCAAGGCGCACATTGACAAAATAAACGCACATCAAATTCAAATTCACCGCCCTTAGTTCTTTCGTTGATTTTAAGCCTATTTAAGAAATCTGATAACTTCTGACCTTGGGCTGTCGCCTTCAAACTGGTCTTATCACCCGGGTACCAAGCACCATTAAAATTTAATAATTCTTGATTGACACCAACACCTTCAAGCTGCAAGTTGTTGATCATTAAAACATCATCCTGTGAAGCCAGGCGCACTTGAATATCTGGTAATTGATATGCACCAATCGATATATTCTGAGATTTTACATACATATCTTTTGGAAAATCCTCTGGTCTGATATCCCAATCACCTTCTAGCGCCCCAGTTGATAACATTTCAAAATTTAAAATATCAACGACAAACAGTGACTCTTCTTGCGTAACTTCTAATTCACCCTCAAAACTATTAGAAACAACATTTACTTGCCAAGGCCGATTTGTATTTTTTGCAATATAAAGATTAAAATCACTTTCTTTATGAATAAGCTCGACACTAAATATATCTGAATCTTGATTGTCTGGGTTGATACGGATAATAAAAGGTAGCCCTCTAATATCACCCATACCTTGAGATGTAATCACATTATGGTGCAAGCCTAAACTCGAGTTAAAATTTTCAA
>CAJVCM010000002.1 GCA_910595815.1 Candidatus Thioglobus plumae | reverse complement strand
TATACTGACTTTCTGGGAAAGGATTAAAAGGAATTAAATTAACCTTAGCCGAGACACCTTTGAGTAATTTTGCTAATTGTTTAGCTTGACGAATACTATCATTAACCCCTTCCAACATCACATATTCAAACAAAATATGTCGCTCTTGAGTGCCCGCAGTTAGGTAGTTTTGGCAAGCAGCCATCAATTCTTCAATAGGGTATTTTTGATTTATTGGCACTAACTCATCACGCAAAGTGTCATCTGGCGCATGCAGTGAAACAGCTAAACTGACGGGTGTTATATCTGCCATGCGCAACATTGCTGGCACAACACCTGAGGTTGAGATGGTCACTTTTCGTCGTGATAAACCAAAAGCCCAATCATCTAAAAGCAAATCACAGGCATCGTAAACTGCTTTTTCATTTAGTAATGGCTCTCCCATACCCATAAACACCACATTAGAGATGCGCTTACCTTTATTACTTAAATATTGTTGAGCAATCACAACCTGACCAATAATTTCAGCTGTTGATAAATTACGATTAAAACCTTGTGCGCCAGTTGAACAAAAAGTACAAGCTAAAGCACAGCCAACTTGTGATGATATACAAAGTGTGCCACGGTCTTTTTCAGGAATAAAAACAGTTTCAATATGATTGTCATTTCCCAAATCGATAACCCATTTAATCACACCATCTAGTGCAAAATTTTGCTTAGCAATAGCAGGTAACTCTAAAGTTGCTACTTGATTTAATTGCTCCCTAAGGCCTTTACTCAGATTTAGCATTTGATCAAAATCAAGCTGATTTTTATGATAAACCCACTGCATTAATTGCTTGGTTCGATAAGGTTTTTCGCCTAATTCAGCAAAGAAATTGTTTAAAGCCTCTTGAGTAAGGTTAAGTAGATTAATAGTGTCTTTCATAAGTAAAAATAGCACAGACAAGGCTGTGCTACCAACATAAATTTTTTATAAAACATAGTATATATTTTAACTTAGTTCGAGTTTTATTTCTGACATAAAAAAAGCACCCGAAGGTGCTTTTTATTAAAACAGTAATAATCTTAGCTATTTACTGCTTCTTTTAATGCCTTACCTGCTTTAAAAGCAGCCACTTTAGAAGCTTTAATTTGGATAGATGCACCTGTTTGTGGGTTACGACCTGTGCGTGCTGCACGATCTCTAACAACAAAAGATCCAAAGCCTGTTAACTGTACGCCATCACCACTAGCCATAGCGCCAGTAATCGCATCTGTTGTTGCGTTAAGTGCGCGTCCAGCATCTGCTTTAGAAAGGTCTGCTGCTGATGCTATTGCATCAATTAATTCTGATTTGTTCATTTCTTCTCCTCAAGGGTTTATTTAAAAATACCAAATGCTAAAGGTTTAATACGAAAGGAGGTAAGAAATTTAGAATTAAAAATCAATTGTCGCGAACCCCCAAACATTCAGCAGAATCAATTATAAGGGAAATATTTGAACTATATCAACAAATTACAAAAAAAAATTAGCCTTACTTATTGTTCTCTTTCATAGCTCTTTGCTTGTCTCTTTGCCAATCTTTAGCCTTAATATCTTGACGCTTATCATGGTCTTTTTTTCCTTTAGCCACTCCAATTTCAAGCTTAACCCTGCCTCTTTTCCAATATAATTTAAGCGGAACAACGGTCGCACCTTTCTGGTTAATTTTATCTTTAATTCGATTAATTTCTAAGCGATTTAATAGTAATTTTCTCGTGCGTGTTGGATCAGGATTGACATGAGTTGATGCATTTGCCATAGGTGTAATATGCGCACCGAATAAAAATAGTTCATTGTTTTTCAAAATAACATAACTTTCTTTGATGTGTACTTTGTTATCGCGCAGGCTTTTAACTTCCCACCCTTCTAAAGAGAGACCTGCTTCGAGACTTTGTTCGATAAAATAGTCATGTCGTGCTTTTTTATTAACGACTATCGTATTTGAACTTGATTTAGTTTTTTTGGATTTCTTACTCATAATAGTTACTGACTGATATTACCCATGCATCATATTTCTAAAAGTGCGATTGTGCCCTACTCTTGTGAACAAATGTATCAACTGGTTAATCAAGTCAATGACTATCCTGAATTTCTCAACTGGTGTTCATCCGCCTCTATTTTAAATCAAACTGATGGCGAGATTACCGCTTCGGTGAGTATTAAAAAAAGTGCTTTTAACCAAACTTTTACCACGGTTAACAGTCTAACAATCAATCAACGCATTGACATGAAGCTCAAAGACGGACCTTTTAACCATCTTAGTGGAGTCTGGATATTTAGCGCATTGGGTGATAGTGCTTGTAAAGTCGAGTTAGAATTAGAATTTAACTTTTCTTCTAAGATTGTTGATATGGCTATTGCCCCTATTTTTACCTCTATTGCTAATTCTCAGCTTGATGCTTTTGTCACTCGAGCCAAGCAGATTTATGGCTAATAATATTGTCCTGTTCAACAAGCCTTTTGGCGTATTGTGTCAATTTAGTGGTGAAGATAAAAACCTGTCTCAGCATATTGAAATTAAAAACATCTATCCTGCAGGGCGATTAGACAAAGATTCAGAAGGCCTGGTTGTTCTTACTGATGATGGAAAACTACAACATAAGATTTCACACCCAAAATTCGATAAAGAAAAAACCTATGTTGTGCAAGTTGATGGACAAATGACACTAGAGGCCATTGAACAGCTGTGTCGTGGTGTGATGCTTAAAGACGGCCTAACTAAGCCTGCCAAAGCTATAATCATCAATGAGCCTGACTGGATTTGGGGGAGAAACCCTCCGATACGAGTAAGAAAAGACATTCCCACCTCTTGGATCGAGCTAAAAATTACTGAGGGTAAAAATCGACAGGTTCGGCGCATGACAGCACATGTTGGCTTTCCAACGCTCAGGCTTATTCGTACTCAGGTTGGTGATTGGAAACTTGGCGGTATTAATATTGGAAAATATGAACGCCTTTGAATTAGCATTTAATGCTTTAATGTGTCACAAAATCACTGACAAAATTAAATTGGTTAACCAGCTTCACACGTTAAAAAATCAGTCAGATCTTAATTATCAGGCCAAGCATCCTATCATCTCTGTTAAAACACCGGGTAGGCCAGAAAAACCCAACTTAGTTAGATTTCAGTCTATCCCCAAAAGAGACAAGTCTGACCTCGGATTTATTAAGACTATTCACGCTATTTGTCATATTGAGTTTAACGCTATTAATTTAGCACTGGATGCTGTGTATCGATTTCAAGACATGCCTAATGCTTACTACCAAGACTGGATTAAGGTTGCTTTTGAAGAATCGCAGCACTTTCAACTACTGAATAATTATCTAATTGAGTTGGGTTATCAGTATGGTGATTTTGACGCACACAACGGTCT
>CAJVCM010000001.1 GCA_910595815.1 Candidatus Thioglobus plumae | reverse complement strand
TTAGCTTTCACTCTATTGAGGATCGAATTGTTAAACAATTCATTCAAAAACACTCTAAACAAAAGCAATTACCTAAAGGGTTGCCGGTGATGAATAGTGACATTCAGCAAACCTTATTTAAAGATTTGGGCAAGCAATTTGCCAGTAAAGTAGAAGTGCAAAATAACAAACGCTCTAGAAGTGCCATATTGAGAATAGCGAAAAGAACCACTTTAGACGCCACTCCATGCTAGACCGTCTCAACTATGTTGCTAAACTCAACATGGTATTGATTATTAGCACTATTATCTTGTCTTTTTATACGGTAAGTTGGCATCATCAAAATTATCTTTTGCATCATAAATATAACGCAGTTCAAGTTGAAAACCAGCAAATGATGGCATTACATAAACAACTATTAACTGAGCATTCTAAACAAATAAGTGGCAAAGAAATCCAAGAGAGTGCACTTGAAGAGCTACAAATGAAAATACCACAACTAAAAGAGAGAAAATTCTTGTGACACAAAAGAAACTTCTTAAAATCTCTACCTCTATTGTCTCTAGAAGAGTACAAAACTACTGGTATAGACAAGGCTTCATTAAATACTTTTTTGTCTTGTTTTTAATTGTTTTTGGTTATCGCATTGTAACTATCAACCAACTTCATGCAGGCGATGTATCTATACAAGAAAAAGGCAATAAACAGGCGGTTGACGAAGTTCTAAATAAAGCCCGTAGAGGAGATATACTGGATAGGAATGGCAATGTGCTGGCCAGTAATCTTATCTTAAAAAAAGTAAACTTAGACCCAACCCAGGTGCAACCAGAGTTCATTCCCAAATTAGCGGAAGCTCTTGAGATGCCAGAAAAAGAATTACGCTCAGCTATTACCAAGAAACTAAATGGCAAGACGGGCAGAAAATACCTCATTATTAGAAAAAATTTAGAACTAACCAGTGCAGTTCTTAAAAACCTTAAAGACCTTACAAAAATCAAACTAAAAATCTGTACAACAAAACAAAAAAAAGTCAAGCTCAGTTTATTTGATCGTGCTCTAGTCATGATAAATATCAAAAAAAATGAGCCTATCTATATATCTAGCACTGATTGCAAGAAAAGAAAAATAAATGGTGTTGCATTAGAAGAAGATACGCGACGATATTATCCAAAATCCGCATCATTAGCACCCTTGCTTGGACGGATTAATCATAACAAACAAGGTGCAGAAGGAATTGAGCGTGAATTTGAATATATTCTTGCTGGTCAAGATGGCATACTGCAATTAAATTTTGACCAAGAGTCTCAAGGATCGTACTTTAACCCTATCATGACCAGCAAGGTAAAACACGGGGAAAATATAGAGCTAACTATCGACTCTAATATTCAATACCATGCATACACTGCTATTAAAAAATCAGTCAACTATCATGATGCCGATTCTGGATCAGCAATCATACTGGCGCCAAATGGTGAAATTTTAGCTATGGTTAATTATCCTGCAGATGATCCTAATGACAAATCCACCTACAATGCTGAAAATTATCGTAATCGTGTACTTTCAGATAAAGTAGAGCCTGGATCAACCATGAAGCCATTTACCATGCTTTTGGCGCTTGACCAAGGGAAGATTAAAGCTACTGAAGATGAATTAATTGATGTTACTAAGCGAATCGGCCATATCAAACCTGATGGAAAATATAAACAAATGACAATTAAGAAGATCTTACAAAAGTCACACAACCTAGGAACTGTCAACGTCTCTGAAAGACTAAATAAAGAAGACATGTACAATACGTGGAATAAGCTTGGATTTGGACGCTCACTCGGTCTAATACCAAGTATTGAAAATTCTGGCTCTTTAAGGTACTTTGAATCTTGGGGGGTTGCTGATAAACGAACACTGTCTTTTGGTCATGGACCGATGGAGACAAACCTGGCGCAGCTAGCAAGAGCATATTTAGTCTTTGCCAATCAAGGTGCCGTGCCCCCATTGAAATTGCTAAAAAACGCTATTACACCTGATGAAATGACACAAGTTTTTAGTAAAGAAGCGACCTATAGAATTGCTGAACTATTGGATGCTGTCGTCACATGGAAAGGTTCTGGTTATCGCGCACGAATCAAAGGTTATGATGTGGCGGGTAAAACAGGCACGGCGGAAATGGTCGTTAACGGATCTTACAACAAGAAAGGCGCCAAACGAACTTTCTTCACTGGATTTGTACCAGTTAAAAAACCAAAATATATCATGGCTGTCAGATTGGATTACCCTAAAAAATGTTACAATTATTACAACTCTAACAATAGAGGAAAATGTGAGGGGTCGAATTCTGCAGCTATAACATTTAGAGTGGCAATGGAAAATATTTTAAGTAACGATCAATCCATTAAAACTAATAAGAAAAAAATAGATCACTATCTAGATTTACCTTTTTGAATACCCTCCATGATTTTTTGCTGCGCCTCGAGCGTATCAGCACTAGAAATTTCACCTTTTATTTTGGCACTTTCTTGGCGCCTCTCAGCCGCAGTCAATGCAGACAAAAACTCATCTTTAGCCTGTGTTTCACTTAAGTGTGGCACCAATGTGCATAACTCCTTTAAGCGTTCATAAATACCAACTTTACTATGAAAAGGTGTAATTAGGTCCTCTTGAGAGATTCCCTCATCCATTTGTGCAGAGCGCACCAACTCTAACAAGACCTCTGATCTTTTAATATTCCTAACCCTTACTTCAACTGTGCCATCAGCAAGCACTGGGTAATTAAGTAGTAAACTGATCATTCTAGACATCAACGCTTTAACTGCGCTATTCTCTTGAGGGGTTGGATTTGGCGCTTGATAATCATCAGAAAAATCTGAGAAATCAGGCATCTGCGGCTCATTGTCAATAACTGGAATCGTGTCAAAGGATGTTGATATCACTTGTTCAGCCTGTTGTTTAAAAATAGCTTGAACTTGGTCAACACTTTGCCCAACCACTTGAGCAACCCCATCAATTAACTGTTGTTGGTAAATTTCATAATTGACTTGACTGATCAATACTGAGACTTTCTCCAAAAATAAAGTTTTTCCCTCAATGGTATCAAAATCTACTTCTGCTTTAACATGGTCAAATAAAAATTTTGATAAAGTATGAGATTTGTCAATGCGTGCTTCAAAAGCCTTGGTAGACTCTTTTTTAACCAAAGTATCCGGGTCTTCACCATCAGGCAAGAATAAAAACTTAATGACCAGACCAGCCTTAATGATTGGTAATGCAATTTTTAACGCTTTCCAAGCGGCGGCTCGCCCTGCATTATCACCATCAAAACAAAAGACGATGGTATTAGTGGTGCGTGCTAATATTTGCAAATGCTCTGGTGTTGTCGCTGTGCCTAGCGTCGCAACAACCTTGGTAAAGTCTGCCTGATGAAGTGCCACCACATCCATATAACCCTCAACTACCAAGACATAATCCATTGTGCGGGAATATTTACGCGCATGATAGAGCCCGTAAAGCTCTCTTGATTTAGAAAATATTGGACTTTCTGAAGAATTTAAATATTTAGCCTTGGCTTTATTGTCAAACGCCCTACCACCAAAAGCAATCACCTTGCCTTTGGTATTATGAATAGGAAACATTAAACGATCACGAAAAAAATCATAGTCACCGTATTGGCCTGTTTTTAATAAACCTAATGATTTTAAATCGCTTGTATCTTGTTCACTTTTTTCAAATTCTATTAATAGATCATTATTACTCGGTGTGGCAAAGCCCAATTCGAAGCGCTTAGCAATCTCACCACTGACGCCTCTATTTTTTGCATAGCTAACCGCTTTTTCCTTTGCTGGAGAATTTCGTAGCTGCTGAATATAGAATGCACTCACCTTTTGAGATAATTCTCGATAACGCTCTAATCGTGGATCAACTGGCTTAGTGTTACTATCATATTCAATCTTTAATCCAAATTCACCAGCAATTACTTCAATTGCTTCAACAAAATCTAAATTGTCAAATTTTTGTACAAAACTAATTGCGCCACCGCTCTCACCACACTTAAAACAGTGATAAAATTGCTTGTGGCTATTGACGGCAAAGTTACGATTTTTACCACCATGAAAAGGGCAAGGTGCGCGATAATCACTGCCTGTTTTTTTAAGCGATAAGCGTTTAGAAATCAAATCGACAATGTCAATTTGATTAGGTAAATCGTCAATAAAATTTTGACTGATATAAGGCATAAAAACTATTTTAATGAAAAAACAAAATTTTTATCACCCTAAATTTATACCAACTTGGTTTTTGATTGGCTTTATGAAATTAGGTGCCAAATTACCCTTCTCTGCACAAATATTTATCGGCACAGGCATTGGTCGACTGCTTTATCCGCTACTTTCTCGATTCAGAAAAATTGCATTTATTAACATTGCCCACTGTTTTCCCAATAAAAGTTCGATTGAAGTAGAAAACCTAGTAAAGCAAAACTTTGAATCAATCGGTATCTCTCTTTTTGAAACAGCCAATGCTTATTTTGGTAATAGCGAAAAAATACAACAACTCATCACTATTCATAATGAGCACCACTTAATAGATGCATTGAATAAAAAACAAGGCATTGTTATACTTTCTGCTCATTTTATGCCACTAATGCTGGGCTCGAGAGCATTGCTATTAAAACACAAAATTGCCAATATCTATCGCCCTCAAAATAACGCCTTGTTTGATGAAGCGATGCACAAAGGCTTTGTTAACAATGGGGCAACCATGATCAAAACCAAAGACACGCGCACTATGATGAAAACAATAAAAAGTGGTCTACCTATTTGGTATGCACCCGATCAAGACTTAGGTGAAAACAACTCAGTTTTCGCGCCTTTTTTCGACATCCAAACTGCCACCATTGCCGCAACAGCGCGTTTAGCAAAAACATCAAATACAGTGGTTATTCCTTATTTCTTTATCCGTACTGATAAGGGTTACACCATGAGCTTTGATGCGCCACTTACAGACTATCCGAGTAATAACGCAATAAAGGATGCTACTAAAACCAATCAAATTTTGCAAGATCAAATTCTAAAAGCACCTGAGCAATATTTATGGATTCATAGGCGCTTTAAAACCAGACCCAATGAAGAAGCCTCTTTTTATTAATTTTTTAATCAAGCTGTGGAATCAAAAAAATAATTAGCGTATAATTAACCCTTTACTGAATTTTGATTTACTTTTACCTAAACTAATTATGTCAATTGATACACAATCTATTATTAAAGAATACCAACAAGAAGCTAACGATACAGGCTCAACAAATGTGCAAGTTGCATTACTAACTGCTCGTATTAAGCATTTAACTGAACATTTTAAAACTCACAAAAAAGACCATCACTCAAGAAGAGGCCTTTTACGTTTAGTTTCTCAGCGTAAAAAGTTACTAACTTACCTTAGAGGTAATGATGCAACTGCTTATTCTGATTTAATTTCTCGTTTAGGTCTTAGAAAGTAAGTCTCTTACTTTGATAAAAAGCCCCTTTTGGGGCTTTTTTTGTTTCTACGGTAATGCTTTAGTTAAAATACAGTTTATGGAGTTATCCCCCGCTTATCAAAAAATTGAAGACTTAATAGAGCGCTCCTCTATTTTGTCTGTACATCTTGATTTGGAAGAAAAACGAGGTAGGCTCGAAGAGGTCTTGCTAGAGATGGAAAACCCAGATATTTGGTCTAACCCAGAAACAGCCCAAACCTTAGGTCAAGAGAAATCAAAACTAGAATCAATTTGCCAAACCTTTGATGAAGCAAACGCTGTTTTAGAAGATGCAAAAGAACTCTTGGATATGGCTCAGTCTGAAGACGATCAAGATACTGCTGATAGTGTTATTGAAGATTTAAGTAAAATTGAATCTTCAATTGCAAGGCTGGAATTCGAACGCATGTTTAATGGTGACTTAGATGCTAACTCTGCTTATCTAGATATTCAATCAGGCTCAGGTGGTACTGAGGCGCAAGATTGGGCCGAGATGATTTTAAGGATGTATTTGCGCTGGGGTGATAAACACAACTTCAAAGTTAAACTTATGGAGGTGTCAGCGGGCGAAGTTGCTGGTATTAAATCTGCCACCATTCATTTCGATGGAGAATATGCCTTTGGCTGGCTGCGTAGTGAAATTGGCATTCATCGTCTGGTTAGAAAATCGCCCTTCAATGCCAACGGCAAACGCCACACTTCATTTTGCTCGGTGTTTGTATCGCCCGAAGTCGATGACAATATTGATATTGAGATTAACAAGACCGATATCCGCATTGATACTTATCGCGCTAGTGGCGCTGGTGGACAGCATGTGAATAAAACAGACTCAGCAGTACGTATTACACACCTACCAACTAACACCGTAGTTCAGTGTCAAGATGGTCGCTCACAACACGCCAATAAAGATCAAGCAATGAAGCAGTTAAAATCTAAATTGTACGAGCTAGAAATGCAAAAACGTAACAGTGAAAATCAAGAGCTTGAAGATGCTAAATCTGACATCGGTTGGGGGCATCAAATCCGCTCTTACGTGCTTGATCAATCTCGCATTAAAGATTTACGTACCGGAGTAGAGTCGTCCAACACACAAGATGTACTGGATGGTAATTTAGACAAATTTATTGAAGCCAGCCTTAAGGCTGGTTATTAGGAGAATAACAATGACAAGCGAAACACAGCAACCCTCTAGAAGGACAACACATTATGACATGATTGCAATTGGTGCAGGTTCAGGCGGATTATCAGCAGTTGAACGCGCTAGTGAATATGGCAAAAAATGCTTGGTCATTGAAGTAAAAACCATTGGTGGTACTTGTGTAAATGTTGGCTGTGTACCCAAAAAAGTCATGTGGTTTGCTGCCAATGCTGCTACTCATATTAATAGTGCTAAAGGCTTCGGTTTTGATGTTGAGGTGAAAAATTTTTCATGGAAAAAACTTAAACAAGGTAGAGATAACTATATTAAAGGTATTACCACTTGGTACGATGGGTACTTGGAAGACTTAGGCATTGATTACATTCATGGATTTGGTAAATTAGTCGACAAAAATACAGTTTCTGTTAATGGTGAAACATACACTGCTGAGCATATCGTTCTTTCTCCTGGTGGTGAGCCCGCTGTTCCACATATCGAAGGCGCACAGCACGGCATTACTTCAGATGGTTTTTTTGAATTAGAAAATTTGCCTAAAAAAGTAGCCGTAATTGGTGGTGGCTATATCGGTGTGGAATTGGCTGGTGTGCTTAATGCACTTGGGTCAGAAGTAGAAATATTTGGTCGTGCCGATACATTGCTTAGAGGTTTTGACCCAATGATTCAACAAGCACTTGATAAGGACTATACAGCGCACGGTATTACTATCCATCACGGGTCTCAAATTGATAAAGTCACCGAAGATAAAACCATTGTTACTAATAAAGGGGAATTTTCTGGCTTTGACCAAATCATTTGGGCAGTCGGTAGAAATCCAATGACACAGCATCTTGGATTAGAGAATGCCGGTGTTGATTGTGATCAAAGAGGATTTATCCCAACTGATAAATTTCAAGTTACTAATGTTGATAATATTTTTGCGCTCGGCGATGCCACTGGTAGAGCGCCACTCACACCAGTAGCAATTGCGGCTGGTAGAAGGCTGTCTGATCGTCTATACAACGGCATGACTGATCGTCACCTTGACTACAATAACATTGCTACCGTGGTTTTCTCTCACCCACCGATTGGTACCATTGGACTCACTGAAGCTGAGGCGAATGAAAAATTCGACAAAGTCAAAATCTACAAATCAGAATTCACTCCAATGGCAGACGCCTTGTTAGATCATAAAACCACCACAGCACTCAAGTTAGTTTGTGAAGGTGGCGATGAGAAAATTGTCGGATGTCATATTATGGGTCATGGTGCTGATGAAATGCTACAAGGTTTTGCTGTGGCTATTAAGATGGGTGCGACTAAAAAACAGTTTGATGATACCGTGGCAATTCACCCTTCTAGTGCTGAAGAGCTAGTCACCTTAAGGTAATTAACGGCGATTTAGTTTTCGCCATTTATAGGGCTGAATTGGCGGGGTGTAAAAACCCCAAAAACCAAGTTTCTCTGCTTTGGCTAAATCTTCTTCTTGTCGGTAGTTGTCTTTATAAGAATAAGCCATACCTGCCTCCACCATGAGCTTGCCAATATCGATATTATCTTTGTATACTTTGACCAAAATACGATTGTAATGATCAATACCAATAGGTTCAATTAACAGTTTATCGGGTAAATTTTTTAAGACTTGCTTTAAATAATCCTTAGCCAGGCGACCACAATCAATGGTTTTGAATTTTGTTTTCCGACATTTTTGATTAATTTCAGGGGTGTCAATACCAGCAATGCGCATTTGCATACTAATGCTGTCACCATCGACAATATATAAAGTTTTTTCACTGTCTAATGTGAAACTGCCGATATTAGCCAAAGCATTAATAGAGAGCAATAGGCATAAAGTAAATAATTTCATGTAAGCAAATACTAGCGGTAAAATCAATCATTTTAGCAAAAGACTGTTGTAACACGTGAGCGCATTAGAACAAATACAATTTGATAAAGATGGATTAATTCCTGCCATTGCCCAAGATTTTGAAACGGGGGAAATTCTGATGTTTGCATGGATGAATAAAGAATCCTTAGCACTCACGATTGAGAAACAACAAGCGGTTTATTATTCTCGCTCTAGAAAAAAACTTTGGTTTAAAGGTGAAGAGTCGGGGCATACACAATTAATTAAAGAAATCTATACAGATTGTGATAATGATGTTATCCTGCTTAAGGTTGAACAAGTCGGCGGCATTGCTTGTCACACTGGCAGAAAGTCTTGTTTTTTTCAAATACTAGACAATAATAATTGGCAGAGTGTTGCGGATGTATTAAAAGACCCAAAAGATATTTATGGATGATATATTAAACAAATTAGAAAAAATACTCGAAGATAGAAAAACCGCCAATGCGGATGAATCTTATGTGTCTTCTTTGTATGTCAAAGGTTTAGATGAAATCTTAAAAAAGATTGGCGAAGAGTCTGCCGAGGTGATTATAGCTGCCAAAGACGATGATCAAAATAAAATCATCTATGAAGTAGCAGACCTGTGGTTTCACACGCTTGTATTACTACGACACAAAGACATAGAAATCGATAAAATACTAGATGAATTATCATCACGATTTGGCTTATCCGGTTTGGAAGAAAAAGCCAATAGAAAAACTAAACAATAGGAGAAAACATGATGCCAGGACCATTTGAACTGATTATTATCTTAGTCATCGTATTGCTACTTTTTGGTGGCAAGCGCTTAAAAAATATTGGTGGCGACCTTGGTGGCGCCATTAAAGGCTTTAAAAAGTCGATGAAAGAAGGCTCAGAAGACAAAAAAATCGACAATAAAGATGACATCATTGAAGCCAAAGTTGTCAAAGAAAAAAGCAAGAAAGAAAAATAAACCATGTTTGATATTGGCTTTTGGGAATTCGCCTTAATTGGTGTCATCACCTTGATTGTGGTCGGCCCCGAAAGAATGCCGGCTATCGCTCGAAAAGCTGGCCAATACGTTGGGAAAGTCAAAAAATTCATTGCTAAAGTTCAAGAAGACATTGGCGATGAAATCGAAGCAGATAAACTCAAAGAACACTTAAGTCTAGAAGATAAAGATTCAAGCATCATTGAAATTTTGAAAGAGACTAAAGAAGAGCTTAATCAAATTAAGAACGACGCCAATAACAAAAAATCATGACTTCAGAGCGTAAAAAAGAAGAGATGACTTTTGTTCAGCACCTGGTTGAACTACGCGATAAACTTCTACACTCAGTCATTGCTATCCTATTGATATTTATTGGTATTTTTCCATTTGCCAACGAAGTATATGGATTTATTGCAGCGCCTATAATCAACGTATTACCAGCTGACACTAACATTATTGCTATTGGTGTTATTTCGCCATTCTTAACACCGCTAAAAATGGCACTGATCTTTGCAGTCTATCTAGCAATGCCGTACTTATTGTTTCAAATCTGGTCTTTTATTGCGCCCGCCTTATACAAGCATGAAAAACAAATGATTGTTCCTTTAATAGTGTCATCCACTATTTTGTTCTATGCAGGCATCTTGTTTTCGTTTTACGTGGTTTTCCCTGTTATATTTGGATTCTTGTCCAGTGTTGGCCCAAGTATTGTCGACTTCACACCTGATATTCAATACTATTTAGATTTTGTGCTTAAGGTTTCTTTTGCCTTTGGCGTGGCTTTTGAAGTTCCTATTGCTACTATTTTGTTAATTATGTTTAACATTACAACAGTTGAAAAGCTGAAGAATAACCGACCGTATGTCATTATCGGTGCTTTTGTATTAGGCATGTTGCTCACACCACCCGATATCATTTCCCAGGTATTGATTGCTATTCCGATGTGGTTATTATTTGAAGCAGGCTTAATTTTTGCGCCGATGTTTAAAAGGAAAAGTCCAACTGAGCCTATAAATGATAACGACCCAACTAAGCCTTCAAAGGACTCACAAAAAAATGACGCTGATCATAATGATGAATCAGACGATGAAGATTGGGATGATGAAGCGTTAGATGCCGAAATGGATAAAATCGACGATGAATTTAACAAGCTGGATAAAGACTAAATTAATCTAGTAATTCAAAAGCATTAATCACACTTTCTGCAACATCAACAATACGCTTGTTTTTATCCATAGCCATCTTTCTCAATGATTGATAAGCTTCATCTTCGCTAACATTTTTACGTTTCATTAACAAGCCTTTTGCTTTCTCTACTGCTTTACGCTCTGAGAGTTGATTGCGTGTTGCATCCAATTCATCTTTAAGAGCTTGGAACTCACGAAAACGCGCCATCGCCACATCGATAATGGGCTGCACTCTGTTTTCTTCAAGGCCATCAACAATATAAGCGTTAACGCCTGACTTAATCGCTGAACTTGCCATCTCAGAGTTAGACTCTTCAGTAAACATAACAATTGGTTTTGGTTTAGTTCTGTTAATGTCAGTTAGATTTGAAAACACTTCTTCGTCAGGAATATCAGCATTCACAATCACTACATCTGCGTGTGTCATTTCATTACTGTCTTGCAACTTCGCACTATCATCTAAACGACAAATCACTTCATGGCCTTTGTCTTGTAAAGCACGACGTAACATGGCTGAACGGCCAGTATTTTTGTCTACTAAAATAATTTTCAATGCTATATTCATTTGGTTAATTTTACCCTGGATTTAGAACAAAAAAAAGCCCCGCTTACGCGAGGCTTTAAAACTAAGTTTAGTTTTCTTAGAGGGTTATTTTGTGAATTCAGGGTATGCTTCTAAACCACACTCTGTAATATCCACGCCTTCTGCTTCTTCTGCATCAGTAACTCGGATACCCATGATTGCTTTTAGAACTAACCATAACACCATTGAAGTGCCAAACACCCAAACAAAGATCGTACCTGCACCAGCTAACTGACCACTGAACGATACACCTGAGTTTGTTAATGGCACTGCTAATAAGCCCCATAAGCCAACCACACCGTGCACAGAGATTGCACCTACTGGATCATCAATCTTAAATGTCTTATCTAACATATTGATTGAGAACACCACTAGAATACCACCAACAGCACCGATTAGAGTCGCCTCTAAAGCCGTTGGTGTATCTGGACCTGCTGTAATTGCAACTAGACCTGCTAATGCACCATTAAGTGCCATCGTAAGATCAGCCTTACCCCATAGTAGTTTAACTAGGATTAATGCTGCAATCACACCACCAGCTGCTGCTGCATTAGTATTCAAGAATACCATTGCTACTGCATTGGCACTTTCTTTACTTGCCATTGCTAATACTGAACCACCATTAAAACCAAACCAACCCATCCATAGAATGAATGTACCTAGCGTTGCTAAAGGCATGTTTGCACCTGGAATCGCATTTGATGAGCCGTCCTTATTGTATTTACCCTTACGAGCACCTAACACTATTACACCAGCTAACGCTGCTGCTGCACCGGCCATATGTACAATACCTGAACCAGCAAAGTCAGCAAAACCTAAGTCGCCTAGGGTATACATGCCAAACACTGATGCGCCATTCCATGTCCATGAGCCTTCCATTGGGTAAATAATTCCCGTAAATACAATCGCAAAGGCGAAGAAAGCAAATAACTTCATACGCTCAGCTACTGCACCAGAAACGATTGACATAGCTGTTGCTACGAACACTACTTGGAAGAAGAAGTCAGAAGGTGCTGCATAAGTAGCATCTTTCGCAATCACTTCAATTCCCTCTAGCATAACGCCACCGCCATACATTACATCGTAACCATAAACCATGTACATCGTACAAGAAATTGCAAACAAGCCGATATTCTTAGTTAGAATCTCCGCTGTATTCTTACTTCTTACTAAGCCAGCTTCCAACATTGAGAAGCCTGCCGCCATCCACATTACCAACGCACCCATCATTAAAAAATAAAAAGTGTCTATTGCATATTGCATTTCTAAAATTGTATTTTCCATACATTCCTCCTTATAACGCTACAGAGCCAGTTTCACCCGTACGAATACGGACCACCTCTTCTAAATTTGTAACAAAAATCTTGCCATCACCGATCTTACCTTCGTCATCAGACTTAGCAGCACCACTGATTGCACTGATTGCAGCTTCTACTTGGTCTGCTGCAAGAGCGATTTCTAATTTTACTTTAGGTAAAAAATCAATCGTGTACTCTGCGCCACGATAAAGTTCTGTATGGCCTTTTTGACGACCAAAGCCTTTTACCTCTGTTGCTGTCATTCCTGAAACACCAATCTCAGAAAGAGCATCTCTTACATCATCAAGCTTAAAAGGCTTAATAATTGCTGTTAACATTTTCATTTGTTCCCCCTTATTATATATATATTAAAAAACGTTCTAATTGAACGTTAACAGACGATTATAGATTAATATAATGTATGTATATAAATCATTTCGTTGCTTCTTGCTTTAATCTTTTCATTTGATTATTTCAATTCGATATTGTTGTTCTGTAATAACTTTAACGTCGAATTTTTTAGCATCTTCAATTTTCTTCTGGCCCACATTTTGTCCAATCACTAAATAATCTGTTTTAGAGTTCACACTAGAGGTAATCTGTATGCCAATAGATTTTGCCTGCTTTTGCATCTCCCCCCTAGCAACGCTCATCTTGCCAGTGAAAACAACTTTTTTTCCAAATAAAATATGTGAAAATACTGTTAGATCTTTTTGCAAAACTGTCGTTTCTAAATTAAAGTGATGCTGACTGAGTAAATCAAACTCAGATCTAATCATTCCCAGCCCATTTACAATCATTTGCGCAGTTAGCTCTGCAAAGCCATCAATGTTAGATATCTGCTCCAAATCAAGTTCAAATATTTCATCAAGTGAATTTGATTTTAGTAAATTTTCACAATTACCCATTCCCAATCTGCCCACGCCAAATGCAGCTAAAAAACGCCAATCTTCAATCTGCTCATTGGTTGATCGTTTTAATTGATTAACCAAATTTGCACTGGTTTTGTCACCAAAACCCATAACGCTTAAATCACTTTCATTCAATGAATAAATTTGGGAAATTTTACGAATACCATGTTCGTAAAGCTTTTCAATGGTGGCAATACCAAAGCCATCGTTATTAGCCAATATTTTGAAAAAATATTCCATCTTGCCAATCACTTGAGCAGGGCAAGATGTATGATTGACACACATCAAAAAATCAGACTCCCATTGTAACTTCTCGCCACAACTTGGGCAATTTTCAGGAATATCAACAGGCGCTGATTTCAAGACACGATTAATTTTTGGAATCACTAGTCCAGAACGTGTGAGCTCAATCACACTGCCCGATCCCAACCCTTGCTCTTTGACCAAACCATAATGATGGCCTGTTACCCGCATAATTTTAGCGCCGCTCAATTGTGTTGGCTCTAACTCTGCCACCGGTGTAATCTTTCCTGTGCGCCCTACTTGAGGGGTGACGCTTAATACAGTTACTTGCGCTTTATCTTTATTTTCTTTAAAAGCAATTTGCCAACGATGAAATTTACGATTGGCACCCATCTGTACTTTTAAGTCGTCATTAGTCACTTCAAATACCACGCCATCCACATCAAAATCAACGGTAGACAACACATTCTTTACAATGCGTTCAAACTGATTACTTAATTCACCAATGTCGCCTGACCAAGTAGGTAGCTGCGTAAAAGGTACAAAGAGTGCTGCCTTATCCAAAATGGCTTGTTGCGCTTTTACATCTAGTGCTTTTTCTTTAATTAAACTGGCTTGAAAATTTCGAGGATATTCATAATTTTGTGATAAATGCATCTCAAAGTAACTTTTTTTAACCACAATCTCGCCTGCACCCTGTCCACGCCCAGAATCATTATAGACCTGCAGGCCTCGATCAAATACACGGGTAATATCACTGCCTTTTTTTCCATCTCCACGCGTGTATAGGCTAGTACCATCATCAAAGCCGGCAAAACCATCTAATTTAGGTGTGGCTTTTATTTGGATTAAAGACAGCTCTAGATCGATCTCAACAGCAGATTTTTCTAATCGCCCTATCCATTTATTGATTTCTTCCCATGAATAAGCCTTATCGGTGGAAAGCATTACTTCTGGCAGCAATACTTTTTCTTCAGAAAAGCCTTTCCCTTCAGGCTCAACAGATTGTAATAAAGGGTGATGTGGAAGTCTTTGTTTTAATGCAGGCAGATAAATGAAATCATAATCCTGATCACTTACAATTGGCTCGCCTGACCGATAAGTCAAATTGGCAGTTTGACAAAAACTTGCTAAATCGTCATCTGATAAATCATCCAACAAAATTTCTTGCTGGATGATTTGATTAATAATTGATGAAGGTAATGCCATTTAGGCTGTTAGAACTGTTTGGCAATATTTCCTAAGAACTCATGACTAAAGTCAGCAGTCTCTTTTTCGTTCTCTTCAGAGATGTCATTAAAATATACCTCAGTTGTATTGCTATTCACTTCTCTCACTAGTATTTGGATTGACTGTTTAATCGCACTGTCGCCAAAAATTCTTGAGAGAATACCTCGATCTTGCGTTCTAACGACTTTAATATAAAAACTACCTTCTTTAATATCGGTATCCTCAATGTCGATGTCAAGCTGATCTAATGCCCAACCCATATTACTCCAAGTGTCATACTGATTCATTTTAAATACTAATTTTGCATAACCACCAACACCTTGCGCTAGACTCACTGCAATTTTTTCTTGCTCTTTAGCTTTAACAATCTGATCTCTTGCTTTGGCCTCATCCCCACCTAAAAAGACCATAAATTCATACAACATCGTAGTTTCTAAACCCTGATCTTTAGGACGTGCTTGCCAAATGGTGTTCTCATCCTTTGAACCAGAATTAGTTACCACCTCTTCCATCGAGCTTAATGATAAATATAGGGCTGTTTTTTTGCCATTGTTCATTGGCTCAAGGCGCACTCGATACTTATCAACTGTAGGAAGAACGTAAGCGCTAAGTTTGGAGCTAATAAAACTACGAATCATGCCTAAACTTTCATCTGGAATCTCAGCGTGATTTTCTAAAAAGTCAGTTTCTATCAATCCAATTTTTTTATTAATTTTCTTAATAGAAAAACCACGAGATTTCAAGAAACTTTTTGATAAATCCCATACGACATCCGGCTTTTTATCAACAACTAACCAGCGACGTTTACCTGATTTTTTAACTTTAATATTTGATGGTGTTTTTAAAATATTAGCCGACTCTTCTTCCTCTTGAGTGGCGGCTTCATTTTTATTAAAACTAATTGTATCCTCTTGAACGTTGTCAACATATTCACTTAATTTAAATGCTTTTTGTGAACTAGGCGTTGTAAGGTCTGGCGGAACATCTAAAGAAGAAACGGTCTTATCTGAATAATAATTAATCTTCTTATCAATAAAAGCCTCTCTTTGTTTTTCTTCTTCAGTTTTATCACTTCCACCAAGCGACACACAACCACTCAAAAACAATACGAGAAAAACACCTGATAATTTAACCAACATTTTATATAACCCCCAATGATAATAGATCTTGCTCTAGTATTGCTTGAGCCTCTTGTGATAATTTGGTGAGTGGTAGACGAATACCTCCTTCACATTTTTTCATTTTAAATAACGCCCATTTAACTGGAATTGGATTTGACTCAATAAATAGATGCTGGTGCAAACCAATTAATGTTGAATTAATAGTTTCTGCTGAATTCTGATCGCCATTCATAGCGGCATTATAAGCATCTGAAACCGCTTTAGGAGCAACATTTGCGCTCACAGAAATACCGCCATGACCACCCATTAAAATAAACTCAATGGCTGTAGCATCATCACCACTATAGAGTAAGAAATCATTAGGGCATTGGTCTATTAGCGCCTTAGCCACTGCCAAATCACCTGTTGCATCCTTAATGCCAATGATATTATCAATAGAAGAAAGGCGCACTGCAGTTTCCACTGATAAATCTACTGCCGTTCTGCCTGGTACATTGTACAAAATTTGGTCAATATCGACTGCTTTAGCAATGGCTTTATAATGTTGATATAAGCCTTCTTGAGTTGGCTTGTTGTAATATGGCGTAACCAATAAACAAGCATCAGCACCAATCTCTTTTGCAGCTTTAGTCAGTGTAATTGCTTCTGTTGTTGAATTGGCTCCTGTACCTGCAATAATTGAGATTCGGCCTTTAGAAAATTCTACCGTTTTCTTCATGACTTCAACATGCTCAGTGTGGCTAAGTGTTGCCGACTCACCTGTTGTCCCCATAGAAACAATAGCATGAGTGCCAGCATTAATATGGAATTCAACTAAAGCTTCGAGCGCACCAAAATCTACCGATCCGTCTTCAAGCATCGGGGTAATTAAGGCGACCATAGAGCCAGTTAAAGGGTGATTAATACGCATCAAATTAAATATTACTAATAATTACCAAGATTATATACGAAACCTATTTTTTAGGCGTGAAAAAACCGCTAAAAACAAAGTAAGATCAGAGTTTGATTGGGTTTAATTTAACTTAAAAATTGTAGCTTTTTATTACTTAAAGAGCGTCTTGACTTATTTCACCAGTGCGAATGCGGATTACTCTTTCTAAATTATTAACAAAAATCTTGCCATCACCTACTTTGCCAGAATTGGCGACATTGGTAATCACCTCTATCACACCATCGAGCTTCGATGCTGAAATTGCAATTTCTAATTTAACTTTAGGCAAAAAAGCAACTTGATACTCTGAGCCACGATACATTTCTGAGTGGCCTTTTTGACGACCAAAGCCTTTAACTTCAGTGACGGTAATGCCTGTGACACCGGCATCTGATAAAGCTTCTCTCACATCATCTAATTGATGTGGTCGAAGGATTGCTGTTACAAATTTCATACTCCCCTCCCTTGATTAAGCTTTCATTAACTTAAAAATAAAACGCCTACGTGGGTAACTTATTTAGCAGATATACTTATTCAATATTCTGCGCTATTGCCAAACAATTAAAGTTTATTATAGTTTAGAAATTTCAAAAATAAAACCCCCTACTTTTCAACCAAGTCTTTGCGTTTTTTTTGAGTGTTTTGAATGGCTTGGGACTGTCGCCAAGCATCGATATTTGCCTGATGACCACTGAGTAAAACTTCAGGCACTATCTGGTCATCAATTTCTTCTGGCCGGGTGTAATGTGGATAATCCAGTAATCCATTAGCAAACGAATCATTTAAAGAATCTTGATTACCAAGCACACCTGGAATTTGTCGACTGACCGCATCAATTAAAACCATGGCTGCTAATTCTCCACCACTAATCACATAATCACCAATCGAGATTTCCATATCAACATCATGCTCAATCACACGCTCATCTACACCTTCATAACGACCGCATAATAAAGTAATCGAATCTAATGTTGATATCTCTTTGGCCAACCTATGAGTGAGCTTCTTGCCTTGCGGAGATAAATAAATAACTTTTGTCTTGGGTTTGCATTGCTTAATTTTGTTAATGCAATCACGTATTGGCTTAACTTGCATCACCATGCCTGCACCACCACCATAAGACTTGTCATCAATATTTCTATGTTTATTATCGCTAAAATCTCGAAGTTGCCAAGTATTGATTGATAATAAGGATTTTTTAATCCCGCGTGCAATCACGCCTTCATCTTGAATCGCTGAAAACATTTCAGGAAATAAAGTAATAACGTCAAAACGCATGAGGATTAAGCAAGTATATTTTTCAGAACTTGATAATAGATATCGGTTAAATCATCTAAATCTTTTGTACTGACACATTCATCAACTTGATGAATGGTTGCATTTAAGGGGCCCAATTCTACCACTTGAGCATTTAATATTGGTGCAATAAATCGACCATCCGAAGTACCTCCCGAAGTAGATAGTTCGGCATCAAGACCCTTAACAGTTCTAATTGCATCCACACAGCTACTAACCAAATCACCTTTAGGTGTTAAGAATGGATAGCCTGAATGCTCCCAATTAAGTTTATATTTAAGGCCGTGTTTATCCAGGATATCCAACACTCTTTGTTGTAATCCTTCATGAGTGGATTCTGTTGAATATCTAAAATTGAATACAACTTCGGTTTCTCCTGGAATGACGTTGGTAACGCCAGTTCCGGAATGAATGTTGGAGATTTGAAAACTAGTAGCAGGAAAGTATTCGTTACCCTCATCCCACAACTCATTACATAAAGCGTCGAGCGCAGGCACAGTTAGGTGAATCGGGTTATTGGCCAAATGCGGATAGGCAATATGCCCTTGTTTTCCAATAATGGTCAAACGACCATTCAGCGAACCTCGACGCCCATTTTTAATCACATCACCCAATTGACTGGTTGAAGAAGGCTCCCCCACTAAACAGTAATCGACTTTTTGACTTGTTTCATTTAAATACTTACAAACCTTAACCGTGCCATCAATTGATGGGCCCTCTTCATCTGAGGTAATTAAAAATCCTATAGAGCCTTGATGGTCTGGGAAATCATTAACAAAACGCTCAGTCGCCACAACCATTGCCGCAAGTGAGCCCTTCATATCCGCCGCACCTCGAGCATACAGCATGCCGTCTATAATTTCTGGGCTAAATGGGTCGGTTTTCCAGTTTTCACCCACAGGAACAACATCGGTATGACCTGCAAACACAAACACTGGCGAGGTGTTGCCACGTAGCGCCCAAAAATTCTCAACTTCACCGAATTTTAATTGCTCAATCTGAAAATCTGCCTTTGTCAATCGATCAGTCATCAATGTCTGACAACCCTCGTCGAGTGGCGTTAAAGATGGCTTAGAAAGTAGTAACTTGGCAAGCTCAATGGTTTCTGACATAGGGAAAATTCTATTTAATATTTAAACTTATTGTAGCGGTATTTTTCAAAGAAAAAGGCAGACTTCTTACTTCAGTATCGTTAACTTGTTTTATCGCTTTTCCTGTCTTGCTAATACGCGCAATCGCAATAATTTCACCTGCCTGCGACAACAAACGAGATGGCATGACCGAATTGTTATCTGACAAGACAACTTGACCCTTGAAATCTTTTAAACGTAACTTTTCAATGGCAATTGGAATTGGCATACCACTAGTTGCACGTACATAAATCATAATAAAATCATCACTCTGGAGTTTATTTTGTAAAATAGCTTGGTCAACTTCAACCTTTACTATAAGCTTTACTTTCTCGTCTTTCTGAATTATTTCTGAATGCCTCTCTTTAACCGTTACCAAAGTTTTCATTAAAGCAATTTTTGCGGAAGACTGGCCTGGCATTAATGACAATGTGTTTTCCCAAGTGTTAATAGCCGTATCTATGTCGTTCTGCTGATACTGATACAAACCTTGCCTCCACAACGCTTCAACATTGTTAGGTTCAAGCTTCAGCACTTGATTAATCAACTTAATTGGCTCACCTAGAAATTGATCATTTTGCAATTGCGCAAGCACAGAAGCATTTTCAATGAGTAAATTAACATCGCCTGGCTTAAGCGCCCTAGCTTTGTTGTAAGCATCAATACCCGCTTTATTTTTACCAATAGATATATAAGAATACCCCAATAGTGCCCACGAGCGAACATCTGCTGGATCGTCTTTAATCTTTTGCTCTAAACTTTGAATACTGTCCTTAGTAGGTAACGGCTTATCTTCCTCAGTCTGAGGCGTCATGTCTAATGAAACTCTGGAAGTACCTTCCAACTCAAAAGGATCACTAGCAAAATCTATATCTCCCGACTGTTTCATGGCACTGCCTGACTGACTAATTCTTGCGACCACAATAATTTGCTTAGCTTGTGACAATAGACGAGATGGCATTACTGAATTATCATCTGACAATATCACCCTGCCAGTAAAGTCTTTTAGGCGTATTTTCTCAATTGCAATAGGCATAGGCATGCCTGTTGCAGCTTTGGCATAAACCATTAAATAGTCACCCTCTGAACGTTCGCGCATAAGCGCCTCGGGAATAATTACATCCACCATCAAACCGCCTTGGGTGGATTGAGATCTTGGTGTCGTTATGCTTTGTACTTGTTCTAGCATTTGCTGAATGGATTGGCGATTAGGGTCTGTCAATGACAATAGCATCAAGGCTTGCTTCCATTGTTTTTCAGCTGTAGCAAAATCTTGCTGGTTGGCCGCAATTAGACCAATTAAATAAATCGCATCAATTGAATTTGGGTTAATAGCCAACGCCTTCTCAACCAATTCGGTCGGCTTGCCAGTAAAACTCCCTTCTTTCAAGCGTGCTAATGTTGTTGCATACTCAACCAATGTCCTCACATTATTTGAATCTAATTGGTGAGACATTTCATATGCTTTTAGCGAATCATTTAAGTTGTCTAACTCAAAGTAAGTCAATCCAAGTATTTGCCATGATTTGGCATCATCTGGGTTTTTATCTAAATGATCCTTTAATTTGATCAGGCTCTCATCTAGAGTCAATGATGCAACTTGCTGTTCTAATGAATCAATCTTCTCATTTTTTTCTGGTGACAACGCATCATAAGCCGCAAAAGAAAAAACCATCAAAAATATTAAAACAAATACAGATGATCCATGGTTTTTTTGATTATTGTTGCCCGTATAAGGACTGCTTGTTGTTTGATTTAATTCAATTGCTAAAGTTTGTGTGATTTCATCTTGCGCTTGATCAAAAGAACTTTCATCAATTAAATCTCTTTCTAAATCTTGTTGTAACTCTACTTGTCTTTGCTTGCCTAATGCAATGTTTGATTTTTGAAGATTGAAGTCATTGCCTTGCAATGGACGGTGTAAAAACCAGATCAACCAAACAGTTGACACACTGGCCATTAGCGTAAACCATATATACATACTCATTATTTCACTCGCAAACGATAACGTCGATCAAATGCCGCCAACAAAGCACCAAAGACAATAAACAGCCCGCCCAACCAAATCAAGCGAATAAGCGGCTTGTAATAAAGCCTTAAACTCCAAGCATCTCCTTCTAAAGATTCACCAAGTGCCACATATAGATCACGATAAAGAGATGGGTCAATAGATGCTTCTGTCATTGGCATGCCCGTTACATATTGGCGTTTTTCTGGTTTTAACGTTGCGATATATTCACCATCATATGCAACATCAACCGTGCCTTTATGGCCTTGATAATTTTGATGAGAAAAGCTCTCTACACCTTTGAAAGTGAATTGATAGCCTTCAATATCAACCGTCTCATTAAGCTCCATCTTAATATCTTTTTCAACACCGTATTGTGTTGTTACAGTCGCACCCAGCAAGAAAACTGCAATACCAATATGCGCCAAAATCATACCGATGAATGCAGTACTTGGTTTGGACTTTTGACTAAACCTTTGAACAAGCAAAACCAGTGAATGCAAAACAATCCAGATAAATAAAAATACTGCCAATAAAACAAAAATATTGTCAGTCAAAAATATAGAGATTGCAAACAATAACGCGACACCGGCCCAAACTTTTTTCAATAGCCCGCCCGTCCTCTGTAATGAATCTTTTTTCCAGCGTAAAAATGGCCCTATCACCATAACCAAAACCGCTGGAATCATAATAGGTATAAATACTGCATCAAAATAAGGCGCACCTACTGAAATTTTCCCCAGACCTAGTGAGTCTAACAGTAGTGGGTAAAGCGTGCCTAAAAACACACTAAGCATTGCTGCGACGAACAAGATATTGTTTATCAATAAACCACTTTCACGAGACAATGGTGCAAATGTATTGCTACTGCGCATCAAATTTGCACGCCAAGCATACAAAGCCAATGAACTACCAACCACAATAATCAAGAACACCAGGATAAACAAACCTCTAGCAGGATCTGCAGCGAACGAATGTACCGAAGTTAAGATGCCTGAGCGCACTAAAAATGTACCTAACAAGCTTAAGGAAAAGCCAGAAATAGCCAACAATACTGTCCAGTGTTTGAATGCACCACGCTTTTCACTCACACTTAAAGAGTGTACCAATGCGGTTGCTACTAGCCACGGCATGAAAGAGGCGTTTTCTACCGGATCCCAGAACCACCAGCCGCCCCAGCCTAACTCATAATACGCCCACCAAGACCCAAGTGTAATACCAAAAGTTAGAAAGGCCCAGGCTATCAGTGTCCACGGTCTTGACCATCGAAGCCAAGTAGAATCCAACTGACCACGAACCAATGACGACAATACAAAAGCAAAAGGGATGGCCATACCAACATAGCCCATATACAACATTGGCGGGTGAATAATCAATCCAAAATCTTGCAGCAAAGGGTTGAGTTCTCGCCCTTGTAAAGGCACTATATCTAATCGCTCAAATGGATTGGATGTCATTAATAAAAATAACAAAAATCCAATACTAATAAAGCCCAATACAATTAAGATGTGATTAATTACTTCATTAGGTAAGCGCTTAGAAAAGATTGAGACCGCAACACTCCAGCCTGCCAAAATCATTGCCCACAATAATAAAGAGCCTTCATGTGCGCCCCAAACAGCTGATATTTTAAAAATATCTGGCAATTCTGTATTGGAATTATTGGCCACATATTTGACTGAAAAATCATCAACAACAAAGGCATTCATTAAGATTGCAAATGAAACAACAATCCAAAAAAACTGCCCCCATAACAACGGTTTGGCCAATTGCATTAATGCCGAGTTATTCTTAATAAAGCCTATTGTAGGCAAACTGACTTGTAGTAGCGCAAATGCCAAAGCAAGAATAAGTGCAAAATGTCCAACTTCAACTAACATGGTGATTTAATTTAAAAAAAATCTATTATATTATCTAAACCACCATAG